>JBEPYA010000099.1:0-13286 GCA_041641615.1 Salinigranum sp. | reverse complement strand
GGGCGTCGACGGCGTGAACGACCCCGTCGGGTGCGACGACCGCCGTCGCTCGGTACCTCGCTTTGGTCGGGTCGGGCGACCCGGAGAGCGCCACCTGATAGCGGACCGCCCCCCGCGTGTCGCTTGCGCGGACCGAACTCTCGTCGGCGCGGAGCAGGCGAGAGAGGGCCGCCTCGGCGTGGCCGGCGTAGTGGTCACGCGCTTCCATCGACCGACGACGGGCCCGGTCGTAGCGGACGTACCCCCGGTCGCCGTCGGCGTATGCGGGACGCGGCGCGAAGTAGCCCGGGTCGGTGGTGGTGTCGCCCGTCGCCTCGACGTCGACGCGGAAGACGCTCGCGTTCCGGACACGGTGGACGGTCCGTACGCGCACCACTCCCTCGTCCGACTGCTCCGTGTAGGTCACGCGCCAGACGTACGACCGACCGTCGACCCGGCGGGCGTGTGCCCCGGCGAGCGCGTTCGGGTTCGTCACTCCCTCCCCCGTCAGACCGGGGGCGAGCGTCGACCCGGTCGGAGGAGCCGTCGCGTCGTCACGGGCGCTCTCGTCCCCGTCCGGTGGTCCGGTGCCGAACGGGTCGACATCCCCGAACTCCTCTGTTTCCCCTCTCTCCGAACTGGGGCTCGGTCGGGCCCCGTCGATGACTGACTCGGCCGTAGAGCTGTCGTCGACGCCGTCGAGTCCGATGCCCCCGCCGACGACGAACGCGGCGACGAGTATCAGACCCGCGACGGCGGTGATCAGCACGTCGGGTCCACTCCCCTCACCGTCCCAGGACCGCGTCCACGACGGCGTAGGGGCGTCGGGCGTCCGTGCTGGCTCGTCGAGAGTCGGTTCCGGCCTGGCAACCTCGATACCCTCTCCCAGACGTCGACGGAAGACTGCGTCGGCCGCGGAGCGGTCCATTCCGTAGAGTGCGAGGTCGGAGAGCGAGCGGGCGTCGTAGACGCGGGCACCGGAAGCGGCCGCGAGCGACTCCGCTCTCGCGTCGGAGTCGGGCGAGACGACGATGTCGACTGCGTTCGCGTCATCGGCGTCGTCGACATGTTCGTCGGTGTCGGCATCGGCACTGTCCACCGCTGCCCTCGACTCGAGAACGCCACCGTCCTCACGGGCATCGGAACCCCCGCGCCGGAGTCGTGTACGGACCGCGCGTCTCAGTAGCGCGGCGACGGACCGTCGCTCCGGGAGCAAAACCGTTGTCACCCGGTCCTCACGCGTGCAGACGACACGCGCGCCCGAGTCGGTGAGTTCGACGCGCGTCTCGTAGCCTCGGGCGGCCCAGAGGTCCGCGACGAACGCGGCCAACACCGACGGAGAGAGCCCTGCGAGCCTACGCGCGAACGTCTCCGGCGAGGGGTCTCGCACGAGGGACGCTACGGACCGGGGGATGTCAACTGTTTTCCTCTCTCACCCGGGTGCGAAAGCCGTTTCCGGGTCCCCTCCCGAGTGAAGGTAATGGACCGAGACGTCGCCCTCGACTACGTACAGCGGATACTCGAGACGGTCGAGACCAGGGAGATGCCCGTCCCCGTCCGCGAAGTGTGGGTGTACGGCGACGTCGCCCTCGGCCTCGACCCCATCGACCGACTCGACGTCTACATCACGAAGGACATGCTCATGCGTGGTGACCGCTCCGCGGGGGAGGGGTTCGAGACCGAATACGGTGTCAAGGGCGTCGGCTCGTCGGTCAGGGCGTCGTGGGCCGAGAGCTTCCCGGAATTTCTCCGGACGAACGACAACGGCTACGCCGCACCTGAGAAATGTCTCGCCGCGCATCTTCTGAAAGAGATCGACGACGAGGTCCACCTCGAAGTGTGCAACGCGAGCTTCGACCAGAACGTCACCCAGCGGCTGAAGGGCGCGGTGGCCCGGAAGGCGTACGAGGAGATTCTCGATCCGCGCGGGGTCCAGCTGTGGGTCGACGGGACGCGCGACGAGGAGGCGCTGTCCCGTCTGCGAGAGGGGAGCCTCGCGTTCCCGACGCTCCCGGCGGCGCTGGAGATGCTCGGACTCGACGAGGACCAGGCGAGCGAAGCGGCGGACGTGCTGGGAGAGTACCGCGCGACCCAGTCGGGGACGACCGTCCGCGGGGACGTGGTCTGAGCCTCTCACCGAGTCACCCTGGCGCGGAATCGGGCGACCCGAAGTTCGACTTCTCTGTGGGTAGTCAGTCGCTGTCGACCCGGACAGCGACGTCGACGTCAACCGGCGTCGGACGGGTGATAGTGTCGAGGACGGGGTTCCGCCGCTCCGCCTCGCGTCGCCACGCCTCGAGTTCCTTCGCGGTGGCGGTGGTCTCGACCTCGACCTCGACGCGGATGCGTCCGTAGCCCGCACGGCTCCCCTCGCCCGTCAGAAAGGTCGTCGTGTCCAGGTCGCCGGACACGGAGACGGTCCGGATGGTCAGGTCGAGACCCATCTCGGCTGCGACGTAGCTCCCGGTCACGTTGAAACAGCCGGCCAGCGACCCGAGGAGGTACTCGACGGGCGTCGGTCCGGGGTTTACCCCACCCGAGGACTCGGGTGCGTCGACCTCGATTGCCAGGTCACGCACGGTCACCGTCGCGCGTTTCGGATCGGTACAGTCGGCCGCCGCTTCGTACGTCTTCACCGCCGGGGTCCCACCCATGACAGTAGATAGTCACTTGACAGCTTAACTCTGTCCGTGAGCTGATACTTTTGCGGAAACTCTCGGACGCCGCTCAGTCGGGCACGCGGCCGACGACCACGTCGAACGGCACCACCTCGGCGCGGCGATACTTCTCGGCACTCATCTGCTCGGCGACCGTCCGTCCCATCGCCCGCCACTCGCGTCGGAGGTCGTCGTACGCGGCATCCGAGAGCCCACGGCGGAGTTCGGTCTCGTGGGCGTCGAGCCCCTCGCCGGTGGCCTTCCGCTTCGCGTCCTCGACGTCGGCGGTGCCGTAGGGGGGTTCGACGCGTTTGTCATGGTGGTATCGACGGGTTCGAACGTCGCGGAAGCCGGCCGTCGCGAACAGTTCGGGGAGGCGGTCGCCGAGGGCGACGTCGGTCGCGACGCCCGCCAGATACGCCTCTCGCACCCGCCGTTCGAGTTCGACCTCCCGTTCGACGGTGGAGTCGACGCCGACGGCGGCGTTGTCGGGTTCGATCGCGGCCACCAGGCTCGAAGAGACGCGGGCGAACTCGCGGAGCGCGTCCTCGGGGACAGGGAGGTTCACCAGGAGCGCCTGACAGACCACGAGGTCGAACGACTCGCTCGCGAACGGGAGGCGGGTGGCGTCGCCAGCGACGACCGGGAGGTCGGCTTCGGCGCGTGCGACGTTGAGGAGTCGCGGATCGGCGTCGAGGCAGACGACCTCCCCGCCCGACTCCTCGGCGAGGACGCGTGAGAGCTCCCCCGTTCCCGCTCCGACGTCGAGGATTCGCTCACAGTCGCCGAGTTCCAGGGGCGAAAGCGCCGCGCGCGACCCGTCCCACATCCCCTGGCGGGTCCGTCTGAGGTAGTCGGCGGTGAACCTGCGCACAGGTCGCGTACTCGGTCGGCGGGGAAAACCGCGTTGGGTCGAGCGGGACGACTTCGGTCTCAGGCCTCGCCCGCGAGTTCGCGCACGCGCGAGATGTTCCACGCGAACCCGCGACCGTCCTCCGTCGGGGTTTCGAGGACGAGCGGGACGTCCGCGAGGTCCGGATGGGTAACGATTCGGCGCATCCCCTCGACGCCGATCTCACCCTCACCGATGTGGGCGTGTTCGTCCTTGTTGGTGCCGCAAGCGTGTTTGGAGTCGTTGAGGTGGATGCACTTCAGACGGTCCAGACCCACCACCTCGTCGAACTCCTCCACGACAGCATCGACGGCGTCGGCGGTCGAGAGGTCGTAGCCCGCCGCGAAGGCGTGTGCGGTGTCGACGCAGACGTCGAGGTCTTGCTCCGACGCGTCGAGCACGTACGCGAGGTGTTCGAAGTCGCCGCCGAGCTTCGTCCCGGAGCCCGCGTCGCTCTCGATGAGCACCGTGACGTCGTCGGGGATCGAGAGGTCGTCGAGGACGCTCGCGGCGTTGTCGAGGCCCTGTTCGACACCCGCTCCCGTGTGCGCGCCCAGGTGGACGTTGACGTACTCGATGCCGAGGAGGGAGGCGGCGTCGATCTCCTTCTGCATCGAGTCGAGCGACTTCTGGCGGAGGCCGTCTTTGGGGGTGCAGAGGTTCACCAGGTACGACGAGTGGATGACCCACGGGCCGTCGAGCTGTTCGGCCGTCGCCGTCCGGAACTTCTCGGCCTCGTCGTCGGCGATGTTCGGGTCCTCCCACACCTGTGGGGAGTGCGTGAATATCTGTCCGCAGTTGCCGCCGAAGGTGACCTGACGGTGCACTGCATTGCGGAGGTCACCGTGCGGTGGCGTCTCGTCGTCGTTCGGATGGGGGCCCTTGGAGATAGAAACGTGTGCGCCTACTCGCATGTGGTGGGGCAAGGGGTTGGAGGAGAAAGGCGCTTCGGAGCGCCGGCGCGGGCTTCGGAACGACGGCGACGGTCGAGGGCTTACGACCGGGCGCGCGACCGCCGGCGGATCCACTCGTCAGTCGCATATTTCTCTTCCGCACGCTCGCGCGCACGTGAGAGTTCGTCGGCCGTCCACGACTCCTCACTCGCCTCACACCACGTGGCGAGCGCCTCCTCGCACGCCGCGACGGCCTCCTCGCGCGAGGCGTCGGTGTGTTCGTCGAGGCCGGTGACCCGTTCGGTGAACTCCTCGGCCGTCGCCGCCGGATCGGCGAACGTCGAGAGGTGGCGGTTGGGGCGAGTCGAGTAGGTGATCGAGCCGTGCTGGACCACGGCGTCGCGCTGGCGGTACTGGGCGTTCCCGCTCACCTTTCGAGTCGTCCCCGCGACGACGAGGTCGTGGGCGGGGTTCAGCGCTCGCAGGTAACACGCCGGCTCGTACAGCGCCGGTACCTCTCTGTCGACGAACTCGACGGGAACGCCGAGCGACTCGAACGCGTCGAGGACGGGAGCCAGCAGGTAGTGGTAGCAGTCCATGAGGTTTCCCGGGAGCTCCTCGCGGGGAGCCGTGACGGAGTAGGAGATGTCCCCGAACGAGTCGTGGTAGATGCCGCCGCCGCCCGTCGGTCGGCGGGTGACGTCGACGCCCTCCGCCGAACACCACTCCCAGTCGACCGTGTCGGGATTCTGGTGGTAGCCGAGCGAGAGACACGACGGGTCCCAGCGGTACACACGGACAGTACGGGGACCGCCAGTCGCGGCCGTCTCCGCGGCGACCTCGTCGAGCGCCATCTGCATCGGTCCCGGTCGGGACTCCTCGCGGATGAGCCGCCACTCGCCAGTGGGCGGGGGTGTCTCGTCCATGACGGGAGGCTGGACCGACGGAGACAAAGCGGTTGTGCCTCCGGTCCCGAGCGCGACGGTGTCCCCCTGCCGCCTGGTGCGCTCGGTCGAAACGGGTGAACATACCGACTACGTGACTCTCCCCCGTGAGACACCGTCACGAACACAGGGTTATATCGTCGGGCGTATACGTTCAACCGAGCCACACGAGTGGCGAGGAGCACAACACATGGATCTCGATCAATTCATCAGCGAGAACGCACCGCGGGAAGGCGGCGACGGCTTCCAACTGGAGAACTCGAAACTGCTCGACGTCAGCCTCGACGGGAGCGTCATGGCCAAGGCCGGCGCGATGGTTGCCTACACGGGCGACATCTCGTTCGAGCGGAAGACCGAAGGCGGCATCTCGGGGCTGCTGAAGAAGAAGGTGACCGGCGAGGGGAGCGTCATGATGCAGGCCTCGGGGACCGGACACCTCTATCTCGCCGACCAGGGCAAGGAGGTGCAGGTGCTCGAACTCGACGCGGGCGAGGAGATCAGCGTCAACGGTAACGACATCCTCGCGTTCGAGAGCGATGTCGACTGGGACATCAAGATGATGGACAGCATCGCCGGCACCTCGACCGGCGGCCTGTTCAACGTCTACCTCGAAGGGCCAGGACAGGTGGCCATCACGACCCACGGCGAGCCCATCGTCGTGCCGACGCCCGTGCGGACGGACCCGCAGGCGACCGTCGCGTGGAGCGGTAACGTCTCTCCGGGGACGAAGCGGGACCTCAACCTCAAGAGCTTCATCGGGAAGTCCTCGGGCGAGACGTTCCAGCTCGACTTCTCGCAGGAGGGCGGATTCGTCATCGTTCAGCCGTTCGAGGAACGAAACCCCGTTCAGTGAGCCGCTGAGGCGCTCGGTGTTTCGATAGTTCAGTACCGTGTAACACGACGTCGCCGTCGCTACCGGGTCATGCGCCCTCTCCGCTCTCGAATCCGACCGACGCGTGGGTCCCGTCGCAGAACGGCTTGTCCGCCGACGCACCACACCGACAGAGCGCCGCGTCGGTGCGTCGCTCGCTGTGCGCGTCCGCGCTTCGGAGTTCGAACGGACCCTCGAAGACGAGCGGTCCGTCGCGGGTCGCTGTGACGGTCAGCCTACCCGTCTCGTCGGTGTGTTCCCCGGACCCTCCGTTCGTGTCACTCCTCGGGGCCGTGCCGGCGGCCTCGAAACCGGCGTCGACGTGGCTCCCGTCACAGAGAGGTTTGTTCGCGGAGGCACCGCACCGACAGAGCGCGACCCGTGTATCGCGGAGGAGCGGGTCGCCGTCGGCGTTCTCCAGTTCCACGTCTCCACGAGCGTAGAGCGGACCATCCGTCGCGAGCGTCACGGTGTTCGTGTCCGGAATAGATTCCGAGGGGCCGTCATCGTGACGCTCGAAGTGGAGCGCGCCCGTGGGACAGCGGACGACGACGTCCGCGACGGCGTCGGCGGCCGCCTCGCCGGGGTCGACCCAGGGGCGTTTGTCGGTGTCGAACACGGCCGGGAGGCCGCGGACGCACTCCGCGGCGTGGATGCAGCGCGCTCGGTCCCACGTCACGTCGATGTCGTCCGCAGTGTACTCGTAGATTTCTTCTTCCATCCAACAAGGTGGACGGACGAGCGCCTCAAGCTTTCGCCAGTTCACCCGACCGGCGTGTATATCACTATTAGCCACACATAATACACGGATGTCGAACAGCGTGCACTCGCATCTCAGCCTGATGGACGTCTTCGCCGACGTGATTCCGGGAACGGTCGTCCTCCTCGGCTTGTTGCTCGCCGCGATGCAGGCCGGCGTGGTGTTTCCAGCCCCCGACCTGGCGGGACTCGCACTGGGAGCGGTGTTCTCGTTCGTGATCGGGATGTTCCTGCAGACCGTCGCTCCGGCAGTCACGTTCGCCGTCGAACGGGCCGAGCGCGTACCCGGCGTGCCACGCCTCGGGCCGCTGGACATGAAGAAGGAACTCAAGGCGTACCACGACGCCGAGACCAAGACCCGGATGCAGGAGAGGTTCTGGAAGCTCTGTCTCGAGCGGTTCGGGTTCCCGGAGCAGGGAAGCCCGGTAACCGAGTACGAGGACCTGTGGCGGGCGCTTCTCGCGTACCTGGAGTCGACACCGTACTCGCAGACTGTACGGATGCGGGCACTGGCCGCGATGACGAGGGGCCTCTGGGCAGGGTTTGCACTGCTCGCCGTCGTGTACCTCTCCGTTCCGACGCTTTCGGCCCTGATGTCGGTCGACCTCGTTCACCCGGCTCTCGGGTACGAGGCCGTGGCGGCAGCCGTCCTCGCCGCCGTGTTCTGGACGCTGAACGTCGTCTTCAAGCGGCTGTGGCTCAAGTACATGATGATCGAGTTCTACCTCGATCAGACGATGGGACGGATGCGACCCGAGGCCGCGTAGCGGAGGCCCATTGGAGTACACACGTGCGCCCGAACGCGGCGCTGTGGTATGTGAACTCACGACGATTGTGTCGGGTGGGAGTCAATCCGCGCCAGCGCAAGGGGCGGCTATCCACGACGGGAGGTCGTGAGCCTCGAACACTCTACTGCGCCCGGCTTCACACTCGAAACTACCGCCGCGAGGAGGTGACGCTCTCGGACATACTCGACGATGGCCCGACGGTCGTCCTCGTCAACCGCGGCCGCTGGTGTAGCTTCTGTGCCGAACAGCTCCAGACGTTCAGCGAAGTCTCCTACGACCTGTGGTTCAATGACGGCGTCGACGTCCTGCCGGTCGTGACCGACTCGCTCGGGAACGCCACCGAGATGCGCGACCGCTACGACCTCGACATCCAGATACTCGCGGACCCCGACGGCGAGGTCGCCGAACAGTACAGCGGGACCGAGGAGACGAGCCACGGTCTCACCGGCATCGCCGCGACGTACGTCATCGACTCCGAAGGGACCGTTCGGTACGAGCAGGTCGCAGACCACCCCGGCGATCGTACCCACGGCAACTACGTCCGTTACTTCATCTGCGGCGGCTTCGAAGACCCCTTCGGCGAATAACGGACGGTCCTCGTTCACTTCGCCCGTCCCGCACGAGAGAGCCACCCGATTCGTCGTCAGTGCGTCGATTCGATATAGCAGTATAGCGTTCATCGACCCGGTATCAGCGCTCGCACCCCCATCGAGGCGCGGTTCGAAACGCCGCCCCATCGATTCAGCCCGACACGCGGGGCTTTTACCGCGTCGTCGCCCTCTCACACACATGGTGCGGAACGTTGCCCCCCTGATGACCGAACTCGAACCCGAGGACTTCTATCTGCTCTCGGGCGTCGAGCAGGGGATGCGCTTCTCCGAGTGGGTCAACCGGGGCAAACTCCCCGATCTCGCTAACCTCACGGCCGAGAACGTCGACTACCGGCTCGACCGGTGTATGAGCCGGGACCTCGTCCAGCGGAAGACCATCCAGTACGAGGGCTACCAGCTCACCTTCGAGGGGTACGACGCGCTGGCGCTGCGGACGTTCGCCCAGCGCGACACCGTCGAGGGCGTGGGCGCGCCCCTGGGGGTCGGCAAGGAGAGTGACGTCCTCGAGGTCCAGTCGTACAAGCCGCTCGCGCTGAAGTTCCACCGGGAGGGGTACACGAACTTCCGGGAGGTGAACAAAGGACGCGAGTACACGGCCGACCACCACCACGTCTCGTGGCTCTACACCGCGCGGAAGGCCGCCGAGCGCGAGTACGAGACGCTCACCGACCTCTACCCCGACGTGGCGGTTCCCCGGCCGGTCGACCACAACCGTCACGCCATCGTGATGGAGAAGTTCGGGGGCGTCGAACTCGGGCGGGCGAAACTCGACCCCTCCCAGGCGGTGGGGGTCCTCGACCTCGTCCTCCGGGAGTTGGCGAAAGCGTACGAGGCGGGCTACGTCCACGCGGACATGTCCGAGTACAACGTCGCCGTGAGCGAGGAGGGGATCACGGTGTTCGACTGGCCGCAGGCCGTCTCGACCGACCACGACAACGCCCGCGAACTCCTCGAACGCGACGTTCGGAACGTCGTTGACTTCTTCCGACGGAAGTACCCGCAGGTGATACCCGACGTCGATGTCGGGCGGGTGACGGACCGTATCGCCGACGGAACGTTCGAGTCGGTCCGCGACGACTGAGGCCCAGCCGCCGTCTCTCGGTGATGTTGTCCCATCGTGACCGAGACGTCTCGCGGTGTGATAAACCGAATAGCGCGATACGAAATGTCCGAACGCGCCGTTCGGAGTACCGGGGGAGGGAGGGTTACGCGGGCCGGCGCGAACGGGAACGAGCGGTCGTTCACGCGGGGAGTTTTTCTCCTCCGACGGGGTGGTACGACGCATGAGTCAAGAGGAGACGTCGGGTGGGGGTACTCGGGTCGGAAAAGTCGAGCGCATTCACATCGCTCCGGAGACGGGTGGCAGCCCGAAGCCGCGCGAGTCCGTCGACGCCGTCGCGGGCCGCGGCCTCGAAGGGGACCGGTACTTCCGCGGCGATGGCATCTACAACGAGCGAGAGGACCTCGAACCGAGCGACGTTACGCTCATCGAGGCCGAAGCACTGAAAGCCGCTTCGGAGGACTACGGCGTGGAGTTCGATCCCGGCGCACACCGTCGGAACATCACGACGCGAGGGGTCGCCCTCAATCACCTCGTCGGGGAACGGTTTCGCGTCGGTGAAGCGGTGTTCGAGGGGACAGGCCTGTGTGACCCCTGTGGATACATGCAGTCCCTCGCAGACCAGCCGGACGCGGTGACGGCGCTCACACACCGGGGCGGACTCGACGCCCGTATCATCGAGTCGGGAACCGTCAGCGTCGGGGACGACGTCGTCTGGTGAGCGAACGCGTGGAGAGAGACACGACTCCCGGATGAGAACTCGTTCGCGATGGGAGGTGTCGGGAGAGGTCGTCTCGGCGTCAGTCTCGCTCGCTCTCCACGCGGTCGGCGTACGTAGATAGCTCCTCCGCGAGCGTGCGCGCCTGCGCGGGGGAGAGGTCCAACCGGTCGACGTGTGGTGGCACCTCCTCTAACTGGGTCCCGTCGAGTTCGACGCTGAGCCTGACGACGTCGTCCAGGTCCTCGTGGTCGTCGGGCGTGTCGACGTCGACGACGGCCGGTGCCTCGTCGGTCCAGTCGATACCGTACGCGCTCGCGTCGACGAAATCGAGCGTCGTGTACGCCGTGACGCCGAGCAGGCGGCGACGCATCTCAGTCGTCCGCCGAGATGGGGTTGCCGTGTGCGTCGGTCGGTGCCGGGCTCTGCCCGTCGTCGAACGGATACCACGACTGCTTCGCGTCAGTCAGACAGGGGTCGACGTAGTCGGTCTCCTCGGGCTCGGCGAACTCGACGAGTGCCTCCTCGCCGGTCGACTCCACCCACTGCCGGAAGGTCTGTCCCTCGACGGCTTCGCCGTCTCCGTCTCGTCGTTCCGACGGAACGATGCGCTCCTCGCGGTGGGCCGCGAAGGCTTCGAGCAGGTTCCGCAGCAGGCCGGGAACCTCGTCGGCGGGCACGCGCTGGCGGATCCACTCGACGAACGAGGGCTCGGTGCCGATGCCGCCGCCGACCCCGACGTCGAGCGCCTCGACCATCTGGCCGTTCTTCCGGGCGCGCATCCCTTGGAGGCCGATGTCGGCGGTCATCGCCTGTCCGCAGTCGGCCGTACAGCCGGAGTAGTGGATCTTGATCTGTGAGACGTCGCCCGGGAGCTCGACGTTCGCGCGCAGCCAGCGCAGCATGACCGCCATCCGTGCCTTCGTCTCCGTCAGCGCCAGCGAGCAGAACTCCGTCCCCGTGCAGGCCATCGCGCCGCGCGTGAAGACGCTCGGCTCGGGGCTGTGCGTGTCGAGCAACTCGGCGTCCAACAGTGCATCGAGTTCCGACTCGGGTACGTCCATGATGAGCGGGTTCTGCCGCCGGGTGAGACGGACGGCGCCGGAGCCGTGTTCGTCCGCGAGGTCGGCCAGCGCGATGGTCTCCTCGGCGGTCAGCCGACCGACCGGGACCGACAGACCGACGTAGTAGCTCCCGTCCGTCTGCTCGTGGACGCCGACGTGGTCGTGCTTGCCCACCTCGTCGGACCTGCCGGCGTTGTACGTGTACTCGTCTCTGAGGTTCTGCCCCTCGCTCATCAGCTCGAAGTCGACGTACTCCTCCTGCAGCAGCGAGCGGATCTTCTCGGTGCCCCACTCGTCGACGAAGAAGCGGCTCCGGTTCTTCTGGCGGTTCTCCCGGTTGCCGTGCTCGTAGTAGAGTTCGACGAACCCCCGGACGACGTCGTACGCCCGAGCGGGTTCGACGAAGACGTCGAGACTGCGGGCCCGCCGCGGCTGCCGCCCGCCCAGTCCCCCGCCGACACGGACGTTGAACCCCCGGATCGCCTCGCCGTCGACCGTCTTTTCGGCGGGTTCGAGGCCGATACCGTTGATGGAGTCCTGCGCACAGCCCTCGCGACAGCCCGTGACGCTGATGTTGAACTTCCGGGGCATGTTGGCGAGCGCGTCGTCACCGCGGAGCTTCTCGGATATCTCGTCGAGGACGGGCTGTGAGTCGACGAACTCGTGTTTGTCCCGACCGGCGACCGGACAGCCCGAGATGTTGCGCATCGTGTCGCCGCCCGCAGAGCGGGAGGTGACGCCGACGGCTTCGAGTTTCTCCCAGATGGCCGGGATGTCTTCCAGTTTGAGCCAGTGTAACTGGACGGACTGACGGGTGGTCAGGTCGATCCAGGCGTCGCCGAACTCGGGGTTCTTCACGGGACCGACGGCGTAGTCGCGAGCGACCTCGCCGATGGCGCGCAGCTGCCCCGGTTCGAGCACGCCGTTCGTGTTCGCCAGGCGCATCATGAAGTAGCTCTCCTGACCCGAGCGGTGGTGGAACACGCCCCAGAACTTGAACCGGGAGAACCACATGTCGCGCTCGTCCTCTGGGATGGAGTCCCACCCCTCCTCGGCGAACTCGATGATCTTCTCACGGACCTCGTCACCGTACATCTCCTCCTTCCACGTCTCTTTCTTGTTCGCCATCAGGCATCACCCGCGAGGCTGAACTTGCTGAACTCATCTCCATACGAGGTGAGCGATTGATTCGTTTGCATGGATAGAAATTTGTATAGCGGCATAAAGTAGTTCTCATTTAACAAAAACAGAATTTCGAGGGGAGAAGCAGACGGACACACACCCGAAGTCGGAAACGGAGGTATATTTCACATGCGAGAGATAGAATTTATCTTCGGCTCACGACGACGACGACAACTGTACGATGTGAAAGTTCGTCGGCCACCCCCGACTGCCTGGTATTCTCCGTGCGTCCGCACACGGGCGCACAGATGTGGATTTATTCGACTTAGGAGAGGAAATAACACATATCGAAACGACTATGGTGCATTTTATTAAAATATCTGGTGGTAATCACCGAGCAATGGGAGTGTACACACACGGTCACGGCGTCCTGTCGAGCGCGGGAGGCGGGACGGCGTCCACGAGCGGATCGAACGAACGACCAGGGTATCCCGTGGTGGGGCGGAGAGGCCGATGAGCGAGTGGACGCCGACGACGTGTATGCGGTGTGCGGTCGGCTGTGGACACCTCCAGCAGGGCGTCGACAGCGGCTACGGGCTCGACACGGTTCGCGGTGACGCGAGTCACCCCGTCAACCGGGGGCTCGCCTGTCAACGCGGCGTCCGCGAGACCGCCGACCCCGACGGCGAGTGGCTCACGCGACCGCTCGTCCGGGAAGGCGGCGAACTGATCGCGACCAGCTGGGACACGGCGCTCGACATCGTCGTCACGCGGCTCGACGAGGCGCTCCGCGGGGGAAGCGACAACGTCGCGGTGCTGGGAAGCGGTCAGCAGACGAACGAGGCCGCCTACGCCCTCGGCAAGGTTGCCCGCGGTGGGTTCGGCACCCGTTACTACGACGCGAACACCACCCTGTGTATGGCCTCGG
>JBEPYA010000098.1:0-13364 GCA_041641615.1 Salinigranum sp. | reverse complement strand
AGGCGGCCCACCCGCCGAGGATGCCGCCGACACCGCCGGCGACGGCCCCGAGCGCGGTGTGGACGCCGAGTACCTCACCGCGGACGCTCGGCGGCGCGAGCCGCGTGACGATGGCGGTCCCGATGACCGCGATGAACGCCCAGGTCATCCCGATGGCGGCGAGCCCCAGGCCGGCCGTGACCAGCCCGACCGCGAGTGCGCCGAGACCGGTCACGACGCCGACGACCGGGAACAGCACGCCACGGGCGGCGAGCGCCCCCGACTGGAGGAGCCTCACGTCGTACCGCGTGGCAAACCGTCCCGCACCCTCGTAGAGGACGGCGGAACCGAGGCTCGACGCGAGGTAGAGCGCGAACACCTGGCCCGGCCCGAATCCGAGTTGCGTGAAGAACAGCGGGAGCGGCGCCCAGAACGCGGCGAAGCCGGTGAAGAACAGCGCGGCAGCCACCAGATACGTCGCCAGCGCCGGGTTGATCTTCCCCACGAGCCGGTTCGGGTGGATGCCCCGCGTCGTCCAGTACAACCGGTTCGGCGAGAACGCGAACGTCGAGCCCCTGATCCCCCGTCGCGACCTCGACAGGAGGCGAGCCACGCGGCGGACGTGCCGCTCGCTCGTGACGTGGTCCGCCGGCGCCGGATTCGGGAGCGACCCCGCGGCACCGAGCGTCCCCGCCCCCGCGCAGGCGGCGAGCAACCAGAACAGGGCTCGCGTGACCGTGTCGGCGCCGACGAGCGGGGTCGCCACGAGCGGCCATATCGTCCCGAGGACGAGCCCGCCCGCCCAGCCGTACCCCTGGTACTTGTTGAGGCGGCCGATGCGTTCGCTCCACGCGGGTTCGGGAGCGTCGTCGACGACGAGCATCGTCAGGACCGGCGCGACCGACGCGACGACCAGCCACAGCACCGCGTTCGCGACGATGATCGCCGTGATGCTCGACAGGAACGGGACGACCGCGAGCGCGACGGCGACGCCCGCGAGCGTCACGAGCACCAGCGCCCTCCGGCGTTCGACCCGGTTGGCGAGCCGCCCGAAGACGATGGCACCGGGCGCGCCGATGAGAGCCGCGCTCGCGGCGAGGATACCCAGCTGTACGGGGGTCGCCCCCAGCTGGACGATGTACAGCGGGACGAGGAGCGAGGCTCCGCCGAACGCGACCGACCCGACTCCCCACGCGTAGAGCCACCGTTCGGTCATGTCTCGGGAGTCGTGAACGTCTCGGAAAAGCGTTGCCGGTTCCCGCCCCCTCCCGTCCTGCTCCGCGCGTGTCCGTACATCTATTGCCCCGCCTCCCCTCCCCTCGCGCATGGACGTCGCACTCGTGACGGTCGGAGACGAACTCCTCGCAGGCGACACCGAGAACACGAACGCGACGTGGCTCTGTCGACGACTCACCGACCGAGGCGTCACGGTCACGCGCGTCCTCACCATCCCGGACGACCGGGACGTCATCGCCGACGCGGTCCGCGAGTTCTCCCAGGCGTTCGACGCGTGCGTCGTCACCGGGGGGCTCGGGGGGACGCCGGACGACGTGACGAAGGCGGCCGTCGCCGACGCGCTCGACCGCGACCTGACCGTCGAGGACGACGTGAAGGCAGGCATCGTCGCGAAGGCGGAGGCCTACGTGGAGGAGTACCCCGACCTCGCTGACGCGTACGACCTCGACGTCGATTTCGACGCGCAGGCCGCGATCCCCGAGGACGCTCGCCCGCTCGTCACCGAGGAGAGCTTCGGGCCGGGGTTCGTCGCCGGCAACGTCTACGCCTTTCCCGGCATCCCGGACGAACTGTACGTCATGTTCGACCTCGTCGCCGAGGAGTTCGACGGCGACGTCGTCTCCGACTCCCTCTACACGCCCGCGCCCGAGGGAGCGTTGAACGACCGACTCGAAGTGATACGGGAGCGGTTCGACGTGAGCGTCGGGAGCTACCCGGGGAAGGGCCGTATCCCCACGCGTATCAAGGTCTCGGGCTCTCCTGAGGCCGTCGACGAGGCCGTGACGTGGCTCGGCGAGCACGTCGACGTGACCGAACCGCCGGAGGGAGGCTCGGGGTACGCCGACAGCACGGGGGTCGAGCCGGAGTCACGGTGAGCCACTCCCTTCAGCCGCCGGGGTCGTCGCCTCCCGACGTCTCGACGCCACGTATCTCGAACCGCGCCCCGCCGCTCGCGCTCTCGGTGACGGCGAGGTCCCAGCCGTGGGCCATCGCGATCTGTCTGACGCTAACGAGCCCGAAACCCGACTCGCCCGCCTTGCTCGAATAGCCTGGCTCGAACACGCGGTCGCGTTCGTCTTCGGAGATGCCGGGACCGTCGTCGGCGACGTAGAACCCCGATCCGTCGTCGAGCGGGCCGAGTGAGATGCCGACTGCCGAACCGCCGCATTCGGCTCCGGGACCCGGGTCCGATCCGTCCTGTCCGCTCGCAGAGCCGTGTTCGACCGCGTTGCGAAAGAGGTTCTGTAACAGACGCGTCAGCGCCTTCTCGTCCGCGTGTATCTCTCCGATCCCGCCGACATCGAGCGTCGCCTCGGTCGTATCGGTGGCGGTCCACAGTTCGCGAGCGAGCGACTGCAGGTCGACCCGCCTCACGTCGTTGACGACGCTTCCCTCGCGCATGACGTGTGCGAGGTCGTCGACGAGCGTCTCGACCCGATCGAGGGCGTCCTCGGCGGCGTCGAAGTGCTCGTCATCCCCCGTCTCACGGGCCAGTTGCAGGCGACCTTGAAGCGTCGCCAGCGGGGTGCGCAGGTCGTGTGCGAGGACGTCCCCGAACGTATCGAACTGCTTCGCCCGCTGTTCGAGTCGGCGTTCGTTCGCCCGCCGCGTGCTGACGTCGCGGAAGTAGACGGAGAGCCCTGACTTCGACGGATACGCCCGGACCTCGAACCAGGTCGACAGCGGTGGGTAGTACTCCTCGAACGCGACCGTCTCCTGGGTCTCCATCGCCCGTCTGTACTCCTCGAAGAACGTCGAATCGACCGCCTCCGGGAACTCCTCCCACACCGACTGCCCGACGAGCTCCTCTCGGCTGCGTTCGAGGAGGCGTTCCGCCTGGTCGTTCAGGTACGTGAAGCGCCACCCCCGGTCGAGTCCGA
Source organism: Salinigranum sp. (assembly GCA_041641615.1). Taxonomy (GTDB): domain Archaea; phylum Halobacteriota; class Halobacteria; order Halobacteriales; family Haloferacaceae; genus Salinigranum. The sequence continues at coordinate 10,269 of JBEPYA010000098.1, read as the reverse complement.
AGAAGGCGTCCGACACCCGGTCGAGGACGGCTTCTCGCTCCCGGCGCGCGTCGACCAGTTCTGTGACGTCCTCTTGAAAGCCGACGAAATTCGTGACCGTTCCGTCGTCGTCACGGATGGGCGAGAGCGACACCCGATTCCAGAACACCGTGCCGTCCTTGCGGTGGTTACGGAGTTCGACCCTTACCGACTCCTGGTTGGCAATCGCCTCGCGCATGGCCGCGACGGGCTTCGGGTCGGTCGCTTCGCCCTGGAGGAACCGACAGTTCTTCGCGAGTATCTCCGACTCCGGATAGCCGGTCAACCGCTCGAACCCCTCGTTCGCGTAGACGATGCCGTTGTCCGGAAGCGACGGATCGGTGACGACGATACCGAAGGGTGCGGCCTCCATCGCCCGACTCTTCACGAAGAGGTCGTGTTCCCGGCGCTCGTCAGCCGAGATGTCCCGGACGGTACAGACGAGTTCGTCGCCGGCGGTCCGCGAGACGGCGACGTTGGCGAGCAACTCCGTCCCGTCGCGCCGACGCATCAGCACCTCGCCCGTCCACTCAGCCCCGGCGGCGATCGGCTGGATCTTTGCCTCGAACGTGTCGTTGACGAAGAGGTCTGCCGCTCCGTGTCCGGTCGCTCCCTCGTCACCGTAGCCGAACGTCTCGGCGAACGCGTGGTTAGTGTATGTAATGGTCCCGTCGAACCCGATCAGGGCGATACCCTCGCGTGCCGTCTCGATGGCATCGATTCGCTGTCGCAGGGCACGCTCGTTCCGGTAGCCCGCCACCAGGTTCTCCACCCGGTTGGCGAGGACGGTGTGCTGCTCCGTCCCGCCGCTCTTCTGGAGGTAGTCGCTCACTCCGGCCGAGATGGCCTCGGCGGCGATCTCTTCCGACCCCCGGCCGGTGAACAACACGAACGGGAGGTCCTGCCACCGCTCCCGGACCGCTCGAAGTAGGTCGAGCCCCGTCTCGCCGGGCATCTCGTAGTCGGAGACGACGCAGTCGAACTCCTCCGATTCGAGCCTGTCGAGCGCCGTCGGTACGTCCGGCACCGTCTCGACGGCGAACGCCTCCCGCTCTTGCTGTAAGAACAGCGCGACCGTCTCCGCGAACGCCGAGTCGTCGTCGACGTGAAGGAGACGCATTGGACGCTCGTCCATCGCTTTACACGTGGGATACGGGTCTGATATGTGTTGTGGGGGGTCGTTCGACGTTCCGGTCGGTTTTACGACCGCTGCTGGCGTCTGCGGTCGACCGGCGGGTCGACACGACAGTCAGACGTGAGATGACGACCGCGTCAGTGTTGGTCGCGCAACTCCATCTCGGCGACGACCTCGTAAGGGTCGAACCCCTTCCGGATGCAGTCCAGCAGGGTGAACGCCTCCGACGGGGAGAGGAAGTGTCGACAGACTGCGCTTCCCAGTGGCGTGGCCTCGAAGCCGTCGATGAACTCCCACTCGAGGAGCCGCCCAATAGAGCGCGTCGTGTCGATGTCGCCGAGCATCCGGTCGTTCAGCCCCTTGGCGCGCTTGCCGGCGACGATGACGTTCGCGAGGGTCTCCTCGGCGGCGGCGGCCTCGTCGTAGACGGTGGCGACGTCCTCCATCTCTCCCTTCAGGAGTTTGAACGCCACCTCGTCCTCGGTCATCTCCATCGAGCCGTGATAGGCGCCGTCGGGTTCGACGAGGAGGTACACTCTCCCCCGGTCGTGGTAGTCGGGGCGGCCGGCCCGTCCGAGCATCTGCTCGAACTCTTGGACGGAGAGCCACTCGATACCCATCGCCAGCGAGTCGAAGATCACCTGTGAAGCGGGGAAGTCGACACCCGCGGCGAGCGCAGCCGTGGTGACGACCGCCGCGAGGTCTTGGTCGCCGAACTGACGCTCGACGCGTTTCCGACGGCCGTAGTCGAGCCCCGCGTGGTACGGCGCCGCGTCGTACCCGATCTTCCGCGCGAGTTCGTGACAGCGCCGCCGCGAGTTGGTGAAGACGATGGTCTGTCCCCGGTACCCCTTCGACGACTCGTTGTCGAACTCCCGCTTGACGAGTTTGTCGATTATCCTGGCCTTCTCCTGCCCGTCGGCGAACGTGACGTGTCGCTCGATGGGGACCGGCCGCTCTTCGAACTCGATGAGCGTCGCCCGCAGACTCCGAGCGAGCCACTCGGGGTTTCCGACCGTCGCGGAGAGGTAGATCCACTGCGCCCCGTCGTACCCTCGTTTCCGTTTCGCCCGGCGCTCGCAGTAGTGTTTCAACCGCGCGATCATCCCGTCGAGGCGGTGCCCGCGTTCGTCCTCCTTGAGCGTGTGCACCTCGTCGATGACGACCGTGCCGATATCGCCGAGCTCTTTCCCCGTGCGGAGCGCGTGGTCGATCCCCTCGTAGGTGCCGACGATGATGTCCGCCGAGGGGTCGAACGAGGCGTTCGAGTCGGAGATGCGCGAGGCACCCACCCGGATGGTGACGTCGGCGACGTCGCCGTACCTGTCCTCGAAGTCCTCGTGCTTCTGGTTCGCCAGCGCCACGAGCGGGACGAGAAAGAGGAGCTTACCCTTCCCTTTCAACACCCTGTCGAGGCCGGCGAGTTCGCCGACGAGCGTCTTGCCGGTCGCCGTCGCGCTCACCACGAGCTGGTCGCGCCCCTCGAAGAGGCCGTTCTCGACCGACAGCGACTGGACGGGGAGGAGGGTGTCGAACCGCTTCTCGACGCGTGACTGCAACGTCGGGTGGAGGTCCAGCGAGGACGTCGCGACGGGGTCGACGTCCTCGACGGTGGCGGAGACCTCGTCGAACTTGGTGAGTTCGGGGTTCAACCCGCCCTGGAGGAGATTCGTCACTTTGTCGAGGTCCTGCGTTTGCAGCAGGAGTTCTTCGAGGCGGTCCTTCGCCGCACCCGTTATCGACCCCGAGTACGAGAGTTCGCGTTCGAGTTCGCGGCGGGCGCAGTCGGGGCAGATGTGGTCGCGGTCCGCCTTGATGGCCGTCTCCTCCGTGATGGGCGAGTACCGCCCGTTCGAGGCGCAGTACCGGCAGGTCCGGACGGTGAGCGCTTCCAGCTGGTAGCCGTCGAGCATCTCCTTCAGCCGGGTACGGGCACGAGAGGAGGTCTGCTGTGAGATTCGAATCCGTGCGGCGCGGCGGGCGAGTTCGACGAACTGCTGGGGGTCGCGCGGCTCCTCCGAGGAGCCGCGCTTGATGCGGAACTTCGCCGGACGGGGTCCCGCGGAGGTCTCCTTCAGTTCGAGGACCGCCCGGAACACCCGCTTGCCGTCGCGCTGGACCACCACGAGGAAGTTCTCGCCCCGCTCGTGGAGGAACAGCGTGTCGACCTGCCCGACCTGCTGTGACACGCCTTCGAGTAGGTGAACGGGGTATTTCAGCGGTTCGTCTCGGTCGGACGGGTCGCCCTCACATCCGCCGACCGGGATCGACGCCGCGCCCGACGTCCCGACCGCACCTCGATTCGTCCTCAGGAGTCGACGATGAACTGCTGGGCGATCTCGAGGACCTCGGGTATCTCTCGCGCCTGATCGAAGGCGTTCGGGAACGGCGACTCGCCGTTGAGCACGTTGAGGAACGCCGCGTGTCTGCCCTCCACGGCGTGGATCGTCACGGCGGCCTGCTGGAGGTCGGGGCTCTCGATCAGGTCGGCTGCGCCGGCGTAGGCGGAGACGCCCGTGTTCTCCAGCGCCTGCGCGACCGCGAGGAACTCCTCGACGCTCCCGTCGTCCATCGAGATGCCGAAGTCGTACTCGGCCGGTTCGACGGGCGTGCCACCGAGCGTCTCGATGACGGTCTCCAGGGTGTCGACGTGCGTCGCCTCGTGTTCACCGACCGTGGTGAGCAGGGTGAAGATGCTGCTCCTGAACGTGTCGTTGAACCCGCTCAGCGCGGGGCTGTTCATGAAGTCCTCCTGGGTGAGCGAGCCTCCGAGTCGACCGAGGTACATCGAGTAGTATTCGCTCTCGAGGTGTTCGAGCGTGAGCGCGTAGTTGAGGACGTCGACGTCGGTCCCCTCCTCGCTGAACGGGGTTTCGCTCGGCATCGCCGCGCCGCCCTTCCCGTTACTGCCGTTCCCGCCGGTGTGGTTATCGGCGCTCGCGAGTCCGCTGCTCAGACCGAGAGCGCTCGCGCCAACCGCCGCCGACCCGGCGAGGAAACCGCGTCGGGAGGAGAGTTGACTCTCAACCGTCTCGATCACTTTTTGGAACTCGGGGCTGGTCTCGGATTCGTCGTCGCGTGGGGTTTCTCCGGACATCGTAGGTCTGCGTGTGAACGCGTCTACGACTGGACCGACGATCCGGAAGTATATTGTCCGATTTGTAACCAGTTTCTCACCCAAATCCTCCCGAAGTTCTCTTCCCTGAAATTAACCGAGCTGCTACACTCCCCTCGAAGACACTGTCTCGACGGAAGGGACAGCCGTCTCGGCGAGCGGGCTAGCGTCGACGCCGGTCCCTCTCTCCGGCATCGTCACGCGCGCCGTTCGCTGGCGTCGTCGACGAGTTCGATCGCGTCGTCGCCGTTCGGCACCGCACAGAGGAACGCCCCTTCCTCTTCCCCCGCGTTCCGATACCAGTGGACCGCCCCCGCGGGAATGAGAAGCGAGTCGCCCGCTTCGACCGTGAACTCTTCGTCGCCGATGCCGACCGTGTACTCGCCGGCGAGGACGTACTGCTCGTGTTCGACCTCGTTCGTGTGCCTCGGGACTTCCGCGCCCGGCGCGAGCGTGAACCGTCGAATGGCGAAGTGCGGCGCGCCGTCCGCCTCGGAGACCAGAACGCCCTTCTTCATTCCCTCGGCCGCGCTCACGTCCTCGTACTGGATCTCTTCGGCGCGGCGAACGAGCGGCTCGGGTTCGGTGTCGGTCGCGGTGGGTTCGCTCATGGGCCGGATAACGTCGCAGTCGGTGTAAGGTCTGTCGCCCTGTGTGGTGGCTCGTTTCGGTTCGTTTTCACCCCGTGGGTGGGTCCTGGAACTAGGTGTACGGCTGTTCCGAGTGGCGGATGTGGGTGCAGGAGGGCTGACGAGCGGGGTCGACGGGGTGGAAGCCGCGCGGTATACGGGCGCGATGAGTCCACGCCCTCCCCAGACGATTCACTCGCTCACGTCCGTTCGCTCGTTCATCCACCGAAGCGATTCGGTCGCTTCGAGCCTTCACTCGTTTCACTCGCGAAGACCTCGCGCGTGAGTCACGCGGCGAGACCGCGTGACGTCACGCGCCACCGCACCGACTGGCGGTCGGCGCGGTCTCTCCGTCCCTCTCGATACCGCTGACGACGAATCGCCGCTACGCAACCGTACGCACACCCCCACGCTCGGCACACTCCCTCTCGGCGTAGACACGTCCGTTTAAGAACCTCAACCGACTACCTACTCACATGCGAGGAATCCGTATCGGGAGCGCGTTCGGCATCCCCATCCGTCTCGACATCACGTTTCTCCTCGTGCTCCCACTGTTCGCCTGGCTCATCGGCTCCGACATCGCGAACCTGACGGGGGTGATAAACAGCCTCTTCGGGACCACGATCGCCTCCGAGCCGCTCACCGCCGGGTCGATGCGGTGGGTGCTGGGGAGCGCTGCCGCCCTCGGGCTGTTCTTCGGCGTCTTACTCCACGAGTTCGGCCACTCGCTCGTCGCGATGCGCTACGGTTACGAGATCGAGTCCATCACTCTCTGGCTCTTCGGCGGAGTCGCCCGCTTCACCGAGATCCCCGAGGACTGGAAGCAGGAACTGAACATCGCCGTCGCGGGGCCGGTCGTGAGCGTCCTCGTCGGCGTCGTCTCCTACGTCGGATTCGTCGCGCTCCCGTTAGGCGATTCGGTGCAGTTCGTCCTCGGCTACCTCGCGCTGACGAACGTCGCGCTCGCGGTGTTCAACATGCTCCCGGGCTTCCCGATGGACGGCGGGCGCGTCCTCCGCGCGCTCTTGGCGCGCAATCGTCCGCACGCCCGCGCGACCCAGCTGGCGGCCGAGGTCGGCAAGGTGTTCGCCTTCCTCCTCGGGCTGTTCGGCCTCTTCGCGAACCTGTTCCTCGTCGCGCTCGCCTTCTTCATCTACATGGGCGCGTCCAGCGAGGCCCAGCAGACCGTCATGAAGGCGGCGTTCCAGGACGTCATCGTCCGCGACATCATGACGCCCCGCGAGGAGCTCCACGTCGTCGACGAGCGCACCTCCATCGCCGAACTCCTCGAACGGATGTTCCGCGAGCGCCACACGGGCTACCCGGTGATGCGAAACGGCCAGCTCGTCGGGATGGTGACGCTCGACGACGCCCGCGAGGTGCGCGAGGTCGAACGCGACGCCTACCGCGTCGACGACGTGATGGCGGACGAACTCACGACCATCGGGCCCGACGCCGACGCGATGGAGGCCATCACGATGATGCAACAGCACGGCGTCGGTCGCCTCCCGGTCGTTTCCGAGGGCGAGTTCGTCGGCCTCGTCTCCCGGTCGGACCTCGTCACGGCGTTCAACATCATCCAGTCCCGCGGGTCGCTCGACTCCCTCGGGCGGGAGCCGTCGCTCGACGTCCGTCCCGGCCCCTGAGTCCGGGTCCGAGCGGAGAACGGCACGTACGCCGCGTCGTCAACGCGGCTGCGCCGTCTCACTTCCGTCGGCGGAGGGGCCTCATCGGGGCGGATAGGCGTCGTGCCAGGGGCGGACGCGCTCGAACGCGCCGCTCGCCGCGAACACCGTCTCGTCGTCGAACCGGTCGCCGACGAGCTGCATCCCGACGGGGAGGCCGTCGTCGGTGAAGCCCGCCGGAATGGATGCGGCAGGGTGACCGGTGAAGTTGATGGGGTAGGTGAGACACCAGCCGATGAGCGGGTCGACCGGTTCGCCATGTATCTCCGAGGGGCCGACGGTCTGTCCCGTCCCCCCGTCGTCGTTCTCGACCGGTGGAACGGCGAGCGTCGGCGTCACGAGGAGGTCGTACCCCTCCACGGTGAAGACGTCCTGAACGGCGTCGTACACCTCGGTTCGGAGGTGCTCGTCGCGCTTGTAGTCGATAATCGACTGGTCCCGCGTCTCCTCCAGCAGGTCGGCGAACTCGGGCGTGAGGTCGTCCCGGTGGTCGCCGAGGAGGTCCAGCCCCTCGGCTTTGAACCCCTCGACGGCCGAGTGGTACAGCATTCCGATCTCCCGTATCCACAGTTCGGCCAGTTCCAGCTGGTCGTGGGTCAGCCCGAGCGACACCTCGTCGACGGTCGCCCCGGCCGTCTCGAACGCGGTCACCGCGTCGTCGACGACTGCTCGCACGCGGTCGTCGACGGGGAAGATGTCGAAGTCGGGGCTGTACGCGACCTCTAACCCCTCGATTCCTCGGCGGACGGCCCCCTGGAAGTCGTGCGGTTCCTCGGGCACGCTCAGGGGGTCGCGCGGGTCGGGGCCGGTCATCACGTCGAGCATCAGCGCGGCGTCCTCGACGGTCCGGGTCAGCGGGCCGGCGTGGATAGCCGGGGTGTGCGAGAGGAACGCGTCTGGACGGATTGCCTGGGCGACCCGGCCGTAGGTCGCTTTGAACCCGTACACGCCCGACCACGCTGCCGGGATTCGGACCGACCCGCCGCCGTCCGACCCCTGCGCGATGGGGACGAGGCCGTCCGCGACGGCGGCCGCGCTTCCGCCCGAGGATCCTCCCGCGTTCCTGTCGAGGTCGAACGGCGTGCTCGTCGGGCCGAAGAGGCGGTTGTCCGTCGTCCCCTTGTGCCCCATCTCCGGCGTGTTCGTCTTTCCCAGGACGATAGCTCCTGCCTCCTCTAGACGTCGGACGTACGTCGCCGACTCCTCGGGGACGAACTCCGCGAACGGCACCGAGCCCATCGTGTTCCGCACGCCGGCCTTGAAGTCGAAGAGGTCCTTGATGGCGATGGGCACGCCGTGGAGCGGACCGAGTTCCTCGCCGCGACGGACCGCCGCCTCCGCCTCTTCGGCCCGCTCGCGCGCGTCCGCCTCCAGGACGGTCACGAACGCGTTGATGTCCTCGTTCCGCGCGTCGATGCGGTCGAGGCACGCGTCGACGACGTCGACCGGCGAGAGGTCACCTCGTCTGATTCGCGATGCGAGTACCGCCGCGGACGTGTACGCGAACGTGTCTGCCATGACCTCTCACACTTCCACGAGTAGTGACAAAAATATAACTGCTACTCGCGGAGAGACACGACAGATCCCGCTCGTACCTCCGCCGAAGGGGCCGACCAGCAACCCTTAACACCCGTTCGGGTGACTGTCCATCCGTCACCGATGTCCCTGGATATCTCCGACGCCCTCTCGGACGGGCTCGACCGCACGTTCCAGCGAAACGGCCTCCTCCTCGCCGTCGTCTTCGTCGTCTTCGGCATCGCCGACGCCGTAGCCGGTCAGACGCTCGCGGCGGCCACCGCCCGCTTCGTCGAACAGACCGTCAGCCAGCTCCCCTCCGATGCCTCGACCGCCCCGGCCGTCACGACCCTCCCGAGCGCCGAGGCGACGCCGCTGTCGCTCCCGCTTCCGCTCCCCGTCGCGCTCGGCCTCGTGGCAGTCCTCGCGTTCGTCGCTGAGGCGGTTCGCATCGTCGCCGTCCGGACGCTCGTCAGCGACGAGACCGAGACCATCCCCGACGAGTTCGTCTCGCGGAACCTCCTCTCCGCGACGCTCAACGGGTTCGTCGGGGGCCTCGTGGTCCTCATCCTCGTCGGCGTCGGCCTCGTCTTCCTCGTCGTCCCCGGGGTGTTTCTCGCCCTTTCGTTCTTCTTCGTCCGCCAGGAGATAGCCGTCGAGGACAAGAACTTCATCGACGCGCTCTCGGCGAGCTGGGAGCTCACTTCGGGCCACCGCCTCCAGCTGTTCGGCCTCGCGCTGGTCGTCTTCGTCATCGGCCTCGTCGTGACCGGCGTCGGGAGCCTCGTCGGGTTCGCCGGTGTCCCGCTTCTCACCACCGTCGTCACCGTCCTCCTGGGGTCGGTGACCATCGTCTTCGGCGTCGCCGTCACCTCCCGGGCGTACGTCCAGCTCACAGCCGAGCGGAACGTCGACGTCGACGCCGACACCCTCGATGCGGACGAGGAGAGCGAGTGGAAGTACGACCCCTGATCGGTCGGCTACACCCGACGAGCGATCGGCGACTGACGTCCCCATCGTGCATTCCCTCGGATCGGCCGCTCGAACGACGGAGACGGTAGAAACGATTATATATTTCGAATTTGTTATATAAATATCATGAAAACGTATGACTACGAGCCTCGGCATCAGCCCGACTATAGTCACGAACGCTGGGACTTCCCCCCGACGCACACGCCGCACGATGGGGAGCTCTCGAAGCCGTTGGTGGAGAACCCAGGCGACGAGCACGCGTACCAGGTGTACTACGAGAGCACGTGTGGGTCGCGAGACGACTCCCTCCCGGTTGAGCAGTACGACGGTCGGTTTGCGGTCAGTTCCGAGTTCGTCGCCACCCATCAGCGACCGGTGGGTCAGCTTCGTTGGAACCACGAGGTCGGCGACTTTCCGGGGTCGTACCTCGACCTCGAATCGCGGGCGGGACAGCCCGAGTGCTCGGGGACGCTCGTCGACGTCGATCTGTTTCTCACCGCCGGTCACTGTTTCGTCCTGCACGATGGGCCTCGACCGGCCGACGTCGCCCGCTCCATGCACGTCGCGTTCGACTACCAGGTCGACTCCGACGGTGACCTCCGAGAGACGCAGTCGTACGACGTCGTCGAACTCGTCGAGCACGCGTTCCACCACCAGGGCGTCGATTACGCGTTGCTCAGACTCGATGGCACCCCCGGCTCCCGGTTCGGAACCGCCAGGCTGGCGTCGGCCGACGCCACGATGGGCGACACGCTCTGTCTCATCAGCCACCCGAACGGTCTCCCGAAGCGGGTCGAGACGGGTCACGTGACGCACATCCACGACGCCCGAATCGGCTACGGCGACCTCGACACGGCCCGCGGGAGTTCCGGTGCGGGTCTCCTCGACGAGCACGGGCGGGTTGTCGGCATCCACACGCAGGCCGGCTGTGACCCGATACGCGGCAGCCACAACCACGGGATCAGAGTCGGCGCACTCCTCTCCGTGTCGTCCACGCTCCAGGCGCTGGCGTCTGCGAGCGCCGGCGACGACTCCACGTGGAGTAAGACCTCACAGCACGTCCACACCGACGTCTCACAGCACCCCCCGTTCGAACACACCTCCCGGGCCTCGCCGTCGCTGGAGTCGTTCCTAGAGCCACGCCGGTCGAGCTTGGAATCACACCGATCGACGTTCGAAGCCCCCGGCGACACGCTCGAA
>JBEPYA010000097.1:0-13433 GCA_041641615.1 Salinigranum sp. | reverse complement strand
CGAGTTCGACACGTCGGCGAGCGTGTCGGCGACGAAGCCGACGTCGGTCGAGATCACCGGGACGTTACACGCCGCCGCTTCCCGGACCACCATCGGCCCGCTCTCGCGCTTCGAGGTGACCAGCACCGCGTCGCTCGCGTTCAGGTACGCCGGCATCCGCTCGTAGGGCTCCCCGATCACCGTCCGGAGTTCGGCGTCGACGGTACACTCGTCGACGACTCGCCGCGCGTGGGCGGTCGCCGCGTCGCCGTCGTCGACGACATCGACCGGGACCAGCACGCTCTCGACGAGCCATCGGTCGGGGCCGACCCGTCCCTCGCGGATGTCGCACCCGTTCCGAATCGTCGCAACAGAGACGTCGGCTGCAAGCGGCGTGCGGAACTCCGTGAACGCGTCCGCCGGCCGTACCTGCACCTGGTAGAACCGGTCGTTCGTCTGGGCCAGCATCGGCTCCGCCTCCGGCACGGCATGTGCTGCCATACCTTTCGATTGGGGCGGAGGGACCAACGGGTTTCTGTCGGCAGGCGCAAGGCCTTCCGTCGGTCGCTGACGCTCCACTCGGCGCGGCGGTAGCGTCGTCCGGTTGACGAGGTCACTCGGGGACGTACACGCAGAAGGTTCCGCGACGACCGGGGCACGGTCGCCGCGGGGGATACTGAGCACGGAGTGGCGCGTCGCGCTCCCTGCTGGGGGGGGGGCAGTCGGCAGGGCATGGCACAGGCGTCTCGGGAGCGCGGTGGTGGGTACCGCGCTTCACTCCACTTCGGTGAAGCCACTGAACAGGCACAATACCTCTGCCTGCAAACGAAAGGCCGCCCGTGAGCGGGCGCTCGCTTTTCTCGCGAGGCCGGCGGGTCCGCCGCGACCCGTCCTCGGTCGCGGTTTCGCGGCCGCGGCTGACTCTCCCCTCTCTTCCCGCGACCCGGTCGTTCGCTTCGACGTCTGCGGACGCGTCGGTCCGCTCCCCGGAGCGACGTCACGGCCGCCGCACCGCGGCGACCGATACCTCGATATGTCTACAGAACCACTTGGAATATCGGCACGGATACCCGAGCGTCCTGCGCCCTCGGCAACGACGCGCCCTTGGTCAACAGATGATGCGTTCGTCTCGGGTCTCCTTCCGAACGAGCATCCGCAGGGACGCTAACTGTTCGGCCGGTGATCGGGAGAAAAGCGTTCCAACCAGTTTTGTGTCATGATCTCTCCTTCGCCGTCGGAGTCGTGCAGAACGGGTTCCCGGACTACCCCCCGCTCGCTCCCCGGGCCGACGGTCGGCCGTCGACCGCGGCACACTGTCTCTCCCCGAGGCCGGTCCGTGCGACGCCGTGTGCGCGATGACCACTACTGACAGCCGCGTGAACCGCTCTCGGCCGGTTGCGCGGTGCGTCACGGGCGTCTCCGGCAGTGGTCTCGTCGGGACCGCTCCCGACTCGGGCCGTGACACGCCGAGCAGACCGTTCTGCCGTCCGGGCAACGCGTCGGGGCCGAGCGCGACGGCGTCCCGTTCGGGGTGCTCTCCGGTCGAAGGCGACGGACCCGGCCCGACTGTCCGTCCGGCAGACGTATCAAACAGGATGTCTTTCTCCTATGAGCATAGAAACCATTACAGGTATACCTCTGTCCCCGACTCCGAGCGGCTGCGCTCTTCGCCTCCCGCGTACGAGGTGTGGATTGACCGCCCGTTCGCATTACCCCGCTGCTTGCAGTCTCATCGCGCCGACCGAACGGTTCTCCGGGCGGCGGGTTCACACCCCGCTACTCCACGACGAGTGTGGATGGACTGCGTAGCCGCGCACTCGAATCACATCTCTGCAAGCACTCGGCATATGCGTCGATATCACATACCCACGTGTAGGTTCATGACTTCCCGCTCGGAAGACCACCCACTCCTGATCGCCGTTCTCGACCTGTTCGCGGACGACCGCCCGCACACGACCCGCTCCGTCGTCGACGCGCTGAACGTCTCGGAGGACGAAGCCCTGTCAGCCCTCACGCGGCTCGAACAGCTGAACGTCCTGGTGCGCTCACGCGGCGGAACGAATATGCCCGTCTGGAAGCGTCACCCCGACGGACCGGGGAGACCCTTCCGCCGCGGCTTCGGTTCCTTCCCCTGAGGCGTCCCCGGTCGACCGACGCCACGGGGGGTCAGCCCGCTGCTTTCGGTTGCCTGCAGAACCCTTTTTATCCTCAGTGTCGTGGGTTTCTCTATGGTATCTGATAGTACGCCGGCCGAAGAGGAGACCGGGTCGGACGACAGCCGCGAGCAGGGTGTCGATCTGGGCTCGCTCGCTGACGAACTCGAATCGCACTCGTACCCCACGACGAACTCGGAACTCATCGACGAGTACGGCGACCACGAGGTCGAACTTCCGGACGGGTCGGAGTCGCTCGGCGAGATCCTCGGTACACTCGAAGGCGAGGACCAGGAGTACGACGACGCCGAGGAGGTCCGACAGATGATCTACAACCTGGTCGGTGCCGAGGCTGTCGGACGCGAGGGGTACAGCGACCGGGGCGGTAGCGCGACCGACGGCGAGCCGTCCAACGGTGGCGACGAGGAAGACGAGTCCTTCTGAGCACTGAACGGCGCGCTTGGGAGACCGCTCCCCGAGGGCAGATACGCGGATAGCCGAGTAGCCCCTCCCCGTTACGACTACTCGACGAGCATCGATGTGACGCACCGAGACGAGCGGTGAGGGGACTCCACGACCACCTCCGACGACGGCGAGGTTCACTTCTTCGCGCTCCCGACCGCAGCCGCAGAGACGGCACTCCTGCGCTCGGCGCGTCCGTTGGAACGGGCTCCTTCGCGGGCCTGCGCGTCCGCTTCTCTCGGGAGGTCGACCAGGCGGTCGGAGCGACGCCCGATCGGACGACGTCTCGGGAGCTCGCCGCGACAGGCGTTCGGGTGGGTACCGAGAGCGGAGTATGGCCCCGATCCGACACGCGTCGCTGTCGAGCCGCGTCGCGCGACCGGTCGTCTCCGGGCCTCGCGGCCCGGCTCGAACGACACGGCGAACGTCGGCTGGGCCACGACGTGCGGGTCGTCGTCACGTCTCCTATGTGCAAGCGCGAGAGCCGCACGCACACGAACTACGATCGCACGCGAGACGCGCTTGGGTCCTCTCTCGGTCACCCCGGGACATCTGCTGGGGCGGCCGGGTCCCTTCCGTTCGCCTCGCCCCCGTCGCCGGGCGGCTCTCCCTTGCACCTGCAGGGCTACTTCGTTACTGTCCGGAGCCTGTAGTGGAGGTACGATGTCAGTAGCAACCTCACTGGCCAAGCAGCTCGTTCGCGAACAGTCGACCACGACCACCGGAAACGACGTTCAGTCCGACAGTCCGTCCCTCTCCGAGATCAAGGCGGCAGCGAAGGAGGGTGCCGCCGAGGCACTGGCCGAGTACCACCAGACAGAGCCGGAGACGGAACCGGTAGACACGAGCGTCGACGACGTCACCGAGACGGCCGACAGCACGTCACGGGGAGGAAGTTCGCTGAAAAAGGCGTTCATCCTCGGTCTCGCCGCCGCGTACCTCCTGCGTCGCCGCCGGAGCGGGAGTCAGTCGAGTAGCACGCAGTAACTCGCTTTTTTCGACCCGACCGGCTTTTCGACGACTGTCTCCCCCCAGCCCACTGCCGAGTCCGGCGAACGCCGGTCGACGATGGACGACGACGGACGACGACCACGCGCGCCTCGCCGAGTCTCGATCGCTCGGCGCGGACGGTGAGGTCTGAGACGGTCTGCCGTGAGTCGATCCGGGTGGTCGTCGTCCTCCCCGGGGCGGCGACGACCGGCATCCAGTCACAACGGACCGTCCGAGACGATCGCAAACCGGAAACTGCAAGGCGAACGTTTTGGGCCGACGCCTCGCTTATTCGGGGTAGGATGCCCAGGGAGACAGTCCTCACCGAAGACGACGAGGGAAAACGCGTGGTCAACGCTCTCGGCAGTGACGTCGGTCGCATCGTGGAGGTCCGCGAGGGGGACGCGCTCGTCGACCCGAGTCCGAGCATCACCGAGAGTATCGTGGCGAAACTCGGCTGGGGCGGTCAAGAAGACACCGAGACGTACCGGCTCGAGGAGATCGACGTCGGCTCGGTCACGAGCGACGAGATCCACCTCCGGTTGTGACGCCCGTCCTGAGCCGCTGGCACGCGACACGCCGCAGCCGTACGCTCCTCGCCGGAGCGGGCGAGCAGGTTCGCAAACAGTAGGCATTAGTCTCTCCACCTGGGAGGAGACAACGATGGCACAGATGGAACCGACACAGTGGGAGTACGAGACGGTTCGCCCCGAACGGGACGCGACCAAGAAGGAAGCGGTCGACCCGAAGGAGACGCTGAACGAACTCGGCTCGGAGGGGTGGGAACTCACCGAGACCATCACGTACGAGCAGGGGGGAACCAAGTACCTCGTGTTCAAGCGTCCCACGTCGTCAGAAGCGTCAGAGCCGGCCGAGGCGTCCGAATGAGCGGCGACGGCGACGACGATGTCTCCATCGGGACGGCCAACACGATGCGCGAGCGGGGGAATTCGACGGGCCTACGTCTGCTGACGCTGATGCGGCTGAACCGACTCGTCCTCACCGGTGCGCTGGCGTTCGTCGTGTTCGCCGCGTTCGTCTTCCTCGTCACCGTGCTCGACCCCTCGTTCGTCCAGCGGGTCAGGTCGGGTGACCTCATCGACACGATGTTCTCCTCGATGATCACCGTCATCGTCACGGGGTCGACGCTCGTCGTCTCCATCGGACAGCTCGTCCTCTCACAGGAGGACGGCCCCCTCGGCGACCAGCGCGGGCGCATGAGCGACACACTCGACTTCCGACAGTACACGTCGGAGCTCATCGATGGGCCGACGCCGGCGGACCCCTCGGCGTTCCTTCGGGAGATCATCCACGTCACGGCCGACCGCGGGAAGCGGCTCAACGAGCGGTTTCAGGAGAACGACAACGAACGGGTTCGGTCGGAGGTCGACGAGTTTACCGACAGCCTCCTCGGGAACGCCGACGAAGTGGAAGAACAGCTCGAAGGAGCCTCTTTCGGGACGTTCGACGTGCTGTTCGCCGCGCTGAACTTTAACTACAGCTGGAAGATCTTTCAGGTAGAACGGATCGCGACCGAACACGACGAACACCTCGGCGAGAGCGAGCGGCAACTCCTCAAGGAGCTGAAGACGGCGCTGTCGATGTTCGGGCCCGCACGCGAGCATATCAAGACGCTCTACTTCCAGTGGGAACTGATCGCGTTCTCGCAGCTGACGCTGTACACGGCGGTTCCGGCGCTCATCGTCGCGGGAGTCATGCTCGGCATCGTCGAGGCGAGTACGTTCCCCGGCCGGACGCTCGGCGTCGAGAACATCGTCTGGGTGGTCGGGGGCGCGTTCACGATCACGCTCGTCCCGTTCTTGCTATTCGTCTCGTACCTGCTTCGCATCCTGACCGTGGCGAAACGGACGCTCGCGATCGGCCCGCTCATCCTCCGCGAATCACAGCGATGAGGGCCGCGGGCCGAACGGAGCGCGGGTAGCCGCCGCATACGGCGCTCGATGACACTCGCGCCGCCTCGGTCTCTCGACAACACTCGTCCCCACCGACTCCACCCCGGCCCCCATCGATAGCAGGGTTTATCGGGTTTCCCCGGCACCCCAGGATATGGATCGCTGGAGTGAGCTCCGTGAACAGGGTCGAGGGATGGCAGGCGCGCTGATCGTGCTCGGTATCTCGTTCATGTACACGAACGAGGTCTGGTGGCTGGCGGTCACTCTCCCCGCTGTCGAACTGGTCGCCATCGTCGTCGTCGGTCTCGCCCTCGTCGTCCCCGTCGTCCGCAGCATCGGCTATCGGGAGACGGACGGCTCCGTGCGAACCCCCCTGTGGGTCCGGTTCGGCGAACTCCTCTTTCAGAGCCTCGTCATCGCCTACCTGACGATGTACCTCCTGGGCGTCATCTCGTTCGACCAGTCGCTGGAGACGGTCGTCCGCTCGGGACTCGCCTATCTGGTTCCGCTGGCGTTCGGGGCGGCGCTGGCGAACGAACTCCTCAGCGGCGAGCAGGAGGAGCTCTCCGAGGTGGGGTTCCCCCGAAGCCTCGGCGTGTTCGCGCTCGGTGCCGTCTTCTTCTCCGCGCCCATCGCGCCGACCCAGGAGGTGGTCGCCATCGCGACCAGCGCGAGCTGGGCGAAACTCGCGGCGCTTCTCTTCGTCACGCTCGTTTCGACGTTCCTCAGCCTGCACGTGCGGGAGTTTCGCGGGCAGACCGAGCGACTCGAACACCGGTCTCGGTGGATGAGTGTCGGCCAGACGTGTATGGTGTATCTCGTCGGGACGAGCGTCGCCGTCGCGTTGCTCTTGACGATCGGGAACACCGGCTCGCTGTCGCTCTCGAACTGGGTCCGGCGCTCGATCGTCCTCGCGTTCCCCTCGACGATCGGTGCCAGTGCGGCACGGGTGGTGCTCTCGTGAGCCCCGACGACCGGGACTCGGACCCGGCCGCCGAGTCTCCCGCCGACGAGAGCGGGCCCGCCGACGAGAGCGGTTCGAACGACGGCGAGAACGGTTCTGGCGGCGGCGCGACGTCCACGAGCGACCGCCTCGAACGCGTCGTCGTCGCAGTCAGCGTCGGGTTCACCCTGTTCCTCTTGGCGTTCACGCTCTGGCAGGCGATGGCGACGCCCGACGAGGCGGTACCCACGGCGACCGTCGAGTCCGTGGAATCACCCCCGCACCGCGACGCCGGCCCGGAGCAGCTTCGCGCGACCGTCCGCCTCGATAACCGCGGTGGGGCCGGTCTCGAAACCGCCACCGTCGCCGTCGAGTGCAGCGATGCTAAACGGACGCTCCGGTTCATGTACGTTCCCGGCAACGGTCACAAGACCGCGACGGTCACCTGTCCCACGGGAACGACGCCGACGGCGACCGTCGAGAGCTGGACCGAAGCGTAGCGTCGGCCCGGCGACCGCGTCTCCCGATTCTGCTTACCGGTCCGAACGCGGCCGTCACTGCGCGATCGTGAACGGCCCAGCGGAGGCGGTCCGTACCGCGACCGTCGCGATTCGCAGCATGTACGCGGTCAGCACCACGAACGGGGTCAGCGCGACCGTGATCACGAACGAGACGAACGTCAGCAGCGGCGGGAGTCCCAGCAGCCAGAAGTCGGGCAGGAGGTGGGCTTCGATCGCCAGCGTCGCCGACGCGACGACGAGAATCGTCGGCAGCGAGATGAGAAGCAGCGTCCGAGAGAGCTTCGAGACCTCCCGGCTGTAGTACAGCGTCTTGAAGTACTCCTTGCCCGTCGCGAACAGTCTGAACGCTCTGATGAGTTCGTCGAACTTCTCTTTGTACTCTTCGGAGAACTGGTCGCCGTGGACCATGGTGATCCGGTCCGACCGGTTGAGGTGGGGGCCGTAGTCGATTTCGAGCCCGTCCCAGAGGGCCCCGAACTCCCCGCGGTTCGTGTCGTGCTGGAGCGACTCGTCCAGCGAGTTGACGGTCGTCATCACGTTCTCCGTGTACTCCTGCAGCGTCCCGGCGAACTCCTGGTCCGTCTCCTCCGTGGCCTCTGCGAGCGCCTCCGCGCGGTCCTCGATGACCTCGGTCATGGTCTGGAGGAACGAACCGGGGTCAGTCGGGCTCTCGTGGTTGTCGGTGAGCTGTTCGATGTCGCGCCGGAACTCCATCGCCGCGTCGATGCGCTCTTCCTGTGCGTCGAGTGAGGTGATGTCGTACGACAGCACGATGGCGCTGATGGAGACGACGATGGAGACGAGCAGAATGATGCCGCTCAGGAACGTGTTGAGCAGCGTCTGGACGGCCGCGGTCTCCGTGAGGAGCTGTTTCATCTCGAACGTCCAGACCGTCCCGATCGCGATGTTCGTCACGAAGACGGCGAGCAGCAGCGCGACGATGACGGCGTACCGGTTCCCCTCGAGGAGGACCCACCGTTTCGGGTGAACCCCCTCTCTGTCGACCGGGAGCCAGCTCCCGCCGATGCTGGGGAATGCGTCGAGTATCGTCACGCTCGGACTCTCGACGGCCGGCCAGTCGTGATTCGATGCGCGTTCGACCGCAACCCTGGTGAGCTCATATTCCACGCAGGTCGCCTTCGAAAGTTATGGTTCTGCCTGCACATGCTGGCCAGGGGGTTCCGACGGCAGGAAACCCCCTCTGAGACACCACCGACGCCGTGAGACTGCTCGTTCGGTCGTGGCCGCTGGCCGACTCGGGACGACCATCCCTGCGTGCTCGATTACAGGGTGACGCGTCGAGTCGCCTCGATTCGATAGCGGCGTTCGACGACTCGTGTCGTTGCTACATCGCGGCCAACAGTGCCGTGTACAGGAGTATCCCGAAGAGAAACGCCGAGAACCGCGCCTCCCGCTCGCTCGGCAGTTCCTCTTTGATGACGTTGAGGACGATGGCTCCGGCGAGCAGCGAGACGAGCACGTCGAGCACCACCGCCTCGACGTGGACGACGATGCCCGAGACGGCACCGACGACGACCGCCCCCGCCAGCACCCACCGGCCGACGTGGTGGTACGACTGCTCGTGGTGCTCACGGAGGCTGTGGTCGTTCACGAGGAAGTGCAGCCCGATGGCGGCCGCGTAGAGGACGATGTCGGACGCCGGCTCTCCGGTACGCTCGGCCAGGAGGTGACCCAGCAGGGCGTTGTAGGTGGCGAACGAGCCGATGTGGAGCCAGAACACGCCGTCGAACCCATCGCTCGGAGCCCCGCGAGCCGACTCTCTCGCCCGCCGAACGACGTGTTCGAGCCCGTAGAACGCGACGAATCCGGCGAGTACGACGACGTAGATCGAGAGTCCCCACGGGAGGAGCCCCGCTTCGTCGACGACGGTCTCGCTCGCGTGGTCGACCTTCGGGAGCAGGTGGGCGAAGACGTACGCGACGGAGACACCGCTCCCGAACGACAACATCGGCGGCCGGGGCAGGGAGTCGAAGGCGACTATCTCCGGTGTGAACACGTGGACGGCCGCGAGCGCCAGCGCCAGCCCGACGACGAGCAGAGCGGGCGTGGTCCCCGTCACGTCGACCAATTGCTGACTTGTTGTGACTACATGAACGAGTGAGTCGCCCGTCCCTGCATCGAACGAAGCCGCGCTCCACCCGTCGAGCGCCATCTCTATCTCCGGTCTCGGTACGTCGTTCGTGTTCATCGTCGGTGTCAGGAGGGTGCTTCTCACGGGCGTTGCGGCCTGTGACGAATTCGTGTCCGTGTGCCGGTCGGGGTTCGCTACGGAACGCGGTCCCGGTCGGGGACCGCTCGGTCACTCGGGCGCCATCGCTGGCGTCTCCTCGCGCACGAGCGTCTCCGTGAGGAGGACGTACATCGCCTGACTCCACTGGAGGTTCGCGTTCCAGCGCACGCTCCCGTCGCCGGCGATCTGCTCGGGGAGCAGCCCGGCGGCCGTCGTCCACGTCGGCGCGTCCTCGGAGACGTACTCGCGAACCGCGCTCTCGTCGCCGTCGAGCCCCCGGACCGCGTCGGCGAACGCCTCACAGAGCGGCCAGCCGCCGTCCTCGACGTCGCCCGACGGCGTGTAGTCGTCCTCGGGGTAGCGCGCGACGCAGTCGGTGCCGGAGGCACTCCACGCCTCGTCCGCGGCGAGTTCCACCGTCGACCGCATCGTGTCGCTGTCGGCGGCGACGACGTTCCACGGCCACGTCGCCATGAACGCGGCGGCGTCCGGGCGGTCGTCGGGCGCGACGTTGCCGTCCATCTCGGGACTGCCGGCGGTGACGTAGTGGTCGCCGAGGTACGCGTCCTCCCGGAAGCAGTAGTCGTCGAAGTTGCTGGCCCACTCGTCGGCGCGCGCGCGGCACTCCTCGGCGAACTCCGCTTCGTCGTTCTCGGTAGCCAGTTCGGCCATCGCTCGCAGGCCCGCGATGGCGGCGGCGCTCCCCTCCGTGGAGTAGCCCCACACCTCCTCCCACGGGTCCTGGGACTTCCCGGGGAACCCGTCCCCGTTGTCGTACTCGAGGAGGAACTCGGCGGCGCGACGGCTCATCTCGTAGTGGGCGTCGAGAACGTCGTCGTCGCCCGTCTCCCGCCAGAGCAACCAGTGGGCGTAGATGGGACCGCCCACCTGGTCGATCTGGAGCGCCGTCCAGTGGGGCTCGCCGCTCGTCCCGTAGTTCTGCCACCACGTGCCCTCGCGGGGGATGTCCCGCTCGTCGGTGACGTCGTCCGTGATCTGCTTGTCGTCGAGCCACGCCAGCGCGTCGCGGGCCTCGTCGTCGGCGTCGGCAACGAGCAGCGCGGCGACGAGGAACACCTGGTCGCGCGGCCAGACGAACCGGTACCCCTGGTCTTTCGGCTCGAACGCGCCCGCGATAACCCCGCCGTGTGGACCCTGCGCGCACTTGATACTCGTGAGCGAGCGCTCGTACATCGCGTTCACCTCGTCGTCGTCCGTCGGTCCGTCGGCGACACCCTCGTGCCACTCCTCCCACGCGTCGACGAACTTCTCGCGCTCGGCGTCGTGCCCGCTGTCGAGCGTGGCGGAGACGGCGTCGAGGGCCTCGGACTCGCTCTGTCCGAACCCGACGGCGGTCAGCCACGTCACCGCCTCGCACTCCCCGGCGTACAGGCCGAACCCGAGGTCGATCTGCCCCGCGAGCTCGTCGTTCGAGTCGATGTAGCCGTCGTTCTCGCCGTAGATGTCGTGCCACGCGCTCTTCTCGTCGCCCTCGGTCACGTCGAGGCGGCCGATGCGGTGGCCGTCGAAGGTGCGCTGTCCCGTCTCCGGGCGGAAGAGCGCGACCGCGAAGTACTGGTCGCCGTCGTGCGAAACGAGACACTCGTACTCCCCGTCGTCGCCGTCGGCGGTGGTCACGTACGCCTCGTTGTCGTCCGAGGGCTCCTCGCCCGCGCGGATCGAGGAGTTGACGACCGAGAACAGCGTTCGTTCGCCCGACTCCGCGAACTCCGCGCGGTTCCTGATCAGGAGGCTCCGACGGTCGGTGCCGACGAGCACGCTTTGCTCGAGCGACGCCGTCATCCCGTCACCGAACTCGAACCGGTTTTCGAGGTGGACCTCGGGGACCCGCGGCGACTCGTAGGTCACGTCGCTCTCGACGGCGTCGTTGCGGACGTCGAGCGTCTCCGCTCTGTCGACGTCCCACAGGAGGGTGTGGAAGTCGCCGAACTGTTCGACGTCCGCGCGGAACGCCGAGGTGTCCTCGATGATCGCGCCGTGGTACTCCTCGTCGAGCGCTCGCGAGGGATACTTGTTCACCGTCGACAGCACGTAGCGGCCGTCCTCGGTCGGCGCGCTCAGAATCGCGTCCTTGTCACTCGGCGGGTGAAGCCCTTCCATGGATGTGCGTGTCCGTACGAGCGTCTGCTGGATTTAGATATTTTTCGGCTGCGAGGCGAACCTGACACGTCCGACGCGGTCGTAGCCCTTGGGAGCGGGGCGCTCACGGCGAACGAGCGGTGACTTCGTGTCCTCGTCCGTCACGGGCGCCCCCGTCCCCGTCGACGGCGCGGACGGCTATCGGGGTGGCGCTGATGAGTCACGGCCGGTGTCTTCTACGACCGGTGTCGGGTCGGACGGTGCCGCCACCTCGAAAGTTCCCCGCAGCGATTCCCGGCCGGTCGTCGTGCTTCCGACCGCCGACTCACCCCCCTCCCCGAGCGAACGGAGACGAAGAGCACCGACGCGACCGAGACGGGAACGCTCAGTAGTTGTCGTAGACCGTCTTGATGATGGTGAAGAAGTCCATCCCCTCCTCGCCCTGTTCGCGGTAGGTCTCCGAGGAGGAGGCGTTCATCCCACCGAACGGGACGTGCAGTTCGAGGCCAGTGGTCGCCTCGTTCACCTTGACGACGCCGAAGTCCACCTCGTCGATGAAACGATTGGCCTCCGAGTGGTCGTCGGTGACGATTCCAGCCGAGAGGCCGAACTCCACGTCGTTCACGAGGTCGACGGCCTCCTCGAAGTCGCTGTAGGTCGTCACACCGACGAACGGGCCGAACACCTCCTCCTGCATGATGTCCATGTCGTTGTCGACGTCGGTGAAGACGGTCGGCTGGACGAAGTAGCCGTCGTCGTAGCCCTCCCCCTGTAGGCGCTCGCCGCCGTATTCGAGCGTCGCGCCCTCGTCTCTCCCCTTCTCGACGTACTCCAGGGTGCTCTGGAGTTCGCTCTCGCTGACGTGCGGCCCCATCCTTGCGTCGTCGTCGAGCCCGAAGCCGGGTTCGACGTTCTCGGCCTCCTCGACGAGCGCGTCGACGAACGCGTCGTACTGCGAGTCGTGGACGACGACGCGCTCGGTCGCGGTGCAGGCCTGTCCGGTGACGCCGAACGCGCCCGCGGCGACGATCTCGGCCGCCTCGTCGACGTCCGCGCTGCCGGTGACGACCGTGGCGTTCTTGCTCCCGAGCTCGGTCTGGACGCGCTTGTGGTCCTCCGTCGCCTGCTCGTAGATCATCTCGCCGACCTGGCGACTGCCGGTGAAGGAGACGGTGTCGACCTCCTCGTGGGTCAGGATGGCCTGTCCGACCTCCTCGCCGCCACCGGTGACGAAGTTGACGACGCCGTCGGGAACCTCTACCGCTTCGGCGGCCTCGTCGAGACACTCGAACACCCGGTGGAGGACGGTCGGGGCCTCCTTCGAGGGCTTGATGACGAGCGTGTTCCCGGTCGCCAGCGCGGGTGCCATCTTCCACGCCGGGATGGCGATCGGGTAGTTCCACGGGACGATGAGGCCGGCGACGCCCATCGGCTCGCGCACGTAGTACAGGTTCTGGTTCGCCCCACCCTTCTTCCGCTCGCCGGCGTAGTCGAGGGCGCGTTCGGCGTAGTAGTAGAAGATGTCTATCGCACGGTTGACTTCGCCGTTCGCCTCGGCGCGGAGCTTCCCCTCCTCGCGGACGAGCGTCTCGGTGAGTTCCGCCTCGCGGTCGTCCAGTCGCTTCGCCGTCTCACGGAGGAAGGACCCGCGTGTGGCGGCGGGCGTGTCGGCCCACGCGTCCTCCGCCGCGGCAGCGGCCTCGATGGCCTCGTCGGTGTCCGCCTCGGTCGACCGCTGGAACGAGCCGATCGTCTCCGTGGTGTCGGCCGGGTTCACCACGTCGAACGTCTCGCCGCTCTCCGTGTCTCGCCACTCGCCGTCGATGTAGTTCTGGTGCGTCTCGGGCATCGACCCGACGTTCGATACCCCGACTTACGTCTCTTGCGGCTGCGTACGAACGACCGGCAGCCCGCCCGACCGGCGCGACCCGCCAGCGACGTCGTCTCGGCGCTCGGTCGCGCGGTCGCTCGGTCACCACCTATTTGTCACTCCCCCTCCACGGCATCCGTCTTTAGCTAAGACTCACACCTCGGTTGCGTAGCGGTAGCGAGCGTCTCTTGCAGGATCGGTCGTTGTTGGTGGATCTTCTGTGCGTCTTCGATCAGCCGCTCCAACAGCGG
>JBEPYA010000096.1:0-13437 GCA_041641615.1 Salinigranum sp. | reverse complement strand
GACGCGCGCGCCGCGGCCCCCCGAGCGCGCGCGCCGAGCGGCGTTCGAGGCGAGCGAGGCTGTCGTCGTCGCGAGCGAGGCCGAGCGGCAGCGCGCTCTGACGCGGGCTGCCGAGTCGCTCGGGTCGACAGTCGGAGAGGTCGAAGCGTCGCTGTACGCCGATCGCGAGGTGAATCAGGTGCTGGTCCGGTTCGACTCCCCGTGGGACCCCGACGACCTCATCGACCGGTACAACCTCTCGCTCGCGCAGACCGCGCTGTTCGACGCGACCGAAGTGCGAGTCCGGTCGGCGGACCCGCGGGCGCTCGTCTCGGCGATCAAGCGCCTCCGGCTGATGTACGAGATCAGACGAGTCGACGGCGAGCGGGAAGTGGTCGTCACCGGACCCGACGCGCTCTTCCGTCGGACTCGGCGATACGGGACGGCGTTCGCCCGCCTGCTCCGAACGCTGGTGAAGGCGTCCGAGTGGCGGCTCGACGCGACCATCGACGACCGCGGCACCGAGCGGACGCTCTCACTCTCGGACGCCGACCTCACGCTCCCCGACGACGAGCCACTCGCCGAGCCAACGTTCGACAGCGATGTCGAGGCCGACTTTGCCGCGCGCTTTCGGGGTCTAGAGCTGGACTGGGAGGTCACCAGAGAACCAGAGGCGCTGGCGACGGGGAACCGAGTGATGATTCCGGACTTCGCGTTCGACTACCGACCTGCGGGGTCGGCCGCCGCGACGAGCGAGTTCGGCTCCGATCCGGAGGGATTCCGCGTCTACTTCGAGATTATGGGTTTCTGGACGCCCGAATACGTCGAGAAGAAGCTCGCGCAACTGGAGGAGGTCGAGGACGTCGAACTCCTCGTCGCGGTCGACGAGTCGCTCGGCGTCGGCGAAGAGATCGAGGCGCGGGACCACCGCGTCGTCCCGTACGCGGGTCGTGTTCGGGTGAAAGACGTCGTCGACGTGCTCCGCGAGTACGAACAGGAACTGGTGGCGGCGGCCGCGGCGTCGCTCCCCGCGGAACTGGTTCCCGAGGACGACGTGGTGTCGCTCGCGGCGCTCGCAGCGAACCGAGGAGTGAGCGAAGCGGCGCTCGACGGGGTCGAGTTCCCCGACCACGAGCGCGTGGGTCGAACGCTCGTCCGCCCCGCAGTGCTCGACCGCGTGCGGGAGGACGTCGAGGAGGGGATGTCGCTCGCCGACGTTGAGGGCGTCCTGAGGTCGGTCGGCTTAGGCGACGCGAGCGCCGTCCTCTCCCGGCTGGGCTTCCGCGTCGAGTGGGAGGGACTCGGGGGCGGCACGATCCGCGAGACGGAGTGAGGAGGCGAGAGAGGGTGCGAAACCACGTAGAACCGGTGTGCGAACGAAGAGCGTTCGAGGGCGCTACCCGGACCGCGTGTGTCGGTCGGGACCGGGTCCGTAACCACCCTCCATCTCGCCGCCGAACGACGGCGGGCGCTTGTCGCCACGGTCGTCGTTGAGGAAGACGAGACCACCACCGATGTCACTCGCGACGGTCATCCCGCGGGCGCTGACGGCCGTCCAGAACGACGATCCGTCGGGGTTGTACGCGGCGCGCTCCTCGGGGTTCGCCGGGTCGCTGCTGTCGAAGACACGGGCGCCACCCTCGTACCACGAGATGTGGAGCCGGTTGTCCGTGACGTCGAAGTTGTGTGACGTTCGGAATCCGTCGACCGACGGCGGGTCGATTCGTGTCACGAACTCGGGGTTCGAGAGGTCGCTCGTGTCGAACACCTTGATGCCGCCGAAGTCGTCCTCGTCGGGGTCCGAGACGCCCACCGAACCGGGGAACGTCTCGGCACCGACGTAGACGTAGTCGCCGTCGGGTGGCGGTTGCGCGTAGTGAGCGTTGCCCGGTGGGAGGAAGAGTCGGCCGAGGTAGTCGGGGTCGTCGAAGTCCTGCTCGAACAGTTCATCGTCCCAGTCGGGTCCTCGGAAAACGAACTCACGGGAACCGGATTCGCCGGGTCGCTCACGTCCATCAGGACGTAGCCGTCGAGAAACGCGTCCTCGTCGCGGTCGCCGCCGATGAACGCACAGTGGGCGTACTCGCGCTCGGGGTCGACAACGACGTCGTGGAGGTCGGCCTTCGGGCCGAACGAGCCAACCAGTGACGGGGCGGCCGGGTCGCTCACGTCCCACACTTCGAGGCCACTGTCGGCCTCTTGCTCGTTCGTCGCGTAGAGGACCGGCTCTCCGGGGTGTGCGTAGACGTTGTGCGTCGAGTTTCGAGAGGATCACCGGCTCTTCGGGCGAGCCGTCGCCCCAGCCGTAGTCGATGACCTCGATGCCGCCTTCACCGTCCGCGTTGTTCGGCTCCTGCGTGCGGTAGTAGAGGCCGTCACGGCTGTCGAACTTGACGTCGGCGTTCCGGGTGTTCGACGACGACGGGACGCGGTGGACCTCCGTCGGGTCGCGCGGGTTGCTGAGGTCGACGAGGAAGCTCCCGAGGACGCCGTACTGGCCGTCCGATCGGATGGCTCCCTCGGCGTACCCGCCGGGCGGGTCGGAGAGGAGCGAGTGGCCGAGTTTCTTCAGCTTACCCTTGTTCGGCCGGTCGCCGTGTTCGTCTGCGGCGACGGTGCCAGCGCTCCCGAGCACGGCGGTCGTCCCGAGCAGCTTCAGTGCCGTTCGACGGCTGTAGCACCGGTCAGTCATCGGTTCTCACCTCTCTCCGTGACGTCTCTGTTCGGTTGCGCTGTCGGCTGCTGCTCGTCTGGCGATACCGGGCCGTCGGGACTCGCACGCCGCGAGTACGGGAAGCGTCGAGTTCGGGTTACTGTGTACGGATCGGCCGAAGGAGTTCGAGCCGGTCGCGGATCGATTCGACCGGTCCGCGACCGGCTCGGCTGGTTCGTCGAGTTCGGGTCGTTCTCGTGTCGTTCAGCTGTCCTCTGCGACGCCCATACCGGGGTCCTCCGGCGAGTCGGCCCCGTCGAAGCCCGGTGGACGCTTCTTCCCGCGGTCGTTGTGGAGGACCGTGAGACCCCCGGCGGTCGAACTGGAAGAGGCGCCGTAGACGGCACCGATGGTGAACCCACGGTCGCTGACGGCACCCCAGAACGAGTAGCCGTCGGGGTCGTAGGCCGCCTTCTCGGTCGGGTTCGCGGGGTCGGTGATGTCGTAGATGCGGACGCCGCCGGCGTACCACGAGGCGTGGAGTTCGTTCGCCGTCACGTCGAAGTTGTGCGCGGTCCTGAAGTCGTCAACGTCCGGCGGCTGGATGGTCGAGACCATCTCGGGGTCGTCCATGTCGGTGACGTCGTAGATGCGGATCTGGCCGTAGTTGTCGCTGCCCGGAATCAGGTTCGGGAAACTCTCCGGGCCGACGTAGACGTGGTCACCATCAGGAGACGGCTGGACGTAGTGGGCGTTCCCCGGCGCCGTGAAGTACCGTTCGACCGGGAACGGGTCCGGCTGAGGTGTGTCTGCGCCCGCGACGTCGCCGAACTGCGCCACGGTCGTCGGGTTCGACGGGTCGCTCACGTCCGCGATGACGACGCCCGCGTCCCAGTACGCCTGGTAGAGCAGGTCGTCCTGGACGTAGATGTCGTGGTTCGGGTTGACGCCCGCGGCGGCGAACTCGGGGAAGTGGTCCGCGAGCCGCCACTCGCCGACTTTCACCGGGTTCGACGGATCGCTCACGTCAACGATGTCGGTCCGCGCCTCGCTGAACGTATTCGAGCCGGACTCGTTGATGGTGAGGTACGCGTGGTCGTCGTAGAGGAAGTTGTTGTGGACGTGGTGACCGCCGTTCCAGAACGTGATCTCCTCGGGGTTCTCGGGGTCGCTGACGTCCACCAGTGTGATGCCCGGCCCTTCGTTGCTCGCCAGGCTGGCGAGGTCACCGTTCACCTTCACGTCGAGGATGCCGCCCGCGGGGTCGCTGGCGTCCATCGTCGCCACGACCTCGGGCTTGCCGGGGTTGCGCCAGTCGACGACGCCCATCCCGTCTCCGGTCGCGACGTACGCGTAGTTGCCCTCGGTGTCGACCTCGTGGGAGTTGTCGACGGCCGCCTCGCTGAACAGGCGGAGGTCGTCGACGTCGCTGTTGCCGTTGCCGTTACCCTTCCCACCGTGGTTCCCGGCACTCGCGACACCGGCGAGTCCTGACGCCGCGACCAGTCCACCGGCCGCGAGGACGCTCCGACGGGTGACGTGGTCGCGCATCTACTCTCCCCCCTTCGCCGCCGATGGCGTGAACTTCAGGACGTAGATGCCCGTCTGCATGTCACTGACGACCGTGAAGTCGCGCTGGTCGGCGTAGTTGACGCCCCACGCCATCGGGGCCTCGCCGACGAATCCGGCACCGTTGGCCTCGTCGGCTTTCAGATCCGTCTCGAACTCGTCGGTCGCGGTCGGATCGGTCGGGTCGCTGACGTCGTACACGACGGCGCCCTCGTGGTAGTCGCCGCTCACGAGCATCGTGGTGCTGCCCTTCGTGATGACGTCGAAGTTGTGGCCGGTCCAGTCGAACAGTTCCTCGGCCTCGTCCATGATTTCGGCGTCGGGCGAAGCGGTGTAGCCGATCGGCTGGGGGTCCTCGACGGAGCCGTCGCCCCAGCCGATGTCGAAGACGTGCTTGCCACCGGGCTTGCCGAAGCCGATCTCGTCGCCGACGTACGCCAGGTCGCGTTCTGGGTCGTAGTTCGCGTAGTGGCAGTTCTGGAAGCCTTCCTCGCCGACGGGGACGTCCTCGTAGGTTGGGAGACCCTCGTAACTGAACTTTCCAGCGACCTCCGGTTCCAGCGGATCCTCGATGTCCATGATGACGTAGCCGTCGAACCCGTCGCCGATGAACGCGCAGTGGAGGAGATCCCTGTCCGGGTCGACGATCATGTCGTGGAGGTCCGCCTCGGGACCGTAGACCTCCCCGCCGGTGACGTCCGTCGGGTCGCTGGTGTCCCAGACGCCGACGCCGTGGTGTTCGGTCGTGTAGAGGACGTCGCCCTCGGGGTGGGCGTGGACGTTGTGTGTCGACCCAGCGGGGATGCGCTGGAGAATCATCGGGTCGGTGGGCGTGCCGTCGCCCCAGCCGTAGTCGATGACCTCGACGCCGACCTCGTCGCCCTCCAACGTCCGATAGTACAGACCGTCCCGGCGGTCGAACTTGACGTCCGCGTGTCTCGTATCGTACGAGGGCGTCGGTACCTCGTGTACCTCTGTCGGGTCGCGCGGGTTGCTGATGTCGACGAGGAAGCTGCCACCAGGGCCGGTGAAGCTCCCCATCAGTGCGTACTGTCCGTCGGAGCGGATGTCCTCCTCCGCGTACCCGCCTTCCGGGTCCGAGAGGAGAGAGTGACCCATCAGCCGGATGTCGCCCTTCTTCTTCTTGCCGCCTTCGTCGTCCCCACCGTCGCCTCCATGATTACCTGCCTCTGCGACCTCTGCAGTCGAGAGTCCGATACCAGCGATGGTCGTTGCACCGATAAACTTCAGTGCAGTTCTTCTCGAGTGGGTCATGGCGGACCACTGAGAACGTCACGATGTTCTATCATAATTGTTCGCTTGAGTACCACGTAGTTCGTGACGAATTATCATACATTTTGACATACTCCATATAATGGGGAGAATCGACGTAAGAAACGGATTTCAGTTCGACAGAACAGTATCGGGCGTGAGACTGACGGTTCGCCGAACGGACGTTGAATATGCATGCTGAATGACGAATAGTCAGACGTTCGTCCGGAACGGAGTGCGGCCCTCAGAAGCATGTCGAAGATGAACGAACTACGAGTTTGTGTATAGGTGTGAACTCTCGTCTTCACGGTCGCGTCCGGGA
Organism: Salinigranum sp.; assembly: GCA_041641615.1. GTDB lineage: Archaea > Halobacteriota > Halobacteria > Halobacteriales > Haloferacaceae > Salinigranum. Next base: position 7,642 of record JBEPYA010000096.1, on the reverse strand, counting down.
CGCCGACGGGTCGACTAGTCGCCGGGCAGGTCCTCCTGAGTCCCCTTCGGGACGACCGAGCGGAGTTCGCCGTGGAGGTACAGCCCCACGCCGAGCGGGGCGCGCCCGCCGGCGACCTCCCGGGTGGCGATGAGGTAACCCCAGTCGCCGTCCCAGTCGATTTCTTGATCCTCGCCGGCGGCGAACCGTTTCGCCTCCGCCGGGGAGAGGTCGACGACGTTCTTCGTCGCGCCGGCCCCGAACCGCTGGGCGGCGACCGTCGTCGGTTTCCAGTGCTCCTGGCGCGTCCGCAGGAACGTCATGCCGAGTCCCTCTATGTCGGTCGGCGACGGCGACTCGCCCGCGAACACCCAGATCTTTCCGGCACCCTTCTCCCAGAAGGAGAACCCGTCGAACGTCTCCGGCGGGACGCCGAACCGGTCGTCCCACCAGTCGAGCACCTCCTCGCGGGAGGCCCGCCCGGGGACAGCGCGGTCGGCGGGCGTCTCGGGGAGGCGATCGAACTGCTGGCCGACGTTCTCTCTGTCCTCCCCGTTCTCGCTCATCCGGTCACCTCCAGCTTCGCACAGAAGAAGCCGCCCGTGTCGTTCTGGTGGGGATAGACTCGGTGCGCCTTCTCGACCGACGGGTGGAACTCCTCGCCCTCCCACTCAGTGACGCCCGGCGACGTCTCCAGTCCCACCTCGTATTCGACGAGACGGCACGGTTCCTCGCCGAGGACGTGGTCGAGGACCGCCTCGTTCTCCTCCGGCGCGAACGTGCAGGTCGAGTAGACGACGGTCCCGCCCTCGCGCGTGGCCTGCACCGCGCGCTTGAGGATGCCCTTCTGAATTCCGGCGACCTGCCGGACGTGGTCGAGCGTCCACTCTTCGAGTGCGGTGGGGTTCTTCCGACACGTCCCCTCGCAGGAGCAGGGTGCGTCGACGATTGCGCGGTCGAACGCCTCGAACGCGAGGGGTTTCAGCGAGAAGTTCCGCGCGTCCTGGTTCGTCACGACGAGGTTCGTCACGCCCAGCCGCTCGGCGTTGTGTCGCAGGGCGGAGAGCCGGCCGAGGTTGTTGTCGTTGCCGACGAGCGTTCCCCTGTCGCCCATGAGCGCGGCCAGCTGTGTCGTCTTCGACCCCGGGGCGGCGCAGGCGTCCCACACCCGCTCGCCAGGCTGGGGGTCGAGCACCGTCGCGGGCAGCGCGGAGACGACCTCCTGGCCGTGGACCCACCCGAGGAAGTACGGCCAGGTCCGCCCGGCCCTCCCCTCCAGGGTGAGGAGGTCGGGGTTCCACTCCGTCGGGGTGTAGGAGACGCCCTCCTCGTCGAATGCGGCACACACCCGCTCGCGGTCGGTTTTGATGGTGTTCACCCGGACTGCGTAGGGGAGTGGGCGCTCGCAGGCCGCGCGGAACGTCTCGCGGTCGTCGACGAGCGGTTCGTAGCGGTCGAGGGGGTTCTGGCTCTGTGTCACGTGAGGGGTCCTCCTCGCCGCGAGACGCGTCCGGAACGGATGGGCAGAGTCATACGCCGGCTTCGACGGGTGCGCGTTTGTGGGTTTCGGAGTGGTGGGCAGCGGAGGAGCGGCCGACGCACGTGTTCGATGTGTATCGGTTCATCTCTGTTTGGGATTCGTTCACGGACCATCAGGAGAAGCAACGACGAGACAGCGACCGCACGGTACACGGGCGCGGTGGACCGCAACCTCACCCCTCCCCAGCCGGGTGCTCGTGCACGGAGGCGCGAGCAGGCCCACCGAAGCGGCTTCGCCGCTTCGAGCCGGTCGTTCGGTCCCCTCACGAAGACCTCGCGCGGTCACTCGCCGACCGCTACGGGGTGCGGTGGCGCGTGACGACGCGGCCTCTGTGCCGCGTCTCACGCGCGAGGGATGACTGAGCGACCGAACGGAGTGAAGGAGCGAAGGAATCGGTTGGGGAGGACGTGGCCTCACCGCGTCCGTGTACTGCACACCGTACCGTTCACTCCTGCCTCGCTGACGATTACTCCTGCCCCGTTGACGACGACTCGACTCACAGCCACCGAAACTGCTCTCATCTCCCATCCATAGCTATCGAAGGAAAGGACCAACACGACGGCCACCGAGAATGAAGGTATGACCGACGAACCCGAAGACGACGCGCCAGCAGACGACGGACCGGAAGCGGAGACACCGGAGGCGGTCGCGGAGTTCATCGACGCCGCAGAGGAGATCTACTACGAGTACAACGAGGGCTACCTCGACCCCGACGCCGCGCTCTCGCGACTCGGCGACCACGTCGCCGAACTCAGAGACACCTACGAGGACTGACACCGACGAGGACTGACTACTCGCCCTCGCGGTCTCGAAGCTCCGTCCGGCGGATCTTCCCCGTCACGGTCTTCGGGAGGTCCTCGACGAACTCGATCTCCCGGGGGTACTCGTGGGCCGCCAGGTCCTCTTTGACCCGCGCCTGGATGTCCGCCTTCAGGTCGTCGCTCGGTTCGGTCCCCGCGGTGAGCACCACGAACGCCTTCACGATGTTCCCGCGCTCGTCGTCCGGTTTGGGGACGACTGCCGCCTCGGCGACCGCGGGGTGCTCGCCGAGCGCGCTCTCGACCTCGAACGGGCCGATGCGATACCCCGAGGAGATGATGACGTCGTCGGCGCGCCCCTCGAACCAGAAGTAGCCGTCCTCGTCCTTGTAGCCGAGGTCGCCCGAGAGGTACCAGTCGTTGACGAAACAGTCGGCGGTCTGTTCGGGTTTCTCCCAGTACTCCGCGAAGAAGCAGGGGAAGTCGCCGCGCTCGGCGATGACGCCAGTCTCGCCCGGTTCGAGCGGTTCGCCCGTCTCCGGGTCGACCACCTCGGCCGTCACGCCCGGAAGCGGCTTGCCCATACTGCCCGGGCGCACCTCCATCGCCGGATAGTTGTTGATGACCATGTTGCCCGTCTCGGTCTGCCCGTAGGTGTCGAGAATAGTCACGCCCAGGCGCTCGCGACCCCACTCGACCACGCCCGCGCTGAGCGGTTCGCCGATGGAGAGCGCGTGGCGGAGGTCGGGCGACGTCTCCTCTAAGACCTCCTCGTTCGCCCGGAACATCCGGAACACCGTCGGCACTGAAAAGAACACCGTGATGGGGTACTCGTCGAGCAGCCCCGCCCACGTCTCGGGGTCGAACTCGCCCTCGTACGTGAAGAGCGTCGCCCCCCAGAACCACGCGCCCAGCGTGTTGATGGGTCCGGTGAGCCACCCCAAATCGCCCGTGCTCCAGTAGAGGTCGCCCTCCTGGAGGTCGACGCTGTACTTCTGGGTGGCGGCGACGCCCGCCACCCAGCGGTGCTTGTGGAGGACGCCCTTCGCCAGCCCGGTCGTCCCGCTGGTGTAGTAGAGGAGCGCGTCGTCCTCGCCGTCGGTCTCCACGACGTCGTACGCCCGGGACGCGTCCTCGACGGCGGCGTGGTAACTGACGTCTCCCCGTCTGATGCCGGTGCCGTCGTCGCTGACGACGATCACGTGCTCGACCGAGGGGACGTCTTCGAGCGCCCGGGCCACCGTCTCGCGGTTTTCGGGGGTGGTGAACACCACCTTCGCGTCGCAGTCGTTCAGGCGGTAGGAGATCCCGTCGGGGCCGAACCGCTCGTTCGCGCTCCCCCACACCGCGCCGCGTTTCAGCGCTCCGACCATCGCCACGTAGTGTTCGGGAATCCGCGGCATGTACGAGAAGACGCGGTCGCCCCGCTCGACGAGGTCGTCGAGGACGTTCGCGACCCGATCCGATCGCTCCGAGAGCTCCCAGTAGGTGAGCGTCTCCCGCTCGCCGTCGGTCCCGGCGTAGTACAGCGCCACCCGCGAGCGGTCGGTCGCGTGGCGGTCGACCGTCTCGTGGGCGATGTTCAGTCGCTCGGGCGCGTTCCAGTCCGCCTGTGCGTACACGTCGTCCCACTCGAACGACTCGTAGACGTCGTCGTAGTCCGAGAGGTTGTGTTGTGTGGACATGGCACGTTCGATTCGGCTTCGTGTGCCGCCGGTATTGTATTTTCGACGTCACGTCACCCCCGACCGTCGTCAGGACCCGTCCGTGGACGTACCCGGGATCGATTCGATCCGGTAGACGTACCCTTCGTAGGCGTCATCGAGGTGGGTCGGGGCTTCCTCGGCCGTGTGCACCTCACAGAGAGCGGCCGTCGCCTCGACCGCACCGTGACCGGTCTCCTCGAGGTAGCGTTCGAGCACGAAGAAGTCCGCTGGCCGGTCACAGCCGCGCCGTTGGCAGGTAGCACCGGCCGCCGAGGCGGCGTCCGTCGGACTTTCCGCGTCGACTCCCGCGTCGTCCTCGGTCGGCGGTTCGGGTTCGTCTCCGCGTTCTCGGGCCATCTGTACCTCCCGCTCCTGCTGTCGACGCTCCCTCTGTCGGGCCTGTTCCTCCCGCCCTCGTTTCGTATCCGGCATGTATACTTACACTCGTGTCACTGTGTTAAGAGTGTGCTCGATAGCCTCTCGACCTCACCCCTCGACGATACCCCGCAGGTCGGTGACGTCGAGGCGGACGAGGCTGAAGTTGAGGTCTCTGGGCGAGTGTTCGTGGACGGCGAAGTACGGGATGTCGATACCCTCGATCGCCTCGATGATGAACGCGTCCAGCGTTCGCCCCGACTGGGTCTCGAGTCGGCCCCGGGTAACGACGCTCTTCCACCCCTCCGGCGTTTCGTCGTACACCACGAACGAGACGAGGTTCGTGCTGTCGAGGAAGGCCCGTTTCTCGCTCCCGGGGGCGAATCCGAGGCGGAAGTAGACGTACGGCCCATCTTCGTCCGTCTCGTCGTACGCGAACGAGACGGGGATGGCGTAGCCGTCGTCGCCGTCGGCCATCGAGAGCACGCCCGTCTGCTGGCTCTGCATGAACTCGGCGATTTCGACCGCGTCCATCTCGGTCGCTTTGGCGCACATATAGATACATTGTCACGACCGCCTACTTGTATCGGTAGGGTAGTTGTCAGAAGCCGGGAGGAACCGGAACGGTCGTGTACGCACCGGCGATACCGTGGACGCGACCGGAGGCGGTGAGCGAACGACGTTCCGGCGACCCGACGCCTGGCACTCCCGGCTCGTATCCGAGCGGGTGACTCGTTCTCGCGTCGACGGAGACGGTCTTCGAAGCACGTCTGTCCGCCGGTCGTCACCGTCAGTCGCCGATCAGCGATCGAATGTACTCGACACGGTCTGCGAACTCCGGCGACGTCCGGGTCCGCGGTCGCGAGAGGTCGACCGGGACGATTTCGCGGACGCGACCTGGGTTCGCCTCCATCACGACGACGCGGTCCGCGAGCGTCACCGCCTCCTCGACGTCGTGGGTGACGAACAGCACCGTCTTCTCGGTTTCGGCCCACACCTCCAGTAACTCCTTGTGGAGCATGTCCCGTGTCTGCGCGTCGACGCTTCCGAACGGTTCGTCCATCAGGAGGAGTTCGGGGTCGACCGCGAGTGCCCGCGCGATGCCGACTCGCTGTTTCATCCCGCCCGAGAGCTCTTTGGGGTACGCGTCGGCGAAACCCGAGAGACCGACGAGATCGATCATCTCCGCGACCCGTCGCTCGCGCTCTACACCCTCGACGCCCTGTTCTTCGAGGCCGAACGCGACGTTCTCTCGCACCGTGCGCCACGGGAAGAGGCCGTACTCCTGGAACACCATCCCCCTGTCCGTGCCGGGTCCGGTGACTCGCTCGCCGTCGAGGCGGACCTCCCCCTCGGTCGAGGCTTCGAGCCCGGCGATGAGCCGGAAGAGCGTGGTCTTCCCACAGCCCGAGGGGCCGACGATGCAGACGAACTCGCCGGTGCCGACCGAAAAGTCCACTCCCGAGAGCGCCTGGACGGTCTGGCGGTCGGAGTCGTACCGCTTCCCCAGGCCGTCGACGACGACCTTCTCGCGTTCTCGCGGCGTGGCTGCGACGTCCGTGGACGAGGACGAACCCTCTCCCGAGCCGGCGTCGCCGTCCGAACCCTCGTCCGCGTTCGCGTCCCTGTCACTCATCGAGTTGCCCTCTAAGCGCGCCATTCGAGAACCCTCCGTTCGACTCGTCGGAAGAGCCCGTCGCTCGCGAGGAAGACGACGCTGATGACGAGCATGTACGCGACAGAGACGTCCATCTGGAGGTTTTGCGCCGCGTTGATGATCTGGAAGCCGACGCCGGGCGCGCCGAACAGTTCGGCGGCGACGACGATCATCCAGCACTGGCCGATGCTCGTCCGGATGCCCGTCATGATCGACGGCGACGCCGCAGGGACGACGACCTTCCGAACCATCCCGACGTCGGAGTCGACGCCGAGCGAACTGGCGACCTCCTTCAGGTGCTGTGGGACGCCCTCCACGCCGGAGTAGGCGTTGTAGAAGTTGATCCAGAACGCCCCGATGCCGACGATGAACGCCGCCCCGCTGTGGTTGATGCCGATCCAGACGATGGCGAAGGCGATCCACGCCAGCGGCGGAATCGGCCTGAGGACGCGGGTGACCGGCGTCAGCGCGTCGTCGAGCGTCTCGTTCCACCCCATCGCGATGCCGAGCGAGATGCCGAGCGTCGACCCGACGACGAGACCTGGGAGGTAGTGAAAGAGGCTCTGGACGAGTTTCGCGACCATTCGCGTCGCGGGCACCTCGAGGCCGAAGCCGAGCACCAGCGTCTCGGCGGCCGTCAGCTCTGTCAGGAACGCGCCCGCGACGGCCAGTGGGGTGGGGAGGAGGTACGCCCTCCCGATAGCGAGCGCCGCCAGCTGCCACGCGAGGAGGAAGCCGGCCGTTCCGACGGCACCGAGGACGAGTCGACGCGCGTCGACGCTCTCCAGCAGGGGTTTGGCCTGGGTCTCGCTCGTTGTCTCGACCGCCATCGTCAGAGGCTGTCGTAGACGCCGTAGTCGAACATGTTCTCGATACTCAACTGCTCGCTGGTCTTGCCGAGGCGAGCGGCGTACCGCGAGAAGATTTCCGCCCCCGATTCGATCTCGTGGGGGTCCGTGATGAACGCCGAGGCGCGCGATTGCATCGCCTGCCGCGCCGTCTCAACCGGGAGCGCCTCCTCGCCGATGACGGTCGAGGCGTGCTGGGCGGCCCGATCGGGGTTCGACAGCGCGAACTCGGTCGCGCGCTGGTGCTGGCGGACGAACTCCGTGGCTATCTCGCGGTTTTCCTCCCGCAGACGGTCGTGCATCAACGTCACCGCCGCGGGCTGGCCGGGCATGAAGTCGCCGGCCCACGCGATCGACGAGAAGGGCGCGTCGTTCGCCTCGATGACGGTGGGGACGGGCTCCATGATCGACGTGCCGTCGATCTTCTCGGAGAGGAGCGCCTGTCGGACCGGCCCAGCCCCGCCGAGCGCGGTGATCTCGACGTCCTCCTCGGGGTCGAGCCCGAGCTCCTCTTCGACCCAGTACCGCAGGAGGATGTCGGGCACCGAGCCCGGCGGGAAGGTGCCGAACTTGAACTTTCGGCCCTTCTGTTCTTCGAACACCGAGAAGGCCTCTTTCCCGTGCTGCTCCCACAGCTTCGCGAACTCGTCGGTCGCGAGGATCTCCATCGCGTTCTTGATGTTCGCGGCAGTGATCCGCGAGGGGATGCCCTTGTCCATGACGATCATCGCGGGGACGATACCGAACATCATCACGTCGAAGTTGCCCTTCGCCGAGGC
>JBEPYA010000095.1:0-13443 GCA_041641615.1 Salinigranum sp. | reverse complement strand
CGTCGTAGATGAGCAGGTCCGGGTCGTTCACGAGCGAGCGCGCGATGGCGACCTTCCGCTTCATCCCCTTCGACATGTCGCCCAGCCGGCGCTCGCGGTGTTCGAGTTCGAGACGCTCGAGCGTCTCCTCCGTCCGCTCGCGGGCCACGTCACGGGGGACGTCGTAGAGGTCGGCGAAGAACCGGAGATACGACCGCGGCGTCATGTCCTCGTACAGCGGCGACTCTTCGGGGAGGAATCCCAGGGAGCGACGCATCTCGGGGTCGCCGGCGTCGTACGCTCCGATCGTCGCCCTCCCGTCCGATGGCTCGACGAGCCCGGCGAGCATCTTCAGCGTCGTCGTCTTCCCCGCGCCGTTGGGGCCGACGATACCGAAGATCTCCCCCCGGTCGACCGCGAAGTCGCTTCCGACCACCGCGGGAAACTCACCGTAGGTCTTGCGGAGGCCGCTGACGCGTATCATACGCGTGGCACCGTCTCCTCACTGTTTAAGCTCACCCGCCGGCTCTCAGCCGTGAGAACGGACCGACGACACCGGGGTCCAGACCGGCGGTACACACAAGACGATGGACAGTGAGCTGACACCTATGAGCGAACTCACGCTCGTCCGCACCGACGACACCTGGCACCGCACGGACATCCTCGGCTGCTCGTACGCCGACGTCGCCGTGGTCGACGAGGAGCGAACCGTCGACCGTACCGCCCTGTCGGGTCTCGACCGTTGTGAGACGTGTACGTGGTAAGACGGACGTGGACATGAAAGAAAGAGAGAGACGGCAGCTGGTGCCGAGGGTCCACCGGCGACGCCGACACTGAGCGGCCAGCGACTTACGCGTACTTGCTCTTCCCGGCGCTCCCCGCGATTTCGGCGAGGTCCTGGTGGACCTCGGCGATGCGCTCTCGGACGTCGCGGCCCCCGACGCGTGGATCGAACACGTCCTTGTTCGGCGACCAGTCGACCGCGTTGTAGAACGCGTCGCGGTCGTCTTCGACGCCCTCGGGCGGCACGAGCTCGTCGGTGTGTGCGCGGTAGAGGTCGAACAGCGTCCGCGTGTACTCGTACTGGTATCGGGTGTCCTTGTTCACCTTGCAGATGCCGTACTCGAGCATCTGCTGGAGCTGCTCGGGTAGAATGCCCGACGAACCGTGCAGGACCAGGGGCGTGTCGAGGCCGTGGTCGCGGAGCTCCTGTCGGATGTCGCGGGCGATGTCGGGCCGCAGTTCGAGGTTCTTCCCCTTCGCGACGCCGTGCTGGGTGCCGACCGAGATGGCGAGCAGGTCACAGCCCGTCCGGTCGACGAACTCCACTGCCTCCTCGGGGTCGGTGTAGAACGCCTCGTCGGAAACGATCTCGTCCTCGACGCCCTTGATCCGACCCAGTTCGGCCTCAACGAGGATGTCGCGGCCGGCGTCCTCGATCATCTCGACGACCTGTCTCGACTCCTCGATGTTCCCCTCGAACGGCTCGTGGGAGGCGTCGATCATGATCGAGGAGGGGATGTCGAGTTCGATCTGTTTCTCGATGAACTCGATGTCCGTCTGGTGATCCATGTTGAGGAAGACGCCGATGTCGTACTGCTCGGCGATGACCTCGATGTAGTTGCCCATCGTCTTCAGCCCCGCGACGGGGTCGCCGTTTCCGGCGAACTTGCAGGCACCGCCGCTGAGCTGGAGCAGGAGGTCGGAGTTCGCCTGCGACGCTCCCTCCATCAGCCCCATCATCACGTTCGGTTCGGCGATGTTGCTCGCGACGAGCCCGAACCCCTCGTCGAGGGCGTCGTCGTACACTGCGTCGAGTTCGTCCCCACTGTAGAATGGCATGTGTGGTCCTCGCTTCCCCCATGAGATGACAGCGTAATAATTCATGCGGGCGACGGTCGTCCACGGGAGACTGTGAGAAGAATCGCCACGGAGGTGAGTTCGGCTATCCGTTGCGTGTAGTCGATCGTGAGACCGATGCGTTCAGGGAGTTCGTCGGTAATCGAGAGACCGCACGAGCGCGAGGGCGGTGGCCCGCAGCCGCACCCACCAGAGCACCGAAGGTGCTCTGTGCCTGCACTCGTTTCACTCGCGCAGACCCCGGCGCGGCAGAGCCGCTCCGAGCCTTCGTTCGATTCCCTCACGAAGACCGCCCCACCCGGTGGCTCGCGGAGGGAGCCGCGAGCCGGCCCTCGCGCGTTCACTCGCTCCCGCCGGCCGCTCGTTCTCACGCGCCGACCGCTAGGAGCGGGCCGTGGTACGTGAGTCACAGGCCAGGCCACGTTCCCACGAGTGAAACGAGAGGGAAGCAACGAGGCGACGGGTCTCGCCAGCCCTCACGCACGAGGTCTGTCGTGTATCCCGCACGCGGTGTGTAATCAACTGTTGGGGTTTCCGACGGACCGCCGAACGAAAACAGAGAGGCGAGGAGTTACTCGTAGTCGTAGAAGCCGCTACCGCTCTTCTTACCCAGCTCGCCGGCTTCGACCTTCCGCTTCAACAGGTAGGCGGGCTTGTACCGGTCGCCGAGTTCGTCGTAGAGCGTCTCGGAGGCGTGCAGACAGACGTCGAGGCCGATGTGGTCTGCCAGGGTGAGCGGTCCCATCGGGACGTTGGTGCCGAGCGTCATTCCCTTGTCGATGTCCTCCTTCGAGGCGACACCCTCGTCGTACGCCCGAATGCCCTCGTTGAGCCACGGCATCAGAATCCGATTGGTGACGAAGCCCGGCTTGTCGTCGGACTCCCACGTCTCCTTTTCGAGGGATTCGGCGAAGCCGTGAGCGAGGTCGACGACCCCGTCGCCGGTGAGTTCGCCCCGGACGACCTCGACGCCCTTCATCACCGGAACGGGATTCATGAAGTGCAGGCCGACGACGTGCTCGGGTCGCTCCGTGGCGGCCGCGATGGAGGTGATCGAGAGCGTCGAGGTGTTCGTCGCCAGCACCACGTCCTCGTCGAGGAGGTCGTCGAGGTCACCGAAGATGTCCTTCTTGACACTCATGTTCTCCACCGCGGCCTCGACGACGAGGTCCGCCTCGGCCAGGTCCTCGAACTCCGTCGTTCCGGTGATGCGGTCGCGCGCGGCGTCGGCCTCGTCCTGGGAGAGTTTCTCCTTCTCGACGAACCGCGAGAGCGAGTTGTCGATGCTGTCGAAGCCGCGCTCGACGAACTCGGTCTCGATGTCGCGCATGACGACGTCGTAGCCGGCCGTCGCGGCGACCTGTGCGATGCCGTTGCCCATCGTTCCCGCACCGACGATACCGACCGTCTCGACGTCTTCGAGCGTTCGCATACCTCCCACCAGACTCGGGGGTGTTGTAAGGCTGACGTCGGGGGCAGTCGATGTACTCTGTTGTCGTTGACGTTTCGGTGAGGGCGTCGTGGCAAGAAGAGTGGGTGACTACTCGGTGGCGCGCGGACGTTGCAGATGCGAACGTGTGTCTGAGGGGGTAAAGACCGTGCGAGTGCCAGGTGGTGTGGCCTCGCCCTCCCCAGCCGACTCGTTCGCTCGCAGGCTCGCTCACTCGCCCCTCGCGCGTGTCGCGCGGCACGGGAGCCGCGCCGTCACGCGCCACCGTATCCCGCTAGCGGTCGGCGCGCGCGAGTGAGAACGTGACTGGAAATGAGCGAACGAACGCGCGAGGGGACGCGAGCGCCTCCGTGCGTGAGACCCGGCTGGGGAGACAGGAGCGGGCGACCAACCGCGCCCTCTATCGCGCGCCCCGCTCGGCGGCCGACGCGCCGAACGCGCCCACAGAACTATATGGGCTGTTGTCACAGTGACAACCCATGGATGCGACGGCAGGGCTCGTGGACGGACTGGAGGCATCGCTGGGTTTCGACGGCGGCACCCACGCGGAGACTGACGTTCGACTCTCGTGCGGGGAGGTGAACTGAGATGGACGGCAAGACCCGCGCGACCGTCGAGGAGATATTCGAGACGGTCGCCGAGGCCGCCCCCGAGATCCGCGCCGGACTGCCGAGCAGGCGGCTGAAGAGCGGCTCGGAGAACCCGAGCGGCGAGACACAGATGGCCGCGGACGTGTTCGCGGACGACCTTCTCCAGACGCGTCTCGGCTCGCTCGACGGCGTCGGCGAGTACGCGTCGGAGGAGCGCGCGGAGGTCGAGGAGGTCGGTGAGGGGTTCTCCGTGACGGTCGACCCGCTCGACGGCTCGTCGAACCTCAAGCCGAACAACACCATGGGGACCGTCGTCGGGATCTACGACGAACCGCTCCCGGCGACGGGCGATAACCTCGTCGGGGCCACGTACGTGCTCTTCGGCCCCGTCTCGACGATGATGTGTGCCGTCGACGGACAGGTCGACGAGTACCTCGTCGACAACGGCGTCCGAAACCTCGTCACCGAGGACGTCCAACTCCCCGACGAGCCGTCCGTCTACGGGTTCGGTGGCCGCGTACCGGAGTGGTTCGACGACTTCAGCGCGTTCGCCGACGAGGTCGCGAGCGACCCGTCGATGAAACTGCGGTACGGGGGCGCGATGATCGGCGACGTCAACCAGGTTCTGACCTACGGCGGCATCTTCTCGTACCCCGCGTTCACGAACGCGCGAGAGGGGAAGCTCCGACTCCAGTACGAGGGCTACCCCGTCGCGTACATCATGGAGACGGCCGGCGGCGCTTCCTCGGACGGCACTCAGTCCATCCTCGACGTGGTGAAGACCGACGACATCCACGCGCGGGTGCCGGTCCACGTCGGCAACGAGAGCCTCATCGAGAAGCTCGAATCGATGCTGGACGAATCGGTCGCGTCTCCCGCCTGAACCAGCCGGCGGCGCGGTTTACTTCTCACCGTCGTCCCGCGAGCCGTCGCTCACCGCCTCCTAGCCGCGGTCGACCTCGTCGGTGATGTCGTCGCTGGCGCGGCAGCCGACGAACTCCTCTCGGAACCGCGGACAGCGGTCGCACACGTCGCGCAGTTGCGACGCGGCCGTCTCATCGACTCAACTCCCCCGGAACGGCCGCTCTCGGCCCTTTCCGCGTGGCCTGCTCGTCGTCCCGGAACTGTGTTCGACCCCTCGTACTGTGGAGGCGTTCGAGGCGTTTGCTGATTCATTCCACACGTTTAACTATGATGTTTACGATTGGGACGTATGCGCCTCGCCGAGACACGGAACGCGTTCGCACGGCAGTTGACGTTCCCCGCCGACCGCGAGACGGTTCTCGCGGCGGTCGGTGACGCGACCCTCGAAGCCCCGTACGGCGACCCCGAGACCATCCGGACGGTCCTCGAACGGACCGACGAGTCGTCGTTCGAGAGCGCGGACGAACTGTACGACACGGTGTTGACGAACGTGGGCGAGCAGTACATCGGGCGAAAACACTACGACGACCGCGGCGGCCAGGGCGGCATCGAGACCGAGGAGGTGCACTTCTGATGGGCGTGACCGTCGTCTCGGGGGTGCCCGGGGTGGGCAGTTCCCGGGTGACGGAGGCGGCCGTCGCCAGCCTCGACGAACGGTTCGAGCTCCTGAACTCGGGCGACGTGATGCTCGAGGAAGCGCTCGGGAGCGGTCTGGATGTCGAAGGGCGCGACGACCTCTCGGACCTCTCTCCGACGGAACTGCGTCGCCTCCAGCGGCGGATGGGCGAGTACGTCGCCGCCATCGACGCCGACCCGGAGACGCACGTCGTCCTCAACACCCACCTCGTGGTCAGCACGTCCGCCGGGTTCGTTCCGGGCCTTCCACCCGAGGTGCTTCGGGAGCTGGACCCCGACGCGTTCGTCCTCGTCGAGGCGAACCCGGAACTCGTCCAGGAACGCCGAAGCGACAGCGACTACCGTTCGTACCGAATGGGCGACCGTCTCGGCATCGAGTTCCAGCAGTCGCTGAGCCGGACGGCGGCGTTCACTTACTCGACGGGCGTCGGTGCCCCCGTCGCGCTCGTCGAGAACACCGAGGACGTCGAATCCGCCGCCGTCCAACTGGCCCACGAGATCCAGCGAGCCGCGAGCCGCTGAGTCGTCGCCTCGGACTGCCCCTCGCCCCAGACCGCCCTCGTTCGACGTCCGCTCCACAGCCCACCGCCGCGTTTTCGATCGACCGCGGCCTCGTCGCGTGTCGCGCCACGAGAACGGTCGGGGGCAAGACCTTTCTCGCTCCCCGGTGGAGGCTTCGTTATGAAGGTCCGCATCGGGCAGGGCGCCACGGCGGAGGAGGCCCGCGCCATCGCGGCCGCGCTCGCGGAGCACCTCGACGACTCGGTCGAGGTGGTCGCCGGCGGGGAGGAAGTCGTCGCCAGCGCCGACCCACCGGAGCGGGAGTATCCGCTCGACGACGATCTCGCTCCCACGGAGCGCGAGAAGCGCCTCCGCGCGGAACTCGAAGACATCTACGAGGGGGGCCCGGAGAAGTACCGCGAGCGCCTCGGCGAACAGGGCAAACTGTTCGTCCGCGACCGACTGGACCTCTGGTTCGGCGACCTCACCTTCGAGGACGGCCGGTTCGCCAACTTCGACTCGTGGCACCCGGACGCGCCCGACATCGAGGAGGCGGACCCGAACACCCGCCTCCCCGGGGACGGCCTCCTCACCGGGGCGGCCGAGTTCGAGGGTCGTGACGTCCACTTCATGGCCAACGACTTCACCGTGAAGGCGGGGTCGATGGCCCGACGCGGCGTCGAGAAGTTCCTCCGAATGCAACAGCGCGCGCTCAAGAGCGGGAAGCCCGTCCTGTATCTGATGGACTCTTCGGGGGGGCGGATCGACGAGCAGACGGGCTTCTTCGCCAACCGGGAGGGCATCGGCAAGTACTACTACAACCACTCGATGCTCTCGGGTCGCGTCCCGCAGATCTGCGTGCTCTACGGGCCCTGTATCGCGGGTGCGGCCTACACGCCGGTGTTCGCCGACTTCACCGTGATGGTCGAGGGAATGTCGGCCATGGCCATCGCCTCGCCGCGGATGGTCGAGATGGTCACCGGCGAGGAGATCTCGATGGAGGAACTGGGCGGTCCGGCGGTCCACGCCCACCACTCGGGCAGTGCGGACCTCGTCGCCCGCGACGAGGAACACGCCCGCGAACTCGTCTCGCAGTTGATTACGTACCTCCCGGATCACGCGGGCGAGAAACCGCCCCGGAGCGAGCCGGCACCGCCGAAATACTCGCCCGAGGGGATCGACGAACTCATTCCGGAGTCGCCGAACCGCCCGTACGACGTACACGACCTCCTCGACCGCGTCGTCGACGCCGAATCGGTGCTCGAACTCCGCCCGGACTACGGCCCGGAAATCGTCACGGCGCTCGCCCGCATCGACGGCCGACCTGTGGGTATCGTCGCCAACCAGCCCACTCAACGGTCGGGAGCCATCTTCCCCGACTCGGCCTCGAAGGCAGCGGAATTCATCTGGACCTGCGACGCCTACGAGATTCCGTTGCTGTACCTCTGTGACACGCCTGGGTTCATGGCCGGCTCCGCGGTGGAGAAGGAGGGTATCCTCGAACAGGGCAAGAAGTTCATCTACGCCACCTCGTCGGCGACGGTTCCGAAACAGACGGTCGTGGTGCGGAAGGCGTACGGCGCGGGCATCTACGCGATGGGAGGCCCGGCGTACGACCCCGAGAGTGTCATCGGCCTCCCCTCGGGCGAGGTCGGCATCATGGGACCCGAAGCGGCTATCAACGCCGTCTACCGGAACAAGCTCGACGCCATCGAGGACGACGAGGAGCGGGTGGAGCGCGAGACCGAGTTGCGAGAGGAGTACCGTCGCGACATCGCCGTCCACCGCATGGCGAGCGAAGTCGTCATCGACGACGTGGTCCCGCCGTCGGACCTTCGGGCCGAACTCGCGGCGCGCTTCGCCTTCTACGAGGACGTCGAGAAGTCGCTCCCGGAGAAGAAACACGGCACCGTTCTCTGACACGTTGCTCGACGTCGGACGTGGCATCCGCGTATCCATTTTAGTGGCGTCGTAAGCGCGTTTAGTGGACCATTTCCACGTTTCGATGGCGTTTAGTGGCATCTTTCCGCGCCGTAAGTGGTGGCTACTGAAGTACACGTCATACGTCCTCTTCTAATAGATACGCGATGTCCAACGACCAGTTCACGTCGGTGGGTGCGCAGGAGCAGTCGGTGCAGGGGTCCTCCCGCCTGCGCGCGACGGATACGTGGCTCTGGGCGTTCGTCGTCGTCGCGCTGGTCCTCGACGTCGTGTTGACGTACTACGGCCTCGCTGCCGGTCTCGAAGAGAGGAACCCGCTCGCCCGGGCTCTCTTCTCGATGTACGGCGTCGTCGAGTCGATGCTGATGCTGAAAGGCGCTGTCATCGCCGTCGCGCTGGTCGCGTACGTCTCCGTCCCCGAGAAGTACCAGTCCGTCGTGCCGCTCGGCATCGCTCTCCCCTGGTTCGTCGCCGGTCTCATCAACGCGAGCCTCATCCTGCAGCTTTAGTCCTCCCCGTCCCGTCCCTCGCCCGTCGGTCGCTTCAGCGAGAGGACCGTCCGGTCGAACGAACAGACCACCTCGTCGGACTGGTTGAACACCTCGACGTGCATCGTCACGACGCCGCGTTCCCCGTCCGAAGTCTCTCGCGTCTTCGTCACCGTCGAAACCGCCCGGAGGGTGTCGCCGTGGAACACCGGCTTCGGGTGGGAGACGTCGTCGTACGCCAGGTTCGCGACGATGGTACCGTCCGTCGTCTCGGGGATGGTGAGACCGACGCCGAGGCCCATCGTGTAGAGGCCGTTGACGATGCGCTCGCCGAACTGCGTGCCGGAGGCGAACGCCGCGTCGAGGTGGAGGGGCTGTTGGTTCATCGTCATATCGCAGAAGCGCTGGTTGTCCGCCTCCGAGACGGTCCGTCGCTTCTCGTGTTCGATGCGGTCGCCTTCGGCGAACTCCTCGTAGTATCGCCCGGTCATGGCCCAGTCCACGACCGAGAGCGACAAAAGCACCCCGGCGAGACGGGGCAGGCTAACCTTCTTGCAGTCCTCGCGTCTTCCTCCCGTATGACCCGCCGAAGCGTCCTCTTCTCGCCCGGCGACCGACCAGAACTGCTCCGCAAGGCGGTCACGACCGACGCGGACACCGTCGTCTTCGACCTCGAAGACGCCGTCGCACCCTCGCGGAAAGCGGAGGCACGGACGGCTATCCGCGACGTGCTCGCGGACCCCGAGTTCGACCCCGACTGCGAGGTGGCGGTCCGCGTCGGCGACCCCGAGGTCGACCTCGACGCGCTCCTCGATGTCGAGGGCGGTGCCTCCGCGGCCGACCTCCGTCTCGACGCCCTCGTCGTCCCGAAAGTCGAATCGGCCGCGGACGTTCGTCAGGTCGCGGAGGCCGTCGCTATACGCGATGCATCCTTACCCCTTATCGCGCTCGTCGAGACGGCCAAGGGCGTGCTGAACGCTCCGGAGGTCGCCCGGGTCGACGCGGTGGACGCGCTCGTCTTCGGCGCGGAGGATTTCGCCGCCTCCGTAGGGGCGACACGCACTCCGGCGGGAGACGAGGTGTCGTACGCCAGACAGCGCGTCCTCGTCGCCGCCCGCGCGGCCGAAATCGACGCCATCGACACCCTTCACACCGACTACGAGGACGACGAGGGGCTTCGGGCGGACACGAAGACGACCGTCCGGCTGGGCTACGACGGGAAACTCGCCATCCACCCTCGACAGGTCCCGATCATCAACGAGGCGCTCACCCCCGCCGAAGAGCGAATCGAGTGGGCCCGTCGCGTGCTGGAGGCGAAGGCGGCGGCCGACGCCGAGGGACGCGGGGTGTTTAGCGTCGACGGGGAGATGATCGACGCGCCGCTCGTCGCACAGGCCGAACGGACGATCGAACGAGCGCGCGCGGCCGGGTTCGAGGTGTGAGACACGAGAGAGCCCCCCGACGGAGGTACTCGACGACGTGTACTAATTTCCTTTAGGTATCTAGTATGATATATACTTCGTCACACTTATTCTCGCTGCCGGCGGTGGTTCGATCATGCCTGACGAGGCGAACCCGTTCGAGAGTCTCCAGGAACAGATCGACGACGCCGCCGCCTTCCTCGACGTCCCCGGAGACGTCGTGACGCGGCTGAAGTCGCCCGAACGCGTCCTGGAGGTGACGCTGACGGTCGAGATGGACGACGGACGGCTCGAAGGGTTCCGGGGCTTTCGCTCACAGTTCAACGGCGACCGCGGCCCGTACAAGGGTGGAATCCGCTATCACCCGAACGTCTCCCGGGACGAGGTGAAGGCGCTCTCGGGGTGGATGGTGTACAAGTGCGCCGTCGTCGACATTCCCTACGGCGGCGGGAAGGGCGGCATCGTCATCGACCCCCGCGAGTACTCCGAGTCGGAACTCGAACGCGTCACGAGAGCGTTCGCAACGGAGCTCCGCCCGTTCATCGGTCCGGACAAGGACATCCCGGCCCCCGACGTCAACACCGGTCAGCGGGAGATGAACTGGATCAAAGACACCTACGAGAAGCTGGAGAACACGACGGCACCGGGTGTCATCACGGGCAAATCCATCGACAACGGCGGGAGCGCGGGACGCGTCGAGGCGACGGGCCGGTCGGTGATGCTCGCTGCCCGAGAGGCGTTCTCGTATCTCGACAGAGACCTCTCGGGCGCGACCGTCGCGGTTCAGGGGTACGGGAACGCGGGCTCCGTCGCCGCGAAACTCCTCGAAGACCAGGGGGCGAACGTCGTCGCCGTCTCCGACTCCTCGGGTGCGGTGTTCAACCCCGACGGCCTCGACGCCCGTGCGGTCAAGGAGTTCAAGCGAGAGACGGGTTCCGTCACCGGCTACGCCGACGCCGAGGAGGAGTTCTCGAACGAGGACCTGCTCACCCTGGACGTCGACCTCCTCGTTCCCGCGGCGCTCGAAAACGCCATCGACGCCGAAATCGCGTCCCATCTGGAGTCTGACGTCGTCGTCGAGGCCGCGAACGGACCGATCACGCCCGACGGGGACGACATCCTCACCGGAAAGGAGGTGACGGTCGTGCCGGACATCCTCGCGAACGCCGGCGGCGTCACCGTCTCGTACTTCGAGTGGGTCCAGAACCGACAGCGGTTCGCCTGGACCGAAGAGCGCGTCAACGACGAACTCGAACGGGTCATCGTCGACGCCTTCGACCGCCTCGTGGACGCGTTCGAGGAGAAGGACCTGCCGAACTTCCGGACGGCCGCATACGTCGTCGCCATCCAGCGGGTCGCCGACGCGTTCGGCGGTGCCGGGAGCTGGCCATAGGTACGTCTTTCGTTTCTGCCGCCCGTAGGCACGTCTCCCGTTCTGCCGCCCGTAGGCACGTCTCCCGTTCTGCCGCCCGTAGGCACGTCTCCCGTTCTGCCGCCCGTAGGCACGTCTCCCGTTCTGCCGCCCGTAGGCACGTCTCCCGTTCTGCCACCCGTTCGTTCCGCTCTTCGCGTTCGAGACGACCGACCCGGGGTCAGGTCCGCGTTCCGCCGTACTCGAACTCGCCGTACCGCGGGCCGAAGCTGTTGGGAGCGTCGGACTCTGCCGAGGCCGTCGACGCCCCGCCCAGTGCAACTACCGCCCCGATCGTTCGCAGAAACGTCCGGCGGTGCTGTCGACCGAACGATAATTTCGATTCACTGCGTTTCGACGACTCTGACGATTCATACGTCATTATTTATCGACTGATGACCGGGTTAATAGTTCCTTTCAATCGCATATTCGTAACAATACCTGAATTGACATCGAAACAAGGTCATCGCCGCGCGTGTGTCGGTCGGGATGGCTCTCGTATGGTCGGCTCGGTTGCGTCGACCATGCCGCGTCCGTCTCTCAGCCATCTGAGACGGTCACCGATGGAGGTGAGCGAACTAGTCCGCCGTCCCGCCGTACCCGAACTGGCCGTACCCTTGCTCGCCGTAATCGTCGTCGGAGACGGGCGTCGGCGTTGGCGTTGCCGTGGGTTCCGGTGTGGGTGTGGGCGTCGGCGTCGCCGTGGGTTCCGGTGTGGGTGTGGGCGTCGGCGTCGCCGTGGGTTCCGGTGTGGGTGTGGGCGTCGGCGTCGAGGTAGGAGTGGGAGTCGCCGTGGGTTCCGGCGTCGGCGCCGGTGTGGGGGTGGGAGTCGGCGTTGCCGGCTCGGTCCCGGACACCGAGAGTTCGTACCCCCCGGTTGGCTTGTCGCTGGTGAGGTGGACGAAGTACGTCGCGGTCGTCGGGACGGGGTCGAGGCTGATCGATACGGGTTTGGTGTTCGGGACGGCCGTCGTGTCGAGTTGCGTTCCATCGGGACCGTACAGCCCGAAGCGCGCTTTCGCCCGGTTGGAGTCCCGGACCAGCGTCAGGTCGAGCGACCCCTCCGCGGTCAGGTCGACCGCGTACCAGTCGTTGTCGCCCGCGGCGAGCGTTCCTCTCACGGTCGAGCCCAGCGAGACGACGTCGGCACTCGTCTGTGAGCCGTTCGGTTCGGACTCCTGGATGGCCGCCGCGACCGCCGCGAACGACGAGCCGACCAGGGTGCTCGGCCGTGCCACCTGCCCGCGTCGCATTGGCGACCCGCCGTAACCGAACTCCGGAGAGTGAATCTCAGATGTGGTTTCAGTGCACCCAGCCAACGATCCGCCAGCAACGATGGCCGATCCGGTCAGTTTCAGGAAGGTTCGTCGACAGAATCCGCCCTTGTCGGGCGTTTGCTGGTCTTCCGCTGCTGTTTCGCGTGCCATTGCACCCTGATTCCGAGACGCCCCTAATAACGTCCTCCCTCGAATTATCCGTAGTGATACCTACCTGGCATATTAATCAGCGTTTGAGACTGTTCTTCGGACGGAACGGTTCGCTCCGGGGGATTCAAGCATCTGCCCCGTTCGGGATACACTGATGCGTCACGACCACCTCATTTCTGCCGCGCAGCTGTCCCGGGACGACATCGAGGCGGTGTTGGACCGCGCCGCCGACATCGACGACGACCCGGCGGTCGTCCGCGAGCGCCACGCGGGCACGGTGCTCGCACTCTGTTTCTTCGAGCCGAGCACGCGGACGAAGATGAGCTTCGACACGGCGATGAAACGGCTCGGTGGGGAGACGATCGACATGGGCTCCGTCGAGTCGTCCTCGGTGAAGAAGGGTGAGAGCCTGGCCGACACCGTCCGCGTCATCGAGGGGTACGCCGACGCGATCGTCCTCCGTCACCCGTCGGAGGGGTCGGCGAAGATGGCCTCGGAGTTCGTCGACGTCCCGCTCGTCAACGCGGGCGACGGCGCGGGTCAGCACCCCTCACAGACCCTGCTCGACCTGTACACCATCCGAGAGAACGCCGGGCTCGACGACATCACCGTCGGGATCATGGGCGACCTCAAGTACGGGCGGACGGTCCACTCGCTGTCGATGGCGCTGACGAACTTCGACGTGCGTCAGCACTTCGTCTCCCCCGAATCCCTGCGTCTACCCCGGAGCGTCCGGTACGACCTCCACGAGGCCGGGGCGCAGGTCCGCGAACACGAGGAACTGGAGGGGATCCTCCCCGAACTCGACGTGCTGT
>JBEPYA010000094.1:0-13695 GCA_041641615.1 Salinigranum sp. | reverse complement strand
CGGCGACGACACCCCGCTCGCGTTCCTCGTCGGAGAGCCGAGCCATCGCGTTGTACGCGCCGCGGATCTTGAACGAGCCCGTTCGCTGAGTGTTCTCGAGTTTGAGCCCGACCGCGTCGGCGCCACAGCGCTCGGCGAGGGTGGTCGAACCGTCGAGCGGCGTCCGGTGGACGACACCGTCGAGTCGGTCCCGAGCGGCCTCGACGTCGGCGAGCGTGACGACCTCCGACGCGGCGGGAACCTGCGCGCCGCTGCCGCTCACGGCTTCCCCTCCTCCACAGCCAGGATGGCTCCCGTCAGCACCTCGACGCCGATGGGGAGGCTCCGCTCGTCGACGTCGAACGTCGGGGTGTGGTGGCTCGTCGGGTGGTCCGTCCCGACGATGAGGTAGGTGGCGAGGCCGCCCTCCTCCTGGACCCGTTCCATGAGGAACGTCGCATCCTCGCTGGCCCCGAAGTCGGCCAACGAGAGCACGCTGTCGACGCCCTCGGTGTCGCGAGCGACGTGTTCGACGACGGCGGCGAGTTCGGGGTCGCTGTCGGCTCGTGGACTCTCGCTCACCACGTCCACCTCCGCCTCACAGCCGTGCATCTCCGCGGCCGTCTCGAACCGGTGGACGACTTCCGACTTGGCGTACTCCATGAGCGCCGTCGTCTCGCCCCGGGCCTCCGCCACCGCGTTCACGTCCTCCGCGATGATGTTGCTCGCGGTCCCGCCTTCGACCCGGCCGACGTTCACCCGCGTCATCCCATCGGAGTGACGAGGGATGCCGTAGACGTTCTCGATGGCGGTGCCGAGCGCCTGGATGGCGTTGTTTCCCTCCTCGGGGGCCTTCCCGGCGTGGGCCGACGTCCCCCGGATGTCGACGTCGATGTGACACATCGCCAGGGGCCGTTCGATGCCCGCGACGACCTCTCCGGTGGGATGGTCGAGGCCGACGTGCACGGCGAAGAAGTAGTCGAGGTCGGCGGCGTAGTCGCTCTCGGCCATCGGGTGCCCGCCGCCCGAAACCTCCTCTGCGGGCTGGAAGAACACGACGAGTCGACCGTCGAAGTCGCTCTCCTTGATGGCTTCGAGCGTCGCGAGCCCCCACGTCATGTGCGCGTCGTGCCCGCACGCGTGCATCGTCTCTCCGGTCTCCGAGCCGAATCCCTCCTGTTCGGGGGCGTGTTCGGAGCTCTCGGACTCCTCGATGAACAGCCCGTCGATGTCGACGCGGAGGCCGACGGCGGGGCCGTCACCCCCTTCGAGGACCGCGACGACACCGGTGTTCCCGCCGGCCATCTGTTCGAGGAGCGCGGGGTCGACACCCCGGTCGCGGGCGCGGTCGTACCACTCTTCGAGCCGGTCGTCGGGGGGGATCGCCATCCGATCCGCGGGGTCGTAGGCGTCGGGACCGATCGCGAGTTCGTCGACGCCGATGCGTTCGATCTCCTCGACGAGCCGGACCGTCGTGTGGAACTCACACCACCCGGGCTCCGGATATCGGTGGAGTTCGCGTCTGAGTTCGGGCAGTCGCTCACGAATCGGCTCATGAATCGACTCGACCATGCCTCAGACTACCACGCTCCATTCACTTAATACCGGACGGCGGAGCTATCGAACGGGAGAGACGAAAAAGCATAAGCCGGCCCCAGCCGACCGGAAGCGTACGTGACCCGGCCGCCCGAGACGACGGCCGGGGCGGAGCCACCCACCCATGAGCGAGAACACTGACCCCACCGCCGACCCCGACGTCGTCGTCCTCCGCGAGGGGACCGAGGGCCTGTCGATGGAATCGTACGCCGAGACGCTGCGCGAGCGCCTCCCCGACCAACAGGTCGCGCTCGCCCGGACCCCGAAGCAGGAGCGCGAACTCGCCCCCAGAGCGCGGGTCGTCACCGGCATCACCATCGACGAGGAGCTCGTCGTCGACTCGCGGGTGGAGGTGTTCGCCTGCACGTTCGCCGGCATCGATCACCTCCCGAAGGAGACGCTCAGAGAGCAGGGAATCAGGGTGACGAACGCCGGCGGCATCCACGCGCCCGGCATCGCCGAGCAGGCTGTCGGGAACATGCTCGTCTTCGCCCGCCGCCTCCACGAGGGGTGGCGGCGCAAACAGCGCTCGGAGTGGCGGCACTTTCAATCCACTGAGTTCACCGACTCCACGGTGACCGTCGTCGGCCTCGGCTCTATCGGACAGGCCGTCGTCCAGCGTCTACAGGGGATGGCGGTCGACACCATCGGCGTCCGCTACACGCCCGAGAAGGGCGGCCCGACCGACGAGGTGGTCGGCTTCGACGGGGACGCCATCCACGACGCGCTCTCGCGCAGCGAGTACGTCGTCGTCGCCTGCCCGCTCAACGACCTGACGCGCGGGCTCATCGGCGAGGCGGAACTGGCGACGATGCCGCCGGAGGCCGTCCTCGTCAACACGGCGCGCGGGGGCATCGTCGACACCGACGCGCTCGTCTCGGCGCTCCGCTCGAACAAGATTCGGGGGGCGGCGCTGGACGTGACCGACCCCGAGCCGCTCCCCAGCGACCACCCGCTGTGGGAGCTGGAGAACTGCCTCATCACGCCTCACACGGGCGGTCACACGCCGAAACACTGGGACCGACTGGCCGACATCGTCGCGCGGAACGTCGAGCGGCTGGAGACGGGAGAGGAGTTGGAGAACCTGGTGCTGGCACCCGACGAGGACTGACTACGCGCCCCGCGGGCGCGTTCTCGGCTATCGGCCGCTCAGGGCCAGAGCCCCCGCGTCGCCTTCGCCTCACCGATGCGCGAGAGGGCGACGACGTAGGCGGCGTCGCGCCACGTCAGGTCGCGAGCGTCGACCTCCCGTCTGACGGCGTCCCAGGCGTCGAGCATCTCGGACTCGAGTTCCTCGTGGACGCGGTCGAGCGACCACTGCCGGCGGTTGATGTCCTGGAGCCACTCGAAGTACGAGACGGTCACCCCGCCGGCGTTCGCGAGGATGTCGGGGAGGACCGGGACGTCCCTCTCCTCGAGGACGGCGTCGGCAGCGAACGTCGTCGGGCCGTTAGCTCCTTCGACGACCATGTTCGCCGAGATGTCGTGGACGTTCTCCGTCGTGATGACGTTACCGACGGCCGCCGGGACGAGTACGTCGACGTCGAGTTCGAGCAGTTTCTCGTTCGTGAGCGTCTCCGGCGCGTCGTACCCCGACACCATCCCGGGGCGCTCGTCGTGGGCCTCGACGTCGTGTGTGTCGAGCCCGTTGGGGTCGTAGATGGCTCCCTCGACGTCGCTGACGGCCACCACCGTCGCACCCCACTCGTCGAGGAGGCGCGCCGCGGGCGCGCCGACGCTCCCGAACCCCTGGACGGCGACGGTCGTCTCCGAGAGGTCACGGTCGTAGTAGTCGATCGCCTCGCGGGTGACGATGGCGACCGACCGGCCGGGGGCTCCCTCGCGCCCGTGGGAGCCACCGATGACGGGTGGTTTCCCGGTGACGACACCGGGGGTGGTCTCGCCGGACTGCATCGAATACGCGTCCATGAACCACGCCATCGTCTGGGCGTCGGTCCCCATGTCCGGTGCGGGGACGTCCCGCGTCGGTCCGACGACGTCGCGGAGTTCCTCGGCGAACCGCCGGGTGAGCCGCTCGCGCTCCGCCGACGAGAGCGTCCGAGGGTCGACCGCGATACCGCCCTTCCCGCCCCCGAACGGTAGGTCCATCACGGCGCACTTCCAAGTCATCCACATCGAGAGGCCGATACACTCCTCGGCGTCGACCTCCGGGTGGTACCGCAGGCCGCCCTTGTAGGGGCCGCGGACGTCGTCGTGCTGGGCGCGATAGCCCGTGAACACCTCCAGCGAGCCGTCGTCGCGACGGAGTGGGACGGACACCCGCGTCAGTTTCGTCGGGTGTTTCAACCGCTCGACGACGCCCTCCTTGACGTCGGTGTGCGCGGCCGCCCGTTCGAGCTGTCGCCGGGCAGTCGCCAGCGCGGAACTCGGTTCGTCGTCGTTCGAGTCGTCTGGGGTCGTCGTAGTATTCGGTGTCGACATGATCAGGTAGTGAAGAGCTGGCGGGGGAAGTCGGCGAGTGGCTCCGCTCCAGTGGACGTGACCCGGAACGTCTCGCTCAGTTCGACGCCGAAGTCGTCGAACCACAGCCCCGGAATCGTGTGGAAGGTCATGTTCTCTTCCAGCACGGTTTCGTCGCCGGGACGGAGACTCGCAGTGTGTTCACCCCAGTCCGGGGGATAGCCGAGCCCCATCGAGTAACCGATCCTGTCCTCCTTCTCGACGTCGTGCTTCGCGATTTCGTCGCGCCAGGCCTTCTCGACGGCCTCGCAGGTGACGCCCGGTTCGACGGCGTCGAGGGCCGCCTCTATCCCGGCGACGACGATGTCGGCCGTCTCCTGGACCTCTTGTGGCGGGTCACCGACGAACGTCGTCCGCGCGAGCGGGGAGTGGTAGCGGTGTCGACAGCCCGAGAGTTCGATGATGACCGGGTCGCCATCTTCGAAGGGGCGGTCGGTCCACGTCAGGTGGGGCGTCCCGGTGTGGTCGCCCGAGGGCATCAGCGGGACGATAGCGGGGTAGTCACCGCCGTACTCCTCGGTGCCGTCGATGAGCGCCGAGTAGATGGCCTCCGCGGCCTCGTACTCCGGGACGCCCTCGGCGATGGCGTCGAGGCCGGCCTGCATCGCGTTCTCGGAGATGCGGGCGGCCTGCTCCATGTACTCGATCTCCCGGTCGGACTTCTTCACCCGGAGCCAGTTCACGAGGAGAGTCGTGTCCTCGAACGTCGCCTCCGGGAGGTTCTTCTGTAACCGGGTGTACGACTTCGCCGTGAAGTAGTACGCGTCCATCTCGAGGCCGATACGGCCATCGTCGAGACCGAGGTCCTCGAGCACCTCGGCGACGAAGTCCATCGGATGGAGGTCGTACGGCGAGTGGACGTGGTCGTCGCTGTACGGGCGGATGCTCTCGTCGACTAGGGTCGTCGTCGCCCGCGCGCCGTTGGCGTCCATCTGACGGCCGATCCAGACGGGTTCGTCGCGGTCGGGCGTGACGACGACCCCCTGGTGGACGTAGAAGGACCAGCCGTCGTAGCCCGTCAGGTAGTTCATGTTCGCCGGGTCGGTGACGAACACCGCGTCCAGCCCGCGTTCGTGCAACTGCTCTTTCGTCCGGGCGATACGCCGCTCGTACTCACTCCTGTCGAAGACAGCCTCGGGCATGGTGACGGCTCACCTGCCTGTTTCGTGAACCGCTGTCAAAAGTGTTGTGTGAGTGTACACGAGTGCGGGGGTCGGTCGCCCGAGTTTCTCGGAGAGAGAACGGTTTCCGAGTTACAACTATTTCTATGTCACTGTCGAGTTTGAGGGAATCAGCGAGGGCATCCGACGGAGGGGGGCCGAACGTCGAGAGGGATACTCCCGGGGGAGAAACGGCGAACCGGACCGAAGGGAGCGTCCCGAACGACAGCACGACGACTGACCGGCGCGGACAACTAGTCGACGCGGACAGCTGGCCGATACGGACGACGAGCCGATGCGACGGAACGGCCAGACCGACTCGGCGACCGGACCGAGTGAGCGGACGGCCGAAAACCGGACGACGTCGACGGGAGACCGGCGGTCGAGCGACTCACGGAGCATCGGGGATGTGCCTCTAAGAATAAAGTAAGTTGTACACTCGGCGGCCGAGATTCACGTCTCGTCGACGAGCGAACCCATGACCTCGTCGGCCGTCGCCGGCGTGTCGAAGTCGTGGAAGTTCTCGCCCCGCTCCTTGGAGAGGATGTTGAGCGCTGCCGCGGCACCGTCGCCCGCGGAGATGACCGCCTGCCACTCCTCGACACGGACCATCGCGCCGGTGGCGTAGGCGTCCTCGACGCTCGTCTCCATCGTCACGCCGACGTCGACGACGTCGTCGGCGAATGCACAGCCGAGGTCCTCCGCGAGATCGCGCTTCGCGCCCGTGGCGAGGACGAGGTAATCGGCGCTGTGCTCGCCGTCGTCGGTCGTGACGGTGAAGCCGCCGTCCGTCGCCTCCACCGACGTGACCTCCGCCTGGTTGCGCTCGACGCCGAAGTCGTCGACCTGATCGCGGAGCGTCGCCATGTAGTTCGAGCCGTCGGCGGAGCCGATGCCCGGGTAGTTGAACAGGTGCGCCTTGTGCATCCACGTACCGTCCGTGTCGAACACCACGGTGTCGAGGCCGTTCTTCGCGGTGAACAGTGCGGCGCTGAGGCCGGCGGGACCGCCGCCGACGATAATGACATCCGTCATACACCTGTAAGAGAGGGACAGGACATAAAAACGAGTCGGCTGTGGTCGAGCGTGCGCACTCACGAACCGTCGAGCGGCGAAGAACGGATCGAACGTCCACTCGACGTCCCCCGCGGTGGGGGTGGCGCGGTCGGCTCCGCAGGAGTGACACGGGAGCGTCAGCGGTGTGTGTTAGTCCTCTCGAGACACTCCTCGACCGCTTCGGGGTCGATCTCGTTCTCCTCGAAGAACTCGTCGAGCCCGCCCTCGCGGAGGAGACAGAGCAGGACGTCCGAGAGTCGGTCGGCGTTGGCTTCGTGGGTCGGGTGCGTCCGCGGGGTGTTTCCGCCGGGAGACACCGACGCACTCAGGAGGTGCTCGCGTTCGAAGCGCTCGCCGTGAAGCGTCTTCCCGTCGACGAGAAGTCGCATCCGATAGACACCAGCGGTCTCGGCGGTCAGGGACGCCTTGTAGCTATCCGACGTCGTCTTGCGCAATCGGAGGGTCCGTTCGACCCCGTCAGGGTCGACGAGTTGGACGCGGGCGTTGACGTTCCGAGAGAGCGGAATACCGGTCTCCGTGAGTCGAGCCCGAACGGTCAGTTCCGCACCCGGTTCGTAGTGCTCCTGAGCGACCGCCGCGTCGAGGCGCAGGTCGCTTCTGGTCTGAACCGCGATGTCGTACCGGATCCCGACCGCGTCGATGTCACGGAGCTGTTGGCGGACCCGCTCGAACCCCTCCTCGTCGCCGACCTCTTCGAACTCGTCGGCACGGGCTTCCAGCCGTTCGCGGTACTCGTCGACCCCGTCGGGGTCGAGTTCGACGGTCGCGTACCACTCACCGGCGTGAGCCTCCGTCCCGTCGGCGGGGGTCGTGGGGAGCGAGAGGCGGTAGTAGCCCATCGTGTCGCCCTCGATGTACTCGATACCGGGTGTCTGCTCGGCCGTTTCGACGTCGATTTCGTCGCCCGCGGGCGTCTCGACGGAGAGCGAGAGCGCCTCCGGTGCGGGCGTGAGCATCATCACGTCCGCTCCGATGTCGGCCGTCGTCAGGTCGAACGGGAGCCGTGCGCGTTGTCGTTCGCGGCTGGACTCCGGGAGTCGGAGGAACCCTTCTGGGTCGACGACGACCTGCGCGTTCGTCACGCCGGCGAACACCTGCAGGAAGTACTTGTCGAGCAGGAAGTAGTCGTCGTCGTCGAACGGACCGGTCGTCAGGACGTAGCCACGATCGTCGCCCGTGCCGCCGCCGGTCAGGTCCTCGAGCGGCCCCTGGTCTACTTCGCTCGCACTCCCGAGACCGACGGCGAACACGCGGCCGTCGAGCACCGTCTCGTCGAGGTCTTCGAGATAGACCGGACGGTTCTCGTGGCCGTCGGTGAACACCACGATCGCCTGCTCCTCGTACGAGGCCGGGAACTCACCCTGTGCGGCGACGACGCCGTCACCGATAGAGGTGTACCCGGGGACGGTGTCGTCGGTTCCCTCGGCGACGAACGTCGGAGGATCGACCGGCGCGTAATTGGTGATGGCCGTCCGAGCCGTGTCCGCACCGGTACCGACCGATCCGTCGCCCGCGTCGTCGAGTCCGGCCGGGACCGTCGCGTTCGTGTCGAAGGTGACGACGCCGATACCGTCGTCCGGGCGGACGAGGTCGACGAACTTCGTCGCCGCGTCCTGCAGGACGGCTCCGCGGGTGCGACCGCCGGCGTTGGCGGTCATGCTCCCGGACTGGTCGAGCGCGAGCACGGTTCCGACCGTGGGACGCCTGACGCTCGTGGCCGAGAGCGAGATCGTCCACCGCTGACCGGTCTCGGGGCAGTACACCGTCGCCTCGCCGGTCGCGGTCGTGTTGGGAGTCTGGCCCATGAACTGGAACCAGACCCGTCGTTCGGTGACCGCGTCGTCGCCCGGGGGCGTGACGGTCACCGTCGTCTGGGGGGCAGTGAATCCGCCGGTTACAGACTCGACAACGAGTTGTGCCGACGGTCCACAGCTCTTGACCGCGAACGTCGCCGGCATGGCCTGCGTGTCGCCCTGTGGGACTGATGGGAACGTCAGCGCGGGGGGACCGACCGCAGGGTGCTCGAGGGTCACCCACGGCGCTTCCGTGTCGTAGACGCACGGGAGGTCGCGATCGTCGAGCATGTCACGGACGTACACGACTTCGCTCCCGATGAACGGGTCGGTCCCGTCCCACGGCCACATGGCGTCGTCGAGGTTGTGTGGGGCTCCGCTCCACGTCTCCACGCTCCCCGTCCCGTCGTCGTATCCCCAGTGGTAGTCGACTTCGAGTTGCTCCTGGCCGTAGGCCTGTCCGGGGTTGGCTTCGAGCCACTCGCGTCGGCGTTCGGCCTGCCAGCGGACGTAGTACCGCTCGACGTTCGCGTGTAGCATGAAGAATATCGGGTCCTCTGCCGCGGTGTTGACGAAGGCGTTGTCACCACCGATCCAGCCGTGAGCGTCAGCGTGAGGCCCCCACTCGAACAGTTCCCTGAACCCGGGACCGGCGACGGGATCCGTCCAGTATCGGTCTTCGGACAGTGCCGTCGAGATACCGTTACTCCCGAGAGCACCGTTCGTGTCGAACGTTCCTCGAAGCGGTGGATCGCTCGCCCACGGACCGGTAGAGAACGGGGTGGGGGTTCCGGTGCCGCCCATGTAGTCGTCGTTCCACATCGTGGCGCTCGGCGTCTCCCAGTCCCAGTACGGGAGTGCGAGCGTCGAGTCGGCTGGGTCCGAGACCTCGGGGTCGTGGTCCCGAAGCGCCTCCTCGAATGTCAGCATGAACTTGCGGTGCCACGGCATGAACGCCGGACCGTCGTGGCCCTCATCGAAGGCCAGCGCGTGAATCCGGACGAACTCGTCGTAGACGCCCGTCTGTTTCATTTCCGTCACGGCGGCGACGAAGTGCTGGACGTCGCCCCGGGACATCGTGTTGACGGAGCGCCGGCAACGGACGTGGTTCATTGGACCTCCTCCGGCGCGTGCCCAGCCGCACAGAGTTTGGCGTGTCGCGCCTCCACGACGAGTTTGCCCAACTTCACCAACGACGCGGAGGGGTAGTACGCATCCGGCGTCTTCCAGCACTCGGTCGTCGAACCGTCGGGATGTTCGAGAGTCGTGCGTTCGACCGGGATGCGCTCGCCAGCGACGGTTAGTGACGGCGTCTCATCGGTGTCGTCGGCGACGATTTCTCGGCCGCGGTACAGTGTCGTTTCGGTCTCTCCGGGCATCTACCGCACCTCCGTGATGGGGTGTGCGACGCTCGACTGGACCCATCCCAGCGGCCCCTCGCGGTCGTAGATGACCGTGGCGTCTCTGAGCGTGAGCGCGGCGTATCGGTCGAAGGGGTGCGGATGGTCGGCTATGCTACTCGGTCCTGCGACGTGGTCGGTTTGTGGCATGGTTCTGCTTCGGTTTCCGGCTCGCCGGCGTCCGTCGCGGCCGGTGCAACGTCCGCCAGTCCCGTTCTGTGTCGGTGGTGTGTTCCCGTTCCAACACAGCACCGCCTTGGCTTGGTGGAGATATTTACTCAATTACTGACAAGACGAGTCAGGTGGTGAACCGGCGTGTCACCCCGTGAGAAGGCACAGACAGCGTGGAGATAGCTGATCGTCTGACGGTCGTATTCGCTGTCGTATTCGTCGTGTCCGAGACGGTTCCACGACGCATCTTTATTTTTCGTCATGTCGTACTGAGTGATATGAGCGGGCCCGAGCATCTCGACGAGGACCTCATCGACGTGGTCTCTCGACGCCTCGACTTCCTCGAACGGCTCGGCGAGGTGGCGCTCGAGAAACGCGAGATGGTCCACGAACTCGGACACTCGCGGTCGACGGTGAACCGCGCCATCGCCGAACTGGAAGACGCGGGACTGGTGACCGCGACGGCCGACGGGCACGTGACGACGCTGACGGGGAAACTCGCGGCCGACATGTACCGCCGAGTGCTGAGCGACGCCGCGGACATCCGGACCACGATGGACGTGCTCGCACCGCTCACCGCGGCCAGTCCGGTCGGTCTCGAACTGATCTCGGGGGCGGATATCGAACGAACGGACGGCCCGCCGCCGTATCGCTCGGTCGAGCGACTCCGCGACGCGATCAGGGGTGCAGAGCGCGTGCGAGCGCTCCTCCCGACGGTCGCCAACGTCGAGACGCTCCGGGTATGCCATAGCCGGGTGATCGAAGGGGGTATGACGGCCGAGATGCTCATGAGTCCGTCGCTGTTCGAGCGCCTCGTGAGCCAGTTCCCCGCCGTGTTCCGTCAACTCGCACTCGAGGGTGCGTACACCGCGTTGACGGCTGACCTCCCGCCGTTCACCACGTTCCTCGTCGAGGAGAGTGGGACGGTGACCGTAGCGGTCATCGTGTACAGCGACGGCAACGCGATACAGGGGGTGCTCGTCAACGATACGCCCGCGGCGGTCCGCTGGGCCGAAGACCTCTACAGTCGTCTCCGAACCCGCGCGACCGAACGGACCCGAGAGCTCGGCTCGCTCGATGCCGACGAGGCGCCGTCGGGCCGCTCGTTCGATCGAACGACCGACCGGCCGAAGCAAGCGGACCGCCAGCGAACACACGCGGCGGAGAGGGAAACGGCGGACGAGGTCGCCACTCGACGAGGAGGAGGCCGCTCCGGCGACCGACTCCTCGACGGCTCGGTCCGGGCCGAACTCGAAGAAAGCGGGTTCGTACGGCTGGACGAAGCGTACCTCGGTCGGCGGGAACCGGCACCACCGGCGACGTGCTGGAGGACGGGGCTCGACCTCGTCGAAGTGGCTGTGGGCTACGCCATCGACCGCGAGTACACGGCGGACGGGGAGACGAAGAATCTCACACAGCACCTCGTCGAGCGGCTCGGTGACGGAGCAGACCACGTCGTCGTCGGGCCGCCGGGGTCCGGGAAGAGCACGGTCTGCAAGTCGGTCGCGTGCCGGTGGCACGAGCAGCACCTCGGCGACGTGTTCTACCGCGAGAGCGGGTCGGGGGCGACGTTCGACGCTCCTGCGGTTCTCGCGGCACATCTCCGAGAGGTCGACGGACACGCGCTCGTCGTCGTCGAGGACGCGGTTCGGGCGGAGGCGAACGCCATCTTCGGGCTCATGAGGGAGTTCAGCGGCGACGCCCACGTGACGTTCCTCCTGGACGCCCGCGAGGAGGAGTGGTCGCGGCCCCAGGCGTTCCCGACGGACGCGAGCCTCGAAGCGTACAGACACGAAGCCATCGAGACGTTCGAGATGCCTGGACTGGACGAGACTGAGTGTCGACGGCTCGTTCGGCGGTTCGTGGAGACGGTCGATGGATCCGTCGAGCCGCCCGTCGAGGAGTTCCTCCAGCGAATGCGAGACGACGCGGAGCGAGACACGGCGGACGCGAGACCCGGCGAGATACTGCTCGTCCTCCACTGGCTGTCCGCGTACGCCGACCCACTCGCGCGGTACGGGTCACCGATACCGACGACGCTGACACAGGACATCCAGCAGACCTACGAGTACCTCCAGGAGGTCGACACCGACCTCACGCTCGACGTGGGACTGACCGTGAACCTCCTCAACGCGGCCGGGATGGGGGTGTACCCGGACCTCGTTCACGCACTGGCCGACGCCGACCAGCACGACGCGGTTCGGCGCGCACTTACTCTCCTGGAAGGCCGGGTCGTCTTCCCCGGGGAGCAGTCGTCTGGCGGGACGGTCACCCGATACCGGACCATCCACGAGTCGTGGTCGCGGCTGTTCGTGAAGCACTTGTTGACGGTCGAGCCAGCGCGCGACGCGCGCGAGCGGTTCGGCAGGTGCGTGTCGGCACTCCTCTCACTCGCGGACGACTCACAGCTGCGCGAGCGCATCGACTGGGAGTTCGAGGGGGACGCCGTCTACGTGGACCGGGTCACCGTCGCGCCCGAGGCGTGGGCCGAGGGGGTCGTCCGCCGACTCTTCGCGCTTGGACAGGACCACCCCAGCATCGCTCCGCTGTTCGGCAAGACCGACTACTCGCACATCGAACTCCCCGACGCCTGTTCGGCGGAGACGGTCGTCCGGTGTACCGAGTGGCGCGGGGAGATGTTCTGCAGAGCGGAACGACACGACTGGGCGACCCGGGAATTCGAGCGCCTCGAAGCGCTCGCAACGGAGACCGACGGGATCGACCGAAACGAGGCGAGGCGGCTGACGGCGCTGAGTCTGAACAAACGCGGCGAGATCGAGATGCACCAGGGTGACCTCGAAACGGCCGAGGAGTCCATGACCCGGGCGCTCGACGGTTACCACGAACTCGACGACACGGCGGGGATGGCGGCGAGCCTCCTCCGGCTCGGCATCGTTGCGTGGACCCGTGGGGACTACAGCGCCGCCGAGGACCGGATCGCACGGAGTCTCGAAGCGTACCGCACCGTCGGGGACAGACGCGGGGAGTCCGCCTGTCTCGGCAACCTCGCCGCCATCGCGCTGGAGAACGGGACGCTCGATGCCGCAGAGCAGTACGCGACGCAGAGTCTCGACATCAGGCGTGCGATCGGAGCCGAGCTGGGGGAGGCTGACTGCCTGCTGCTCCTCGGTGACGTCGCGCTCGGGCGAGACGCGCTGGACGCGGCCGAGGAGTACGTGGTCCGGAGCTTCGAAATCGCCCACGAACTCGGTGCCAAGCGGGCCGAGGCGAGCAGCCTCTCGCTGCTCGGCGAGGTCGAACGGCGGAGAGGGGCGTTCGAGGCGGCCGTCGAGTACGTCGAACGAAGCCTCGCCATCTGGCAAGAGACCGGGATCGACCACGGAGAGGCGGAGTGTCTCAGAACGCTCGGACACCTCGCCCGAGAGCGGCGCGCGTTCGAGGCGGCCGACCGTCACCTGACGCGGAGCCTTGAGCTCGTCCGCGACATCGGTGCCAGACACGAGGAGGCGGCGACGCTCTTCGACCTCGGCGAGCTCGCACAGGAAGTCGGGGCGTACGAGCGCGCGTCCGAACGGTTCGAGGCGGTCGTCGAGATGGAACGGGAGGGCGCCACACCGGAGATCGTCGTCCGAAGCCGACGGAAGCTGGTCGAGCTGTGTGAGCTGATGGGCGACGTGGACGCAGCGGTGACACACTGTGAGACCGCGCTCGAAGCGGCGCGGACGGCCGGACTCGACGAGGTGCGCGAGGCGTGCGAGACCGATCTCGACCGGCTCTCT
Source organism: Salinigranum sp. (assembly GCA_041641615.1). Taxonomy (GTDB): domain Archaea; phylum Halobacteriota; class Halobacteria; order Halobacteriales; family Haloferacaceae; genus Salinigranum. Next base: position 298 of record JBEPYA010000094.1, on the reverse strand, counting down.
GAAGAGGTGCTCGGCTGAATCGCGCGACCGAGGTCACTCCGTGACGGCGTCGCTCTCCTCGGACGTCTGGGTCGGTGATGAGTCTCCGCCGCGCAGTTCGTCCGTGAGGGCCTCAAGCGCGTCCCGTACCGCGTCGAGGCTTTGCATGTGCTCACGCAGCGCGCCCTCGTGCGACTCCAGGCTCGACCGGTGTGACTCCAGGCTCGACCGGTGTGACTCCAGGCTCGACCGGTGTGACTCCAGGCTCGACCGGTGTGACTCCAGGCTCGACCGGTGTGACTCCAGGCTCGACCGGTGT
>JBEPYA010000093.1:3258-13728 GCA_041641615.1 Salinigranum sp. | reverse complement strand
GGTGGAGGAGACCGACGTCGACGCGCAGATCAACCTCGACGACCCCAGCCAGCTCCAGCGGTTCATCGAGTCCGAGGAGGCCGAACTCCGTGAGAAGGCAGAGCAGATCAAGGCCGCCGGCGCGAACGTCGTGTTCTGCCAGAAGGGCATCGACGACCTCGCCCAGCACTACCTCGCGAAGAAGGGCATCCTCGCGGTCCGCCGCGCGAAGAAGAGCGACATCGAGTTCCTCAAGAACCTCCTCGACTGCCGCATCGTCTCCGACCTCGACGACTTCTCCGCGGACGACCTCGGGCACGGCAGCGTCCGACGCGACGAGGAGGACGAACTCTTCTACGTGGAATCCGATGCCGACGAGGCCCACGGCGTGACGCTCCTGCTCCGGGGCTCCACGGACCACGTGGTCGACGAGATCGAGCGCGGCGTCATGGACGCCCTCGACGTGGTGAGTCAGGCCGCGACCGACGGCCGCGTCGTCGCGGGCGGCGGCGCCATCGAGATCGAGGTCGCGGGCCGCCTCCGTGACTACGCTGACGGCGTCGAGGGCCGCGAGCAGCTCGCCGTCGAGGCCTTCGCGGACGCGCTCGAACTCGTCCCGCGCGTGTTGGCCGAGAACGCCGGTCTCGACGCCATCGACACGCTCGTCGACCTCCGCGCCGCTCACGAGGACGGCCAGGTCCGCGCCGGCCTGAACGTCTTCAGCGGCGACGTCGTCGACACGTTCGATGCGGGCGTCGTCGAACCCGCTCACTCGAAGGAGCAGGCGCTCTCTTCGGCGACCGAGGCCGCGAACCTCGTCCTCAAGATCGACGACATCATCGCTGCCGGCGACCTCTCCACCGACAAGGGTGACGACGAGGAAGGCGGTGCCGGCGGCATGGGCGGCATGGGCGGTATGGGTGGCATGGGCGGCGCGATGTAAGCGAGGCGGGAACACACGAGCCACGTGAGTGGCAAACCGCCTCGTTGTCGAGCGGGCGTCGCCCGCGAGACGATACCGGTCGCAGCCTATTCCCCATAGGTCGTCAGACGCCGTCTGACGCAGTCGACCCGCCTCCCGTCCCCCGACCATCGATTCCCTCGTTCTTTACGCGATTCCCGCGTGAGCCGCCGCTCGCGCTCGTCGTGACAGCTGTAACTCCGCCAGTGAAATTTATATACACACCTGTCGAGTAACTGGTATGCGGCTGGCCCCCTCGCCCGAGGACACTCACACCGTCGTCGCGTCGCCACCTCACTCGTCGGCGGGTGGTGAGGAATGACGGCGGCTCCGACGGATGGAACCTACGCGGTCGCCGACGCCGTCCCTCACCCGCTGCTCGACTCGCTCCCCCCGGGGACGAACTTCCTTCTCGTCGGCGACGACGCGAGCGGGGCGTCCGACCTCCTCTACCGGATTCTCGCGCAGGCACCACGCGTGAGCGAACGGGTCATCATCGTGACGACCGAGGGGGACGCCGGGACGGTCGCCAGACAATACCGGACGAAACTCGCGGACCCCGATTCGCTCGAACACCTGTCCGTGGTCGACGCCTCGCTGTCCGGGCTCGCGCGGGACACCGGTCCGCTCTCGCCCACCCGGGTCGAGGCGGCCTCGTCACCGGCCGACATCACGGGCATCGGCGTCGGAATCACGAACCACCTGCGCTCGATCGGCACCGGCCGGGTTCGAATCGGGATGGTTTCGCTCTCTCCCATCCTGGAAAAGCTCGGAGCCGAGCGGACGTTCGCGTTCTTCCACGTCCTGACGGGCCGTACCCGACGGGCAGGGCACCTGGGGCTGTTCGTCGTCGACCCCTCCCGCCACGAGGCGACTCACGTCGACGTCCTGCAGTCGCTCACCGACGGGACCTTCCGGTTCCGGACGCCCAAGGACGGGCGCGCGTTTCGCGGGGAGGGCACCGTCGACGCCGTCTCCGAGTGGACGCCGCTCGAATGACCGGCGACCGGTCGCCCGGCCGTCTCCAGTTCTCTCGGGTCTCCGTCTGGACAAATCAGAATCAGTTGGATTTCATTCGAATACATGGTGAGTTATTGCAGTATACTCTCGATTTAGCATGAGTTAAGTACTCCTCGTGTGAACGGCGATGTATGCACACCCTTCTCCTCGACAGCGACGACGTCGACCACAACACGCAGTATCCGGAGCTCATCGTCGCCATCGAAGAGGCGTTCGCCGCCTACGAGCGCGGTCACGCGCAGATGCCCCCGAAGTCGTACATCGACCTCCCGCAGTACAACGGCGACTTCCGGTCGATGCCGGCGTACCTCGACGTCCGCGGCGGCGAACTCTCGGCGAGCCAGGGCGGCTCGGACGAGTCCCGCGCGGCCGGTGACTGGGACGCGGCGGGCATCAAGTGGGTGAACGTCCACACCGACAACAACGCGGCGTACGACTTACCGACTGTTCTCGGGACGATGATCTACTCGGACCCGCGCAACGCCTACCCCCTCGCCATCATGGACGGCCGCGAACTCACGATGAAGCGGACGGGTGCGGCGGCGGCCGTCGCCACCGACCACCTCGCGGTTCCCGGTGCCTCCTCGCTCGGCATCGTCGGGGCTGGCGTCCAGGCGTACACCCAGCTGGAGGCCATCTCCACCGTCCGCGACATCGACACCGTCGTTATCTCGGACCTCGACGACGAACGCGTCCGTCGGTTCGTCGAGACGTTCGACGAGCGATTCGACGTCCGCGGGGGGAGCGTCGGAGAGGCGGCCGCCTGCGACGTCCTCTCGACGGTGACGCCCGTCGAGTCACCCATCGTGAATGAGGTCGGCGACCACACCCACGTCAACGCGATGGGTGCCGACGCCGCCGGCAAGCACGAACTCGCGGACGAGGTCCTCCTCGACGCGAAACTCGTCATCGACGATCACGAGCAGTGTACCCACTCGGGCGAGATCAACGTCCCCTACGGCCGGGGTGTGCTCACCGACGACGACATCTACGGCGAGATCGGCGAGATCGTCGTCGGAGCGAAGGAGGGACGCACCGACGCGGACGGCGTCACCGTCTTCGACTCGACGGGTCTCGCCATCCAGGATGTCGCCGCGGCTCACGTCGTCTACGAACACGCGACCGAGAACGACAACGGCACCGAGTTCGACTTCTTCGGCCTCTGACCAGACTGCTCTCAGCCTCCGACCCCCGCGCGCAGACAGGTCCCGCAGGCGTCGATCCGGTCCAGTTCGACGCCCGACTCCCCGGCGTTCGACCCGCCCGTTTCGACCCGGTCGCCCGTCCTCCGCGCGTCGGCGACAGCCACCGGATCGGGAGTGACAACCGCGTCCGTCGAACCTGACGGTGCCGGTCGGAGTTCGAGTGCCGCGAGGAGGCTGCCGATGTCGGCTACGGAGAACACCCGCGTCCGCTCGTCGAGGAACGCCAGCGTCTCGGCATCGAATCCGAGCGCAGACGCCGACGACTCGGTGACGCGGCCGATGACCTGGCGAGCGTACGCGTTCCCCGGCGAGGGCTCCGAGGGTGTTCGGGCGTACGTCGATTCGACGAGCGAGAAGAAGCCCGCGACGGACCGCGGCGCGTTCGGGGTGGCGTTCGTTCCCGGCTGTCGGTGCGGTGCGGCGTACAGGCCCACGTCGGGGAACGAGCGCTTCCCGGAGTTCAACGCGACGAGGAGCATCGTGTTAGCCCGTTTCGCCTTCGCCGTGCGGGTCCGCGCGGCCGCCGGGTCGGCGAGGACGTGTTCGGCCCAGACGAGTGTTTCGAGGTACGTGGCGATGACCTCCTCGTCGAGACCGACCGCGAGGTCCTGGTGGAGCCCCTCGTGTGCGAACAGCGGCGCGAGGACGACGAACGGCTCGCGGTCGAGGACAGGGTCGACGAGAATCGTGGGGTGACCTTCGTCGACCAGGACCTCCATACACCCGCCCGAGAGCGTCGGTCGTCGCCGGACGGCGTACGGCTGGCCGAACTGGTTCGCCCCGTCGATGATGATCCTGTCGATACCGCGCGCGACCGTTCCCGCGTTCGCGAGCACGCCCGCCAGCGCTTCTGCGTCGAACTCCCCTTCGCCGTCCTCGAATCGGCTCCGGACGTCCGGGTCGTCGAACCGCGCGAGCGCCCGGTCGCGTCCCTCGGCGGTGAGTCGGTCTCGGGCGACGAACCGTTCGAGGTGCGCCGCGAGTCGTTCTCGGACCTGCTCGGGGTCGTCGTCGACACCGTCCGCGGGCGGGCCGCCGTCGGGGTACACCGCGGGGGTGAAGTAGTCGGGATTCGTCGGCTCGTACGCCTTGAACCACTGCGTGGCCCGCTCGGGCGAGGGGAGGTCACCGTCGGGCGCGTACGCGAACGCACCGCGCGGACGACCGTCGACGACGAGCCCCGTCTCGTCGAACACGACCACCGTCCCGCGACTGACCGGTCCGTCGACGACCAACCGGACCCCCGTCGGCGTGGTCGTCGCCTCCAGAACGTCGAGCAGTCTCGGTCTCTTCCGGGCCGACCGTGGGTCGACGATGTACGTCCAGACGCGGACCCGTTCGGCGTCGACGACGTCGACGTCGACCGAGAGGTCGACGGTCAGCACCGACTGTGGCTGTGGCACACCGTCGTCGACCACCTGCTGTACGACTGTTCCCCGCTGTGCGTCGACGGTGGAGACCGCGCCGCCGACGGCGACGCTTCCGGTGAGCACGCCGATTCCCCGGAGGACGTCGCGCCGTCGCATACCCCAGAGCACGTCGTCGAACTCGTTGAACGCTGACGCTGCTATGTTCGGGTGGGACTATCGCTCGTGAAATTGGCCCGCGCCGACTGCGCCGTCGCCATCCCCTCGGCGACGTTCGAGGGCTGTCGAGACGGCGTCTTGCCGCCCTGCGCTTCTATACAACCGCACGCGTGAGCCGTTCACTTTCGTGGCCCGCACCGATTTGCTGTGACGCACTACGTCCGTTGGCCGCCCCGTCAGTTGCGTCCGCGCAGGCCCGCCAGCGCGTCGATACCCCGCCCCAACAGCCAGACGACGATGAGAAACGGCAACAGCGGGACGAGCAACACGAGCATGCCGAGGAACATGGTCCACCCGATGGAGTCCATCTCGGCGTTCGGGCGCGACCGGTACCGAGGCGAGACGCTCCGGTAGGCCCGCGTCAGTACGCCCGCGTCGTCGGCCGGCTGGATGTCGGTGTCCGAATCAGCACTCATGTCAGCCCCTAGGTGTGCCGGAGGAATAACGCTTACAGTTCCGACGCGGCCGTCACTCGATGTGGACGGCCGGCCGGAACGGGACCGCGCCGCTCGCGCGGTCGGCGGGGTCGACGACCGACGGGTCGTCCTCGCGGTAGAGTTCGACCTCGGCGTCGAACTCGCGTTCGAGGAAGTCGACCGCTCCCTCGTAGACGGCGTACTCGTCGAGATCGGTCATGGCGTTCAGGGTGTCGTCGTCGAGGCCGCGGACCTGCTCGGCGAGTTCTCCGACGAGTTCGTTCACCTCGTCCCCGCGCTCGCGGAGCTCCGGGTCCTGCATGACCTGTCCCATCACCGCGCCGACGTCGTCGCCGACCTCGCTCACCGTCTCGAACACGTCGTGTTTCCAGCCGGCGGCGACGTACACCCTGATGACCGAGGGGTCCGTGCCGGTCACGTCGACGATATCGTTCACGTCGTCGGCGAGCCGTTCGACCTGCCGCTCTTCGACTTCGACGACTTCGCGTTCGAGGTCGGGTGAGACGACGGGCCACGGGGCGTCCTCGGCGGGCGTCCCCGTCAACTGCTCGTGGAGCTCGTTCGCCAGGAACGGGACGAACGGTGCCAGCAGTCGCAGACGGGTTTCGAGGACGTGACGGAGCGTCCACCGTGCGCCCTCACGGTCGAGGTCGGCGCGTCGACGGTACCACCTGAGGTGCTCCTCGAAGTTGTAGAAGGCGGCCTGCGACGCCGAGCGCGTCTCGGCGCTCTCCATCGACTCCGTGACCGCTCGGATCGTCTCCTGGAGCTTCGAGAGGAGCCAGTAGTCCACTCCCACCAGGTCATCGGGAACCGCCGCGGGCCTCTCGCCGTCGTCGCCGAACGTCGATCCCTCGTCGTCGCCCTCGACGAGCTCGGCTGCGCGGTTCCAGAACCTGTCCAGCTGGTTCCGGACGCTCTCGACCTGCTCGGCGCGCCAGTCGTAGTCCTGCCACGGCTCCGCCGAGTTCAGGAGGAAGAACCGAACGGTGTCCGCTCCGTACTCGTCGATGGCTGTGCCCGGAAGCACGACGTGGCCCTTCGAGGAGGACATCTTCTCGCCCTCCAAGAGGCCCATCCCCATGATGACGATGCCCTGCGGCCAGTTCGACTGGTCGAACAGTTCGGCGTGGTGGAAGAGGTAGAACGTGAGGTGATTCGAGATGAGATCGTTCGCCGAGAAGCGGTAGTCGACGGGGTACCAGTACTCGAACTCCTCGCGCAGGTCGAGCGCCCGCTCGTCGGGGTCGTCGACGGCGTCGGGACCATAGAAGAGCGCGTCGAAGAACTCGCGGTCGAGCTCTTCTGCCGGCAGCTCCTGAATGCGGTGCGCCAGCGTGTAGTACGCCATGTAGATCGTCGAGTCCGACAGCGGCTCGATGACGAAGTCGCGGTCCCACGGGAGCCGAGTCCCCAACCCGTAGTTTCGGATGCAGGGCCACTCGTTCAGCCAGTCGATGGTGTGGGTGTACTCCCCGCGGGTGTTCTCGGGGATACACTCCATGTTCTCGACGACCTCCTTCGTCTTCCGTTTCCACGCCTCGTCGTTGTATCGCAGGAACCACGTGTCCTGCTTGGCGACGGCGACCTCCCCGCCGCAGCGGCAGATGACCTCCTCGGAGAACTCCTGCATCGACCCGAACGCGCCCGCGTCGCGGTAGTGCTCGCGGAACCGTCCCCGCACGTCCTCGACGATCTCGCCCGCGAACTCGTCGTACATCGGGAGCAACTCGCCGGCGTGGAACTCGCGGTTGTACAGCTCCTTGGTCGCGTCTTCGAGGGCGGGGTCGTCCGACGACTCGATGCCGTGTTCCTCGACGGCGTCCTTCGCGGGAACCTCGCCGTATCCCTCGATTTCGAGGATGGGTATCGGCTCGATCTCCTCGACTGCGGAGGGGTCGATGTCGTACCGCTCCATCCGTTCGCGGTCCGCCTTCGCCTCCTGGAGGGCGACGTAGTCGTCCGGCGAGTGCGCCGGGACGGACATCACGACGCCGGTGGCGTTGTCGGCGTCGACGAACCCCGCCGGCAGCACGAGGACGGACTCGCCCGTGATGGGGTTCTCGACCTCCTCGCCGACGAGCCGTTCGCCGGTGAACTCCTCTCTGACGACGACGTCGTGGTCCTGCAGACGGAGTTTCTCGGCCGCTTTGGCGGAGACGAGCCACGTCTCCCCGTCGACCGAGGCGAGCACGTAGTCGGCGTCGGGGTCGATGTAGGCGTTCGTCACGCCCTTCACCGTCTCGGGCCGGAGCGTCGCCATCGGGACGACCACGTCATCGTCCTCGGCGCGCCACCCGAACCGGACCAGCGTGTACTCTTGGAACTCCGCCTCTTCGCCCTCGAGGAGGTCGTGGGTCGTGACCGGCTGCTCCTCGTTCGTGCAGTACTTGACAGGGTGGAGACCCTTTTCGAGGAGGCCTCTTTCCCTGAGTGTCTCGTACTGCCACGTGATGAACTGCGAGTAGTGGTCGTCGTTGGTGGTGAACTCCCGACGCCAGTCGACGGAGAGTCCCAACTGGCGCATCCCCCGCTTGTAGTGGTTCTCGATGAAGTACCGTGCGTAGCCCATCGGCGTCTCCAGCTCCTGGAGGGTGTCCTCGGGGACGTTGTACGTGTCGCGGAGGACGGAGAGCTGCTTCTCCTCGCCCTTCTTCAGGCGTTCGACGGCCCCGATGATGGGCGTCCCCGTGACGTGCCACGCGATGGGGAAGAGGACGGTGTCGCCCTGCTGTCGGCGGTACCGAGCGTAGACGTCCGGTACGGTGTACGTCCGGGCGTGTCCGATGTGCATCCCCCCACTCGGGTACGGGTACGGCACGGTCAGGAAGGTCACGTCCTCGTCCTCCCCGTCGGGATCGGGCTCGTACCGGCCCGTCTCGGCCCAGCGCTCCCGCCAGCGCTCCTCGAGTTCCTGCGGGTCGTAATCCATACCGCTTCGTCCGTCTCCGCGGCCTAAAACTACTGCTATAACTACCGCTGTACCGTCCGTCTCCTGACCGCTCCCGCGGTCGAGGCCGAGGTCGGTTCGGACCCGGACCGGTCTCGGTAGCTCGGGGTCGGTTCGTCCCGAGAAGGGAGAAAGGTTCAGGTGCGCCGCGGGCGAGCTGGCTGCCGATGGGTGAACACGCGTCGCAGGTCCAGTCGATCCTCCGGGAGCGACTCGCCGAGTCGTGTCCGACCTTCGACTGGCGGGCCGAATACGACCTCGGCGGCACGCCCGTCGACGTCGCGGGCGTCTCCGACGCGACGCTCGTGTTCGTCGAACTGGAGTGGCGCCGTGCAGACCCGGTCGACAACACGGCGACGCTGTTTCGGAATCTCGTCGCGAGTACGGACGGCAGCGTCCTCTCGACCGCACGGACGGTCGTCGTCGTCCAACTGTTCACCGCCTACTACGACCTCGCTCGCGGCGGCGTCTCCTCGAAGCGGAAGAACGCCGAGTTCGTCGGGAACCGCATCGCCGCGTCGTTCCCCCACGTCTCCTACCACGGGGTGACGCTCTCGCTCTCGCCCCCGCGTGCGGACGGCGATCTCCCGGACGACTGGCGAGACGCAGTCGAGACCGCGGCCGAGTACGTCGCCGAGTGTGTTCACGACGTGCGCTCGACGGACGAGTGATACGAGCGCGTCACTGACGGCACCGAGACGGCGAGCGATGTGGGTGAGAAAACGGAGCAGGGGTCAGAACGGGGCGGGAACCGAGGCGTGTGAGTCTGAGTGTCGTCGTTCGCGTGACAGGTGCGCTCTCGGGCGGCGTGACGGATGCGCTCTCGCGCGATTCGATTAGTCGATGTCGATGCGGTGGCTGTCGTCGTCTTTGTCGTCCGTTTCGATTGTGGGGAGGGTCACGGTGAGGACGCCGTTGGTGTACGACGCGCTCGCCTCCTCCTCGCGCACCTCGACGGGGAGGGGGATGGTGCGGTGGACGGCGCGGTGGCGGCGCTCGCGGCGGACATAGTTCTCGGACTCGTACGCGTCGTCGACGTCGTGCTCGGCGCGGAGGGTGAGCGCGTCGTTGGCGACCGAGAGGCTGATCTCGTCCTTCTCGAAGCCGGGGAGGTCGGCCGTGACGACCACGCTGTCGTCGCGCTCGGCGATGTCGACCTGGACGCTGCCCTGGTTCCACATCGCGGGCAGGGAACCGGAGTCACCGGACTCCAGCGCGGGGCGCGCCTCGGCGAAGCGGGCGAACTGGCGGTTCATCTCCTCGAACTGGCGGTTCATGCGCTCGAACATTCGCTCGAAGTCGAACGGGTTCTCACCGAAGTTGGAACGTCGCATCATTGCTGATCGCTCCCTCAGTAGGCTGTCTCGAATATTAAATGTTGCAGGATATGTGGTGGTAAATAGCACGCTATCGGGCGTCTATCCGAAGAATTCAGCGTATTGGCGGTCCTGGAAGAAACGGTGTGGGATCAGAGAGGTAAGGAGCACGCCTCGGATCGGCCTGGCTCTCGGATCGGCCTAGTCGATGTCGATGGTGTGGGACTCGTCGTCGTCCTCGACGGTCTCTCGGGGGAGAGTTACGGTGAGGACGCCGTTGGTGTACGACGCGCTCGCCGCCTCCTCGTCGACTTCGTCGGGGAGGCGGACGGTGCGGGAGAGGGCGCGGTGGGTTCGCTCGCGGCGGACGTACCGCGTGTCGTCGCTTTCTTCCTCGGTTTCGGTCTCCTCCTCGTGGTCGGCGACGATGGAGAGGTCCCGACCCGCCACCGAGATGGTGAGTTCGTCGCGCTCGAAGCCGGGGAGGTCGGCCGAGACGACGATCTCGCTCTCGGTCTCGGCGACGTCGACGGCTACCTCGTGCGGACGGGTGGGGACGTTCACGTCGCCGAAGGTTCGATTCATCTGCTCGAAGAACCGCTCGATGTCGGTGAAGGGGTTCGGTCTGTCAGCCATCTCTCCTGTCGGTACGTCGGCGACGGATTTGAGCCTTACCCGCGAGTCGGCGGATGGCGGTTCGGTGTGGAGGTGGTATCGAGTCGCGATGGGACGAAGAGAGTCGAGATGGAACGGAGAGGAGACGTCGAAAGAACCGAGGAGAGACGGCGCCGACGCGCGGTACGCGGACGCGGTGAGGCCACAGTCCTCTCCAGCCGATTCGCTCACTCGCTCATCCCTCGCGCGTGCGGTGCGCGGTGGGACTACGCACCGTCACGCGCCACCGCAATCCGGTACGTTGCGGTCGGCGCGCAGACGTGAGTGAGTTCTGGTACGAACGAGCGGCGCGCGAGGTCTTCGTGAGGGAACCGAACGAATGGTTCGGAGCGACACAGTCG
>JBEPYA010000093.1:0-3248 GCA_041641615.1 Salinigranum sp. | reverse complement strand
GCCCCCCCCCGCCCGCGACCGGTTGGGGCGGGGTGAGGCTGCGGGTCACCGCGTCCGTGCTCCGCACGAACGTCTCACGCTGGTCAACTGGCTCTCACGCGGTCGTCGAGACGTCCCTGGCCGATGCCGACTCCCCCGACCACCGCTTCGACCCCACTCAGACCACGTGCCGCGAGTCATACGACCCGAGCTTTCGGACCCAGCCCTTCTTCGCGATCTCCTCGACGTCGGCGACGGCCTCCTGTGCCCGGGCCTCGTAGAGGCCGGCCTCGAAGTCGACGTGGAACAGGTAGTCGCCCAGCCGGTTCCCGGAGGGTCGCGACTCGATGCGCGAGAGGTTGATGTCGCGCTCGGCGAACGCCTCGAGAAGTTCGAGGAGCAGGCCGGGATAGTTGGCGTTCGGGTAGACGACGATCGAACTCTTCCCCCCGGCGTCGGAGCGCTCCGACTTCGGCGCGATGACGAGAAAGCGCGTCGCGTTCGAGGAGCGGTCCTGGATGTCCTCGGCGAGGATCTGCAACTGGTCGCCCGCGTTGTCCGGGTGGCCGATGCCGGCGACGGCGGGGTCGTCACGCGCCCGTTCGACCCCACGGGCCGTCGAGGCGACCGCTTCGAGCGCGACGTCGGGGTACTCCGTTTCGAGGTAGGAGCGACACTGCGCCAGCGCCTGCGAGTGGCTCGCGACTGTGGAGAAGTCGGGCCCCTGCGCCAACAGCGCGTGGCGGATGGGCGTGACGATCTCCTGGGTGACGGCCACGTCGTACTCCGCGAGGGCGTCTAAGCTCTCGGTGACGGAGCCTTCGATACTGTTCTCGATGGGGACGACGCCGCGCGCGTAGCTCCCATCCGCGACGGCCTCGACGATGGAGGTGACCGACTCGCGGAACTCGACCTCGTCGGCGACGGCGTTCGCCGCGCGATGGGAGTACGTCCCGGCGGGCCCGAGGGTGACGGCTCTCATACTGGCTCACTTCTGCACTCGCCGGCAAAAGGTCGTCGGGTCGCCCCACGGGGACTCGGCGGTCCGAACCGACGCACCGCTCGCTTTCCGTCGCCGTCGACTTCGCCGGTCCGCTCGCCCTGTTCGACGGGTTCCGAACGCTCTCTCGGGGCGAGCAACCCCAGCGGTTCGGCGTGATTCGACCCACTCGTTGACCGCCGGACTCGACTGTCTGCGACCCGCGAGGTGCCACAGGCCGAAGCAGGGAGTGCCGGGACCGGGTCAGGGCCGCCACGCCACGAGCGCGCGGAGTTCGTCTGCCACGTCCGCGACCTCTTCGACCCCGAGCACGCCGCGTTCGGTGACGAAGCGGGTGACGAACGCTCCGGGCGTCCGGTCGAACGTCGGGTTCGCCACGTCTATGTCCTCGTCGCCGTCGTACACCTCCTCGGCTGGGCCCTCTTCCCCCACGGCGGTCACCGTCGTCGCCACTTTGTCGGTCGCCGTCACCACGTCGACGGGGACGCCCTCGTTCGACGCCGCGATGGCGACCCCCCGCGTCCCCGTCTTGTTCACGACGCTCCCGTCCGGCAGGACCGTGTCGGCCCCGACGACGACCCTGTCGACCTCGCGCTCTAACCCGCCGCTCAGGACGTGGGCGACCGCCGCGTCCGTGAGGAGCGTCGTGTCGACGCCCGCCTCGGCGAGTCGCTCGGCCACGCCCACGCCCTCGCGGGCTGGACGCGACTCGGCCACGGAGACGTGCGTGGGACGCTCCCCGCCCTCCTCGCTCTCTCTCGAGAGTGCGCGCTCGACCGTCCCCGACCGCGAGAGGGTGAGGACGTGCTCGTCCGCGACGCGCGTCGCCGCCCGTTTCGCCGCCCATCGGTCGGCGTCGAGCGCCCGTCCGATCCCCGCGTGGGCGGCACGTTCGACGCTTCTCGGACTCCGACCCGCTTCGCTGGCCTCGCTCATCGCCCGGTTCACCCGGTTCGCGAGCGCGGTCATGCTCGGTCGGGCGTCGAGCAGGTCCGTCGCGACGTCGACCAGTCGCTCCCACTCCGCTTCCGCCGCGCCGTCCTCGCCCGCCTCCGCCGCGCCGTCCTCGCCCGCCTCCGCCGCGCCGTCCTCGCTCTCACTCACCAGGCTCGCCTCGTCACGCAGTACTTCGAGCGCGCGAAGCGAGAGCCACGCGGACCCATGGTCGGTGTCGGTCTCGACGGTTCGAACGCTGGGCCGGACGCGGTCGTACGCCTCCCAGAGCTTCGGGACCGTCTCACGCCGCCGGAGGTCGGGCGGCGCGACCCACGCCGTTTCCGCGACTTCCTCGTTCGGACGCACGTCGCGCCCGGCGCAGTCGAACAGGAACGGGTGGACGACCCACCGGACCGAGAGGTCGTCGTCGGTAACGGCGAGCGGCTCCCCCCGGTGGACGACCGTCGCGGCGTCGCCGAGACCCGTCTCCTCGGCTATCTCCCACCGTGCGGCCCCCTCCGGGTCGCCCTCGGCGTAGCCCGAGACGCCGCCCCATCGCCCCCGGTAGGTCCCGACCTCGTCGCTCCGTCGGACGAGGAGCACCTCCCCGGCGTTGCGGAGAAACACCGTTACGACGTGGCGTTCGTCGGCTTCGTCGCTCTCGTCGCTCGTCATGCGCCGGTGTACGCGAGCGACGTCGATAAGTCCCGGCCGAGGTCGGAGGGAGTCCCGTCCTCGCCGGAGCAGTGATTTGAGGGGTGACTGAGCGACCGAACGCGGTGAGAAAGTGAAGGAACCGGGTGGAGGGGACGTGGCCACACCGCATCGGTGTGTCGCTTCGACCGCTTCCGTGCCGTCCGCCTGGGTCTCGGAACACATCTGCCCACGCCGCACCCGGTTCACGACCGACGGTCTCACTCGGCACACACCGACCGCGTCAGGGCCGTCGGCTCACGCCTCGTCCGCGCAGAGCTCGACGAAGTTCCGCAAGATCTGTAATCCGGTTTCTCCGGACTTCTCGGGGTGGAACTGCGTCCCGAAGACGGTCCCCTCCTCGCTGGCGACCACCGAGGGGAAGTCGATGTCGTAGTCGGTGGTGGCGACGACGGCCTCGTCGTCGTCGGGCGCGGCGTAGTACGAGTGGACGAAGTAGGCGTATCCGCCATCCACTCCCTCGACGAGCGGGTGCTCTCGTCGAACGCGGAGTTCGTTCCACCCCATGTGGGGGACCTTCTGCCCCTCGTCGAACCGGAGGTTCCGCCCCGGGATGAAGTCCAGCCCCTCGACCTCCCCCTCGCCGGCGTGGTCGGCCTCCTCGCTGGAGGTGAGGAGC
>JBEPYA010000092.1:1008-13742 GCA_041641615.1 Salinigranum sp. | reverse complement strand
TCGCCGTCGCCGAGCGGGACATGACGTTCGTCGAGGGCGCGCACCGCGCCGCCACCGACGCCTACGAGCAGGCCGGCGTCGACGCCACCGACGTCGATATCGCGGAGGTCCACGACGCCTTCACCGTCTGTGAGGCGATGCTCTCGGAGGCCGTCGGCTTCGCGCCGCGCGGTCGCGGCGTCGAGTCCGCGCTCCCGCCCGCAGAGCGCAGCGAGGGCTGGACCGACGTCCACGTCAACACCAGCGGCGGCCTGAAGGCCCGCGGGCACCCCATCGGCGCGACCGGTGTCGCCCAGGCCGCCGAGGCGTACGAGCAGTTGACCGGACGCGCGGGCGACCGCCAGCGCGAGGCGGAGGTGGCACTGTTGCTCAACGAGGGCGGTGTGGCCGACGCGGTGACGGCCGCACATGTCCTCGTCGGACCTGAGGGGGTGGCACGATGACCGACGGCGACGACGGCGACCGCGGCGCTGCGGACGACCTCGACGCCGGCGGTCCGCTCGCGCGCGAGGAGGTCGCCGCCGACAGCCCGTTCACGCTCCCGGGCTTCTTCGACGCGCTCGCCGACGACCGCTTGCTCGCTGCCGAGTGCCGCGACTGCGACGCGGTGTTGGTGCCGCCGCGGCCCGCCTGCTACGAGTGTGGGAGTCGCCGGGTGTCCCTCTCGGAGCAGTCGAAGACGGGGACCGTCTACTCCTACACGGAGATCGCCCGCCCGCCGACTGCGTTCGAGGACCTCGCGCCGCTCACCCTCGCCGTCGTCGAGTTAGACTCGGGCGGACGACTCACCGGTCGCGTCGACGCCGCGTACGAGGACCTCGACATCGGGACGCCGGTGGAGCTGACGACCCGAGACCCGGACTTCGACGCCGAGGCGGTCCTCTCGTACGAGGCCGACTGGCCGGTACACGTCTTCGAGCGACGGGAGTGAGTAGCTGTCAGTCGTTCGCTCGTCGGAGTCGTCCGCTCGGCGCGGAGACGCTCAGACCGGGTCCTCGGTGATCTCGACGATGCGGGCGTTCTCGACGAACTCGTTCCCCCCCTCGACGATGAACTGAATGTCCATCCCGGGCAGGTCGCCCCGTTCCTCGCCGAGTTCCTCGGGCAGTGAGACGTTCGTGACGTCGTCGTAGGTGACGCCGCGGCGCTGGATGACCCGGTCGCCGTACTCGAACTGGTTCCACCCCTCGTCGGGACCGAGTTCGTCCTTGTCGAAGTACTCCTGGGTGTCCTGACTGACGACCTCGTCACCCTGTTCGACCGTCGTCTTCGCGTCGCCGTCGCGGTACTGGTGGACGTGAACTATCACGAACGTTCGTTTCGCTCGCCGGGGACCAGTGGCTGCTGCTGGCGAACGCAAGCCGCGTGCGCGCCTCTGCTTTATCGACCCCCCCTCAGGCGACCTGAGGCGCCGACGGGCTGACGCCGAGGAGCGCCCGCGCCTCCCAGGGCATCGCGACGGGTCGTTCGCGTTCCTCGACGCTGCGGACCGCGCGCTCGACCAGCTGGGCGCTGTCGCGTACGGGTTCGCCGCGGCGGTCGTAGAGGTTTCCCTCCATCCCCACGCGGGCGTGCCCACCGAGGACGACCGAGAGCGTGGTCGGCGGGAACTGATGCGGCCCCGTTGGTCCGACCGCGAATGACAACCCCTAAGTTTAGGCTCACCAAAACCCGGGCGATGAGGCTGTCCCGACGCGACGCACTCGCCGTCCTCGCAGGGCTCGGCGCCGCGGGTGCGGGTGCGACTTTGGGGACACTCGGGACGTACGACCCGCCGGTCGCCGGCGACGGACGTGCGGGAGACGGGGAGGGCGAGCGTGAACGCGAGCGCGAGGACGCTCTCTCGGTTCTCGTCGCGGCCGCGGAGGTGCTCTACCCCTCCGACGTCGAGGGACACCGGGAGTTCGTCGAGACGTACGTCGCCGGACGTCGCCGGACCGACCCGGACCACCACGCGGGCGTCGTCAGGGCGGCCAGCGACCTTGACGCCGTCGCCCGCGACTGGCACGACGCCGGATTCGCGATGCTCGCCCCTGAGACGCGCGACCGACTCCTCCGCGACCTGAGCGTCGACGTCGCCGACCCCGACCCCGAGGGGAACGTTTCCGACAGACTCCGTTTCTTCGTCGTGAACGACCTGCTGTACGCCTTCTACACGTCGCCGACCGGGGGACGGTCGGTCGGGACAGAGAACCCGACGGGCTACCCCGGCGGGCTCCAGTCGTACCAGCGGGGACCGGAGGCGGTCGACGATGGCTGACTCGGGTGTCGAGAGGGGGAGGGAACCGTCGCCCCGCGCGGACGTCTGCGTCGTCGGCTCGGGACCGGCTGGCGCGCTCGTGGCGTATCGCCTCGCGGAGGCGGGCCACGACGTCGTGATTTTGGAGGCCGGACCGCGGTTCGACGGTGATCGAGAAGACCGGATGGAGACGCACCTCCGCCCCGACATGGCAAACCCGTGGGAGATGGGCGGCCCCCGGGACGCGTACGCCTCCTCGGGGGCGAGACACTACCCGCTCAACGCGGCGCGCGTCAAGGGCGTCGGCGGGTCGTCGCTGCACTGGCACGGGATGGTGATGCGCTTGCACGAGCGGGACTTCGAGCTGCGCTCCAGACACGGCGTCGGCGTCGACTGGCCCTTCTCGTCCGAGGACCTGCGGCCCCACTACCGCGAGGCCGAGCGCGAACTGGGCGTCGCGGGCGCGCTCGACAACCCGTACGCCCCGCCGCGCGAGGAGCCGTTCCCCCTCCCCGCGTTCCCCCCGTCGTACTCGGACTCGCTGTTCGCCCCCGCGTGTGAGGCGGTCGGTGTCGACATGCACTCGGTGCCGAACGCGCGCAACTCCGAGCCGTACGGGGGCCGAAGCGCCTGTGTCGGCTACGGCACCTGCAAGCCCGTCTGTCCCTCCGGAGCGAAGTACACCGCCGAGACCCACGTCGCCCGCGCCGTCGAGGCGGGAGCGCGCGTCATCGACCGCGCCCCGGTGCAGCGACTCGAACACGATCCCTCGGGGGACCGGGTCGAGCGGGCGGTGTACGCCACACCCGACGGCACCTACGAGCAGGAGGCCCGTCGGTTCGTCGTCGCCGCCGGCGGCGTCGAGACGCCGCGACTCCTGCTCCTCTCCGAGTCGGCGGCGTATCCGGACGGCCTCGCCAACTCCTCGGGGCTCGTCGGGCGGTACTTCATGGACCACCTCTTCGCGGGGATGGGCGGACGGCTCGACGCCGACACCCGCCAGCACCACGTCGGCTTCAACACCAGCGAGTCACACCAGTTCTACGACGACACCGACCCCGTGAACGGCCTGAAGCTGGAGTTTCTCAACTACGCCGGTCCGACCGTCGCGGGCGCGGCGCTCTCCTCGGACGCGTGGGGCGACGAACTCCGCGACGAGGTGAGCGAGGTGTACGGCACCCAGATCGGGATGGGCGCGCTCGTCGAACAGCTCCCACGACCGGAGAACCGGGTGACGCTCGACCCGAGCACCAGAGACGACCACGGCAACCCCGTTCCCGACGTCCAGTGGTCGATCGACGCGGAGACCGAGGCGGCGCTGCGACGGGCGAACGAGCTCCAAGAGCGGGTCCTCTCGGAGCTCGGCGTCGACGTCGAGTGGCGCGTCGGCCCCGAGAACACCGGTCCGGCCTTCCACCAGATGGGGACGACGCGGATGGGGACCGACCCCGAGAAGAGCGTCGTCGACCCCTGGCTTCGGACACACGACCTCTCGAACCTCTGGCTCGTCGGGTCGAGCGTCTTCCCCACCGGCGGCGCGATGAACCCGACGCTCACCATCGCGGCGCTCGCACTCCGTGCCAGCGAAGCGCTCGCGGAGGGACTCTGACCGATCAGCGAACGGTCAGCGGTCGGCTTCGAGCGTCTTGACGTGGTCTCGGTCCTGGGCGTCGGCGAGCGTCGTGTTGACGAGCCCCTTCATACCGCGGCGGAGTCGCTCGGAGGCGGCCTGACTCGAAATGTCGAGTTCGTCCGCGACGTCCTGGAGCGAGGCTCCGCGCGGGATGGAGAAGTAGCCGCTCCGCAGCGCGGTGAGGAGCGTCTCGTACTGGGCGGCGGTGAGACCGAACCGATGTTCGGGCGCCTCTTGTTCCCGGTCGTACACCGCGCGGATGTGGATGTCGAAGTCGGCCTCCCAGCAGCGTTCGCGGAACGTGGCGATGGCCTCGCGGCTCGGGAAGCGCATCCGGACGAACCAGCCCTGGCCGTCGTTCTCCGCGTGGAGGATGGCCCCGTCGAGGTCGACCAGCGCCCGATAGGCTTCGACCTCCGGGACCTCCGCGGCGTACTGGGCGCGGTAGAGGCGAGCGTCGTTCTCCTCGGCGAGCAGCTCGAACGTATCGATGGTCGGATCCTCCGCGAGGGCGGCCTCGAACCGGTCGAAGTCTCCCCCCGAGGCCCAGAAGAGGTGTCGCAGTGGAATCGCGTCCGATGCGTCCAGGGCGTCGACGACGATAGACATCCCCGGTGTGCGCTGAAGGGCGTGTGAGAGGACGTCCGTGTCGATGTCGAATTCTACGATCATGGCTGTGACGTCGCCGACGACTCCGGGAGGTGTCGCACGAGTCAGTCGGTGGTCTGCCTACGGCACCGGCGAACTTGAGCGCTCTGGCATCGGGGACACGGCGCACACGACGGTGTCGGAGAGCATCGCTCGTCGTCGAGGGCCGAGACAGCACGCGAGCGGGTCCGACCAGTCGGTCGAACGGTGGACCGAACGTCTCCCCCTCGAGCCAGTGAACCCAGGTCGGGTCCCGGCTGTCGTCTCCGTCACGGCTGTCGTCGCGTCAGTCGTCTTCCCCGGTTCTCCCCCTCGTGCCGGCCGGCATCAGAGTTATCAGAATCTACTCACTTAGTGTATGACGGTGGATATTCATGCCGAGCGGCCGCTCTCATAGCCGATAACCGTTCTCGACGATGAGAACAGCGGGAGAACCGCTGGACGACGCATGGGCATTCTTAAGGACCGGGCAGCGCATTTTCCGCCTACATGCAACCACGGGACCTCTCCGCGCACTCCCCGTACGTCCCTGGACGGGGCGTCGAGGAGGTCGCCCGCGACCTCGGCATGGATCCCGCGGAGCTGACGAAGCTCTCCTCGAACGAGAACCCCCACGGGCCGAGTCCGAAGGCCGTCGAGGTGCTCCGCGAGTACGCATCGCAGGTCCACGTCTACCCGAAAGCCTCACACACCGACCTGACGGAGCGACTCGCAGCCGAGTGGGGCGTGGACCCGACGCAGGTGTGGGTCTCCGCCGGCGCCGACGGCTCGCTCGACTACCTCTCACGTGCGATGCTCGAACCCGGCGACCGCGTCCTCGTCCCCGAACCCGGCTTCTCCTACTACGGGATGACCGCCCGCTACCACCACGGGACGGTCGCCTCCTACCGGCTCTCGAAGGGGGACGACTTCGCACAGACCGCCGACGGCGTCCTGGAGGCGTACGACGGCGAGCGAATCGCCTACGTGACGACGCCGCACAACCCGACCGGCAGCGAGATGCCCCACGACGAACTCGTCTCCCTCCTCGACGCCGTCGACGACCACACGCTCGTCGTCGTCGACGAGGCGTACGGCGAGTACGCCGAGGGCGACAGCGCCGCGACGCTCTTGGGGGAGTTCGAAAACCTCGCCGTCACCCGGACGTTCTCGAAGGCGTACGGCCTGGCGGGGCTCCGCATCGGCTACGCGCTCGTCCCCCGCGAGTGGGCCGACACGTACGCCCGGGTGAACACGCCCTTCGCGGCGAACGAACTCGCCTGTCGGGCCGCCCGCGCGGCGCTCGACGACGACGCGCATCTAGAGAAGACCGTCGAGACCGCCCGCTGGGCCCGCGAGTTCTTGACCGGAAACCTGGACGCCCACACCTGGGAGAGCGCCGGCAACTTCGTGCTCGCGGAAGTCGGTGACGCCACCGCCGTCTCCGAGGCGAGCCAGCGCGCGGGCGTCATCGTCCGCGACTGCTCTTCGTTCGGGTTGCCGGCGTGCATCCGCGTCTCGACCGGCACCCGCGAGGCGACGAAGCGCGCCGTCGAGGTGCTGAACCGGGTCGCCCACGAGGTGACGGAGGCGTGAGGGTCGCCCTGACCGGGACGCCCGGGACGGGCAAGACCACGGCGTCCGAGCGGCTTCCCTACTCGACGATTCAGCTCAACGACGCCGTCCGCGAGCACGACCTCTGGACCGAGGAGGACACCGACCGCGACTCGCTCGTCGTCGACGTCGACGCGCTCGCCGAGTGGGTCGACGACCACGTCGAGTCCGAGAGGGTGGTCGTCCTCGAATCGCACCTCGCGCACCTCCTCGATGCCGACCGCGTCGTCGTCCTCCGGTGTCGCCCAGACGTGCTCGAATCGCGGCTGCGGGAGCGTGGTGAATCCGCGCGAAAGGCCGCGGAAAATGCCGAGAGCGAGGCCCTCGACGTCGTCCTCTCCGAATCGGTCCAGGAACACGGCCCGGAACGGGTGTACGAGATCGACACGACCGAGCGCACGCCCGAGGCGGTCGCTTCCGAGATCGAGGCGGTCGTGGAGGGTGACCGCGAACCCTCGGCGGGGACGGTCGACTTCACCGACTACCTCCACCCATGACGCTCGACAGGCTTCGCCCGGTCGCCGCCCGCGCGCTGGGACCGTTCGTCCGCGCCGCCGACGCGGTCGGGCTGACACCGAACGGCGTGAGCGTCATCGCCTTCGGCGTCGCCGTCGCCGCGGGTGGCGCGTTCTACCTGGCGACCTCGCTCGCCTACGCCGTCGGCGCGGTCTGTGTCTTCCTCAACGGCTGGCTCGACCTCGTCGACGGCGCGCTCGCCCGCGAACAGGGCGTCGCCAGCGACGCCGGCGACTTCCTCGACCACGTCCTCGACCGGTACGCCGACATCGTCATCATCGCCGGCCTCGCCGCCGGCGTCGGGCGGTACGGGCTGGGCTTCGCCGCCGTCACCGGCGTCGTCATGACCTCGTATCTCGGGACGCAGATCCAGGCGGTGGGTCTCTGTCGGGCGTACGGCGGCCTCGTGGGTCGAGCGGACCGCCTCGCGCTTATCGGCCTGACAGCCGTCGCCGCCGCGGTCGATTCCGGCCGGGTCGTCGTCGGTCTCTCGGTCGTCGGCGTCCTCCTCGTCTTCTTCGCCGTCGTGGGACACCTCACCGCCCTCCAGCGCTTCTGGGGCGCGTGGTCCGATTTGACGTGATCTGGTGTACTCGCTCGGGTCGTGAGTTGCGTTCATCGATGTGCCGAGCAGGTCAACGGAGCTCTTCGCTACTCGACGAGGGTGGCGGACAGAACGAAGACCGCTCGGTCGCCAGGGCGGTGAAGCCACGAGCCTCCCCAGCCGATTTGCTCACTCACTGCGTTCGTTCACTCATCCCTCGCGCGTGAGGTGCGGCACGGAGGCCGCACCGTCACGCGCCACCGCTTCGTCGCGGTCGGCGCGCGAGAGCGAAACGAACGGAGTGAGTTGAGTGACTCGCGCGAGGGGACGCTCGCGGCTCCGTCCGCGAGCACCCGGTTGGGGAGGTTCGAGGCGGCGGGTCACCGCGCTCGTGTGTCGTGCGGTCGTCGCGGCTGTCACTCCACCCACGATGACCCCGAACCGTCACTGGACCCACACTGACGATTCCGACCATCACTGCACCCCTATCGACGACCCCAACGACTCTGCATCCCCACCAATGACTCCACCCTCTCCCCACTGAAATGCACGCACACGCCCTGTACTGAACACGCTGTAGACGGACTACTGCCGACGTCTCTGGCGCACCTTTTATACACCGGGCTCTGCTAGTGGGGGTATGCCCCAGTGCGAGATGTGCGGCGCCACGAAGTCGTCGCTCACCACCGTCAAGGTCGAAGGTGCCAAACTGGACCTCTGCGACGAGTGCAAGGACTTCGGCACCGAGGTCCGCACTGAGTCGTCCTCCTCGGGGTCGACGAAGTACTCGACGTCCTCGTCGTCGGGGAAGTCGTCGTCCTCCTCGTCCTCGTCGTCTTCCTCCTCGGGAGGCTCGTCGAAGCGGCGGCGGCGCGACATGTTCGACGACATGGAGGAGCTCGCGACCGACTACGACCAGCGCGTCCGGGAGGCCCGAGAGAGCCGCGGGCTGAGCCAGCAGGACCTCGCGGGCGAACTCAACGAGAAGACCAGCCTCATCCGGAAGATCGAGCGCGGCGACGTCCTCCCGAGCGACGACGTCCGCAAGAAACTCGAACGCAAACTCGACGTGTCGCTCACCGAGGGGCCAGGCGACGACGACGACGAGAGCGAGTGGTCCTCGGGGTCGTCGACGACCACCACGCTCGGCGACGTGGTCAAGCGGAAGGACTGACCGCGACTTTCCGTCGTCCGCTCGCCGCTTCCGAACCGCCCGCGACGAAGACTTTTCTCCTCTCCTCCGTTCGGTGAGCCATGGCACGAAGCCCGAACGAGGAGTTCACGCTCGGCGCCGCACAGGTCGCGCCGGTGTACCACGACAAGGAAGGGACGCTCGACCGGACGATCGAGTGGATCGAACGCGCCGGCCGGGAGAACGTCGACCTGCTCGTATTCCCCGAGACGTACTTCCCGGGGTATCCGTACTGGCGGCGGAGCACCTCCATCTCCCGGTGGACGGACCTCGTCGTCGACCTCTCGAAGCACTCGCTCTCCGTCGACGGCGACGCCGTCGCCCTCATCGGCGAGGCCGTCGACGACGCGGACCTCCACCTCGTCCTCGGGACGAACGAGCGGAGCGACCGGGTCGGGAGTGAGACGCTGTACAACTCGCTGTTCTTCTTCGACCGGTCCGGTACCTTGGTCCGTCGTCACCGGAAACTGATGCCGACCCACGACGAACGGACCATCTGGGGCCGCGGTGACCCGTCGAGCCTCGCGACCCACGACACCGACGTCGGGCGGGTAGGCGGACTCATCTGCTACGAGAACCACATGACGTTGTCGAAGGCGGCGTTGTGTGCGATGGGCGAGGAGATTCACGCCGCGGCGTGGCCCGGCTTCTGGGAGCAACACGGCCACCCGGGTGACAAAAGGGGGGCCGACTCCGAAGCCGCGAAAGACACCTGCGACATCTACCCCGCCGTCCGCGAGTACGCCTTCGAGACGCAGTCGTTCGTCGCCTCCTGCTCGGCGTACATGGACGACCAGGTCCCCGAGAAGTTCGACCCCGACGAGCTCGGGTTCGGCGTCGGCAACGGCGGGAGCATGCTCGTCAACCCCGCGGGCATCGTCAAGGCCGGTCCCGTCGTCGGCGAGGAGGCGCTCCTCACGGCGGACTTCCACCGCGACGAACGGCGGGCGACGAAAGCGTACTTCGACGCGATGGGCCACTACGCGCGGTGGGACGCCGTCTCGCTTCAGGTCTCGGACGAGACGCTCGACCCGATCCGACCTCGTGACGAACCCTCCCCGCGACCGCAACTCTCGGCCCACCGCGCGGAGGAGCTCGCCACGGAGTACGACATCTCGATCGAAGCGGTCGAGGCTGTGGCGGACGCGTTGGGAGAGTGACGCCGAGCGCGTGCGAGTCACGACCGCCGCGCGACCGACGAGCGGTCCCGTTGGCACGATGCGGGCGTTCAAGTACGATGCCGGCTCCACCCCGCCGTGTGACGTAGTGACCGACGCACGGCGGGCAGCGGGTGTCCGGGCGGACGCCGCGCGACACGATCTGGTGTCAGTCAATCCCCGCTGTCGCCGTTCTCAGGCAGCGACCGGGAGACAGCGACGACAGACCTCGTGAGACGGTGCCCGGCTGTCAGCCCCTGTCGACGACCCCCTCACGCGTGGTCCGAGGGCGAGACGTGAAGCTATTTATCCGAGCCAGAGTGAAGACTCACCTGCATGTTCATTCTGGTGAACCTCAAGGCGTACCCCTGCGACCCCATCGAGGTCGCCGAGGCAGCCCGTGACGTTGCCGAGGAGTCGGGCGTACGGATTGCGGTCTCTCCGCAGGCCGCACACATCGAACGCGTCGCCGAGACGGGAGTCGAGACGTGGGCCCAGCACGTCTCGCCGAACGACCACGGCTCGTACACGGGAAGTACGCTCGCCGAGGCGGTCGCCGACGCCGGCGCGGAAGGGACGCTCTTGAACCACTCCGAGAACCGCCTGAAGCTCGCCGACATCGACGCCTCGCTGGAGGCAGCCGAGCGGGCCGGTCTCGAGACGTGCGTCTGCGGCAACAACCCCGCGCAGATCGGTGCTGTCGCCGCGCTCGGCCCGGACTCGGTCGCCGTCGAACCGCCGGAACTCATCGGCGGTGACGTGTCGGTCTCGACCGCCGACCCCGACATCGTCGTCGACGCCGTCGACGCGGCCGGTGCCGTCGACGAGAGCGTCGACGTCTACTGTGGAGCAGGCGTCTCGACGGGCGACGACGTCCTCGCTGCGCAGGACCTCGGCGCGACGGGCATCCTCCTCGCGTCGGGCGTCGCCAAGGCCGCGGATCCGCGTGCAGCGCTGAAGGATCTAGTCGCGGGCCTATAACGCCGACGAGCAGCGACGCTGGTTTTTTCCCGTCGACTCTCTGCGCTGCACTCGCGCACCGATAGCGACGGATGCCCGGTCGTCTCAGTCGGCGGCAGTCTCCACGTCTTCGGAAGAGTCATCCTCGGTCGCGTCGTGGTGGGACGTCTCGTCGACGAACACGGCTTCGACCGCCTCGACCGCTTCGTCGAACGCGTCGGGGTGGAGCCGATGAGCGTACTCGGTCCGCACGTGGTCCGGGAGCGCGTACGCGTACTTTCCACGACCGGCGTGTCGGACGAACCCGGCCTTCCGCAGCGTCCGGTTCCTGGCGTACGCGACCTTGTGGTCGCCCGGTCCGCCCGCGGCGACCTGTGCGGTGACCGGGTCCGCGATGCCCTGTGACCGGTAGTGAGCGAGCATCCGACGTGTGACGGCCTCGAACTCGGCGAGCTGCTCTCTGAGGTCGCGCGCGACGGCACCGACCTCGCCGTCGGGCAGCGGCGGTGACGCGATGTCGAAACGCTCCGGCGGCGTGTCGGCGGTGTCGGCGGCGTCGACGGTGGACGTGACCGGCACGAGTTCTGCCGAACCCGTCGACTCGCCGTTCGTCGCGCCCACCTCGCCATCGGTCATCTCCGGGTCGGTCGCGAGCGGGAACGGGACGTCCGCGTCGGGGTCGGCGCTGGCTGCGGCGTTGATCACGGCCTCCTCGTCGGCGTCGGCCGCTCTCTCGGCTCGCCCGTCTCATTCGTCCTGATTGGATCGTCGTCCGTCGGCCGCGGCGGTTGCCTCGGCGGCTGCCTCCGACTTGGGGTCGCCTTCTTCGTACTCTCTCAGCGCCCGCTGGCGCTCGTCGGGGCGGTTGAGGTTCCGACCTCGGCCCCCGCGATACGGTGCTTCGGCCTTCTGGAACATCGCCTGCGCCATCTGGTCGGCGAACCGCCGCAGGTCGCGGGCCTCCTCCAGTTCGCGTTCGAGCTCCGCGATCCGATGTTCTTTCTTCTCGAGCTCCTGTCTGAGATCCGCGAGTTCGGACTCCCGTCGTTCTTTCTCGTCGCTGATCGACCGAAGTTCGTCGACGAGGTCACCGCTCACCGACTTGAGGTCGGGCCGTTCGAAGTCCTCTAATCCGGGCGTCGCCCCGGCGTCGAACGTCGTCTTCCGCCGGAACTGCACTCTCCGGATCGACTCCGACCAGTCGGTGACCAAGAATCCCTCGCCGTCGCCCATGTCCTCGATGGCCTCGGAGTACTCCTTCCCCAGGATTCGCTTTACGACCTTGGTGTCGTTCCGCCAGGTGAGCCGGTGCCAGACGAGCCAGTCACACTGGGTGATGAAGTCCTTCTTGACGTCCGCCGGTCGCTGGGAGATGCCGACGATTCCGAGGCCGTGTTTCCGTCCCCGCTTGCCGACCTTGATGAGCATCTTCCCCGTCTCGTCCATCCCTCCTCCCTCCGGAATGTACTCGTGGCACTCCTCGACGAGCATCAGGAACGGTTTCTTCAGCTTCTTCTCCTTCGCGAACAGGTGCCGCGTGGTCTGGAGGAGGAGGGACTTGGCCTCGCTCTCGTCGAGGTAGCCGGAGACGTCGAGGATGATCGGGACGTTCTGTTCCAGAGCCAGGGACGCGATCTTCTCGGCGTGTTCGGGGTTGACCTGGATGTCACACTCCTCGTCCGCGCCGACGTGAAGGATCTCGAACTGCTCTTTCAGTCCGTAGTACTCGCCGTCGGTATCGACCACGAGCACCGGAAAGTTCGCCGAGAGCAGTTTCTCGACGACGACCGAGGCCGTGTTCGACTTGCCCGACACGGACTTCCCGGTGATGAACCCCCTCCCGGTGAGAATCTCGACGGCGGGGAGCGAGACGGTCGTCCCCGGATCGGTACCGTCACCGGCCGGGCCGGCGCTTACGTCTGCAACTGTGATTGTCTCCCGTTCGGTCATGCGGTCTTGCAGAGAGGTGGCCGCCCGCCCACAAAGAGGTACGTCAGACGGGCGACTGACACCGACGGGCAGATTATTCCCCTTCGTCGGCGTCGAACTCCGCGAGCGACACCTGTCCCTCTCGTCGGCTCCGCCCGGAGGAGTCTTTCGCGCGCTCGTCGCCCTCGTTCGACGGCGCGTCGGCTTCGTACCCGTCGAGCCGCACCTGCTCGCCACCCCCGAACGTGAGGTTCGAGACACGCACGCCGACTTTTCGAACCTGATCCTCGGTAAACTCGCCGAGGAGGTCGAGCGCGACCTGT
>JBEPYA010000092.1:0-998 GCA_041641615.1 Salinigranum sp. | reverse complement strand
GTCGTCGACCGGCCCCGACAGCGAGCGCTCGCGCGTGTTCACGTCGAACGGCGGACGGACCACCTTCACGCCGATGGTCCGGTAGGTCGCGTCTCTCTCTGTTGCTCGCGCGGCGACGTCTCCCGCGAGCGCGCGGACCTTCTCGCGGACGCGCTCGGAGTCGTCGGTGGCCTCGGTGAACGCCGACTCCCGCGAGAGACTCTTGGGACGACCCGTCGGCTCGACGACCCGGTCGTCGTCACCGCTCGCGCGGCGGTGCAGCGTCACCCCGCGCTCGCCGAACCGCTCGCGGAGTACCGTCGGATCCGCCTCGCTCAGGTCGCCGGCCGTCTCGACTCCCATCTCGCGGAGTTTGCGAGCGGTGACCGGCCCGACGCCGTGGATCTCTTCGACGGGCAACGGCGCGAGGAACGCCGCCACGCGGTCGGGCGGGACGGCGACGAGGCCGTCGGGCTTGTCGTGGTCGGAGGCGACCTTCGCCGTGGACATGTTCGGCGCGGCACCGACACTCGCCGGCACGCCCACCTCCCGGTCGATGCGCTGTTTGACGTACCGCGCGTAGCCCTCGGCGAGCGTCCGGTCGCTCGCGCTCGTGTCGACGCGCGTCCACGACGTCCGCTCCGTCACGTCCAGATAGGCTTCGTCGATACTCACCTCGCGGACGACGTCGGCGCAGTCGTGGAGCACCCCCTTCACCTCGGCCGCCACCTCCCGGTAGTAGTCGAGGTCGACCGGGAGGTAGTGACCCTCGCCCCCCTCTTCGACCCGGGGGAGGGCGTCGAGCGCCTGCGAGATCGGTTGGGCGCTGTCGACACCGAACGCGCGCGCCTCGTAGCTCGCCGTCGCCACCGCGCCGTGACTCTCCCCGGGTTCGAACCCCATCCCGACGACCACCGGTTCACCGGCGAGGTCGGGACGCCGCCGGCGCTCACAGGAGGCGTAGAAACAGTCCATGTCGACGTGGAGGACGACGCGCGCGTCGTCTTCCTCGACGGTGA
>JBEPYA010000091.1:0-13750 GCA_041641615.1 Salinigranum sp. | reverse complement strand
ACCGTTCAACGAAGTCGAGGAGGTCGACTTCCATAACTCAGAATCGAGTTCCTCGGCTTCACCCTTCTAAAGCAGCGATATCGACAGATTAGGTCGCTATTCAACACAGCAACGTCTCGAACGGTTTTCTGACTCTCCATGGAGAGTCCCCGATCGACCACGTTGTTCGCGTATTTTCACGTGCGACCGTCTCTGCAGACTCGACTCTATCGGCGCCCTGGGCGGTGAACGCGGACGCCGAACCCCCCCTTCGTGACGGCTCACGGGGTCGGCGAACCGTCGACGAAGTCGACGCTGTGTCGTCGCTGTTCGATACCACGTCACGCCGTCGTTCTCCCACGAACCCGCGACGCGAGCGACGATCGACGGCGGGTTCGATCGCCGGACACCGGCCCGCCACCGTCGCTCACGGTGGAACCGACGGCTGAGAAGAGAACGCGGGGGGGGACGTGAGCAGTAGGCGAGGATTACTCGGCGGCGCAGGCTTCGGCGTCGGCTTCCTCGCCGCTCTTGAACTCGTCTGCGGTCTCGTTGAGTTGGTAGAGGTTCTGTCGTGCGTCGGCGAAGTAGACGTCCTCGTCGACGATACCGATCCCTTCCAGGCGTTCGAGGGCGTATCGAACCGTCCGGGCCGACAGCATCGACTCCTCGACGATCCCCTTCTGTGTGAGTGGACCGTTGTATTCGAGAACTTTGAACACGAGTTTTGCGCTCGGTGGGAGGTCGTCGAGACTCTCCTCGTCGGATCCAGCCATTGAGTCGTTCGAGACGCGCCACGGGCATAAAGGTTGATAGAACGCCCTGACGGCAACGAGTGGAACGAACGGCTTTTGACGCGCGCTCTCGCAGGGAGAGGTATGGCTACGGAAACGCAGACCGGCCTCTCCAAACATCTCCGGGGAGTGACCGTCACCACGCTCGCCTGTCTGGCAGGCGTCGCGGCGGCGGTCGTGTCGGGCGTCGTCGTCGGGACGGACCCCGCGTCGGCCACCAATCGGCTGACGCTCGGGATCCTCGCCGGCTTCATCGCCCTGCAGCTTCCCGTCTTGCGCGTCGTCGGGGTGGACGTCTCCGACTTCGGGGCGAAGGACTACCTCTACGTCGGCTTCATGACGTTCACCCTCTGGTTCATCACCTTCGCGATCATGCTCACCGCGGGCGTGACCCTCTAATGGCCGACGACAGTATCGCGGTGGTCGACCTCGACCGCTGCCAGCCCGACCGGTGTAACTACGAGTGCGCGAAGTACTGCCCGCCCAACCGAACCGGCAAGGACTGCATCGTCACCCGCGGCGACCACTACGAAGAGAACGAACCGTACGAGGGTGACCCCGACCAGATCCGCATCTCCGAGGAGATCTGTCTCGGGGAGACCTGCGGCATCTGCGTGGAGAAGTGCCCGTTCGACGCCATCGAGATCATCAACCTCCCGACCGAGCTGGAGGAAGACCCCGTCCACCGGTACGGCGAGAACGCCTTCGCGCTCTACGGGTTACCGGTTCCCGACGCGGGCACCGTCACGGGCATCCTGGGACCGAACGGCATCGGGAAGTCGACGGCCGTCCACATCCTCGCGGACGAACTCGTCCCCAACCTGGGCAGCTACGGCGACGACCCCGGCTGGGAGCCGGTCCTCGACCGCTACCGCGGGTCGGGGCTACAGAACTACATCGAGGCGCTGCTCGACGACGAGGTGACCGTCGCCCGCAAGCCCCAGTACGTCGACCAGATCCCCAAGCAGTTCGACGGGAAGACGAGCGAGCTCCTCGCCGCCACGGACGAGCGGGACGTCCTCGACGACCTCGTCGACCGCCTCGGGATTCGCCCCGTCATCGACCAGCCCATCGACACCCTCTCGGGGGGCGAACTCCAGCGCGTCGCGCTCGCGGCAACGCTGGCGAGAGACCGCGACTTCTATTTCCTCGACGAGATCACCCCGTATCTCGATATCGGCCAGCGCGTCACCGCTGCTCGGCTCGTCCAGGAGCTCGCCGCCAGCGAAGACCGCGCTGTCCTCGTCGTCGAACACGACCTCGCGATCCTCGACCTGCTGGCGGACTCGCTCCACATCGGCTACGGTCGCCCCGGTGCGTTCGGTGTCATCACCGACCCCAAGAGCGTCCGGAACGGGATCAACGAGTACCTCAAGGGGTACCTGACGAACGAGAACATGCGTATCCGCCCGGACGCCATCACGTTCGAGGAACACGCCCCGCGAGAGACGACGAAGAGCGCGCCCCTCGTGGAGTACCCTTCGCTCGAGAAGTCCTACGGCGAGAGCGAGTTCTCCCTCACGGTCGAGGGCGGCACCATCTACCACTCCGAGGTGCTGGGCATCGTCGGTCCGAACGGTATCGGGAAGTCTACCTTGGCGAAGCTGTTCGCCGGCGAACTCGAACCCGACGCGGGCGAACTCGACTTCCGACTCGACATCGCCTACAAGCCGCAGTACATCGAAATCGACCAGCCGATGCGGGTCGACGCCTTCTTATCATCTATCACGAGCGACTTCGGCTCCTCGCTGTGGAAGACCGAGATCGCCGGGCCGCTCCAGCTCGAACGCATCATGGAGCAGAACCTCTCGGACCTCTCGGGCGGGGAGCGCCAGCGCGTCGCCATCGCCGCCACCCTCTCGGAGGACGCGGACCTCTACGTCCTCGACGAACCCTCCGCGCACCTCGACGTCGAGCAACGGGTGAGAGCGACGACGGCCATCCGCCGCTACGCGGAGAACCACGACGCGACCGTGATGGTAATCGACCACGACATCTACATGATCGACCTGCTGGCCGACCGGCTGATGGTGTTCGACGGCGAACCCGCCGTTGAGGGCCACGCCGAGATGCCCCAGGAGATGCGCGAGGGCATGAACGACTTCCTCTCGGACCTCGACATCACCTTCCGCCGCGACGAGCGGACGGGTCGCCCCCGCATCAACAAACCCGACTCCCAACTCGACCGGAAACAGAAGAAGGCGGGCGAGTACTACTACGCGCCCTGAACCCCTTCGCACCCTGAAACCCTTTTGGATCCGAACTACTTGTTCATCGGGACTCTCCGCACCCTGAGCCTCTCCACGGCGTAACGCTACCGACCGCTCCGTCTCCACGGCGTAACGCTGATGATGTCATCTGTTCTACACTCCTCCGCGATGCGACTGACAAGCGACGCGTTCGACGACGGGGAGCCGATCCCCGAACGGCACGGGTACCGTGCGGAGAACGTCAACCCGCCGCTCACGGTCGACGACGCCCCCGAGGGGACGGAGACGCTCGCGCTCGTCGTCGACGACCCGGACGCGATGGAGCCTGCGGGGAAGGTGTGGGACCACTGGGTCACCTGGAACCTCCCGGCAGAGACGACGGCGATTCCGGCCGACTTCGACCCGACGAGCGTCGGTGGTAGGGAGGGGACGAACGACTACGGCGAGGTCGGCTACGGCGGGCCGAACCCACCGGACCGCGAGCACACCTACCGGTTCGCCGTGTACGCGCTCGACACGGCGCTCGATCTCGACCGCGGCGCGACGAAGGCCGACGTAGAGACGGCAATCGAGGGCCACGTGCTCGCCGAAGCATGCCTCACCGGCACGTACGCCCCGTGAACGGCCGTGCCGGTCGGAGCGGAACTCCGCCCGTGTGATATATTGTCACACGGCCAGAAAGCTCACCAGGGTGGAGGCCGACACGCCCGCCGACGGGCGGCGGGCCGTCCGAGTCTGGTCCCCACAGCCGGCCTGCCCCCCTCCCCACCCGTATCACGGTCGTCCGTGTCGCTCGGACGGTCCGCCAACCCCGTCGTTTCCGCTCACTCGGACGTGATCACGACGCCTGCGTCGTCAGTTCGCGTCCGCAGGTCGTAACCGAAGGCGTCGACCAGCGACAGGTTCGTTCGGAGGTGTGCCGTCGAGCGCGGAGCGGTGACGACCCCACCCGCGAGCGCCAGCGGGACGACGAGCTGGTCTGCGAGGTGTGCGTCGACGGCTCCTGGACCGCTTCGCCACGACTCGAACGCGTCGACGGCTTCGTCGGCGACGCGCTCCGCGGGCATCCCCTTCTCGCCGAGCGCGTCGAACCCCGCTCGCGTCTCGCCCGAGACCGAAATCAGGAGCGCGAAGCCCGGGCAGTCGGTCTCGGCGTACGTCGCGTGCGTCTCGGCCAGGGGGACGGACAGCCGTTCTCCGACTCGGTCGAGCGCGCGCTCGCAGACGTCGGCGTCGGCGAGGTCGCGGGCGGCGGCGGCGTGAGCGCTCGCGACGAGGCCGCCCCGGGTGCCGAGAGCGAGCGGTCGGAGCGTCGAGGGGGCGACGTGGAGGGTCGCCCGTCCGCCTCCCGTAGGGTAAAAACCGCGGCGTTCGAGACGCACCGCCGCCGCGAGACCGACGCGAGCGAGCAACGGGAGCTTGACACTTCGAAAGGAGTCGAACGTCGGTGCCCACTTCACGTCGGTGCCCCCGCTCGCCGAGAGCGAGACGGGGTCGTCGGTTCCCGCGGCGAGGGGGAGAACGGTGTCGAAGACGAGCGCGACGCTGCCGGCGGTGCCGACGTCGACGGTCACGTCACCCCTCGGTGCGTGCGCCGGGCTGAACGTCAGGCGCTCCGACCCCGCGTCGGCACCCTCGACCGTCGCCCCGGTGAGCGCCGCTGCCGCGGCGACGCAGGCGAGGTGCTGCGGCCGGAGGCCGGGGTTCGGTCGGTCCGCGCGGATGCCGGCCATCTCGAAGGGCTGTCCGTCGAGACACGACAGCGTCAGCGCCGTCCGGAGGAGCTGACCGCCGCCGTCGGAGCCGTCGAGTTCGAGCGGCGTCACGGTCCCCCGCTCACCTGACGACGGTCACGGGGACGCGCGAGCGCTCGACGAGGCCTTTCGCGACGCTGCCGACGAGGCCCTCGTACTTGCCGGTGAGGCCGCGGTGTCCGACGAAGAGCCCCTCGACCTCCGCGCGCTCGGTCACGTCCGGGATGACCTGGAGTGGCGGCCCGTACAGCAGTTCGGTCTCGACTTCCACGCCCGCTTCGGTCGCGTACTCTCGCGCCGATTCGAGAACGCGCTCGGCGTCGGCCTCGGCGTCCTCGACCGCTTCTGCCACGAGTCGCCCGGCGGCGTCGTCGAAGCCGTCCGGTTCGTCGCCGCCGATGTCGACGACGGCCGGTTCCACCGCGGTGACCACGAGGAGGCGCTCTCCGAGGCGCTCGGCGAGGTCGGTCGCGTGCGCGAGGGCGTTGTCGCTCGCCTCCGATCCGTCGACCGCAACGAGAAACGTCATGAGAGGAGATAGCCCACCGGTGGACTACTACCTATCGGCGGTTCTCACCGTCTGAAATCGAACACGGTGCCATCCCCGGCGGGCCGTGCTGGCGAGTCGCCCGTCGACGAGACGACGGCGGCGACGCGCTCGGTTCGAAGCGCGGCGTGGTCACTCGCGTCGTCCGTGTCGTCGACGAGAAGTGAATCAGTGACGTGGTCCGTCCCCTCGCTCGAAGGCGACTGCCCGTCGTCAGCGAACGAGTCGAGAGCAGGTCCCGCAGAGGTTCTCCTCCTTGACGTCGACCTCGCGAACCGTCGGGGAGAAGGACATGACGCACTTGGAGTTGTCGCAGTGTTCGAGTCCGAGCGTGTGGCCGATCTCGTGGACGACCTCCTTGCGGACGCGGTCGGCGAACACCTCGCTGGAGGGCTTCGTGGAGATGCCGCCGTCGGAGGTGGTCTGGAGGCGGGCGGTCGAGATGACAGAGCCGTTGCCGTTGAGGTACGCGAGTCCGAAGACGTAGTTGCGGCGGCGGTAGTAGAGGTCCTGCGTCGTGATACCGATGTTCTTCTCGGCGGAGCCGATCCGGGAGGCGAGTTCGATGAACTCCTCGGCCCGGTACTGGTTTCGACTGCGATCGTACGCACCGTCGGGGAGCGACTGTTCCTCGTGGACGGTCACGTCGCAGTCGTAGACGGACCGGAGCGCGGCGGAGGCCTCCCGCTTGACCTGCGCGGGGACGCCCCCGATCGGCACGATGTCGACGAGCATGGACGGACTTAAGCAGGGGTCGGTCATAAACATCCCGCCGTGACTCGTCGGATGACCGCCGCTCTCGCCGAGTATCTCTCCCGATACGATCGGGTCGTCGAGGTCGGCATCGGCCGACGAACCGACGTCGCCGAGGCGCTCGTCGACCGGGGGGTCGAGGTGACTGCGACGGACGTTCGTTCCCGGTCGGTCCCCGAGGGCGTTCGGTTCGTCCGCGACGACGTCGTCGCTCGCGCCGAGCGTGACTCGTCACCGGAACCGCTGTATGCGGTCGACGCCGTCTACGCGCTCAACCTCCCGCCCGAGTTGCACCGTCCGACGCGGGACGTCGCCCACGCCGCGGGCGCGGACTTCCTCTTCACCACGCTCGGCGGCGACCCCCCGACCGTCTCGGTTGAGCGGGTGACGCTCGATACGGCGACCGGGGTTGAGACGCTGCACGTCTCACGACACGACGGGTCGGAGACGGTGCGTTAATTCGCTCTCCCGTCGAACTGTCGCCCTATGGACGCGCTTGTCCACTTCGCTGTCGGCCTCGCCGGCGGCCTGCTGCTCTTGCTCTTCGTCGACTGGCCCCCACGGCGGGAGTTCCTCACGACGTTCGGCAGCGGCGTCTGGGCGATGGTCCCCGACGGACACTGGATGTTCCACGAACTCGGCATCGACACCGTCGCGACCGTCTGGCGGACGGCACACGCGACATCCGTTGCGAACCTCTTCTGGTTCCACCGCGTCCTCGACCGCGCCGAGACCGGCCACCCGAAGGCCGAGATGGGCGTCGCGCTCTTCGGACTGTTCGTCGTCGTCGGCGTTTACTACGTCGTCAACGACTGGGATGCCGACTGACGCCGCTTTTCTTCTCGACATTCACTCGATCCTCGCTCGGAACTCGCTCGACGTTCACTCGACGAACCGCTCCTGTCGCTCCGGCGTCGGCACCATGCACTGGTCCTTCCGGCCGAACCACTCGTAGCGGTGCTCGGCGACGAACGCGTATAGCCAGTCCCTGACCGGTCGGGGGAGGAGCCAGCCGACGCTCGCCGCCCGGTAGGGGCCGCCGAGCAGTTCACAGACCCGGATGGCCGCGGCCGACCGCGTGTACGCTCGGTTTCCCTCGAGGAGGACGACGGTCTCCAACTCCTCGGTCGGGAGCGCGAGTCGGTCGAGGACGGCCCGTCCGACGTCTGATTGCAACGACGCGAACCTGATCCTCCCCTCGGGGTCGTGTTCGATGACGAACTGGACGGCACCGTTGCAGAGGTTACAGACGCCGTCGAAGAGGAGGACCGGCCCCTCCTCGACGACCGCGGCGAGATCGACCGCCGACCCGTCCTGCGAGTCCGTTTCGGTCCCCTGGCTGACATCGGCGTCTCCCCCGGTACTGGCGGCGTTAGTGGACCCGGCG
Source organism: Salinigranum sp. (assembly GCA_041641615.1). Taxonomy (GTDB): domain Archaea; phylum Halobacteriota; class Halobacteria; order Halobacteriales; family Haloferacaceae; genus Salinigranum. The sequence goes on along the minus strand of JBEPYA010000091.1, from coordinate 6,326 downwards.
TCACTGTCGCTGTCGACGTTCCCGTCACTACCTCTCGGGTCGTCGGGGCTATCGCTCGTCCGCTCGGTCATGCCTCTGCCCTCACGCTCGTTCGACCGCTCTTTCGCTCCCACCGAAGGCTTCGAGAGGTGGTAACGTCTATCTCGGGACTGTAGTAGTAGACCGGCTCCGACGACGGCTCGTCGAACCCGTTGGCCGTGAACAGCGTGTTCGTCTCTTGTGTGGCCCGTGCCGGATACAGCGTCCACGGCTCGTGGTCGACGTTGGCGTACCGGACCGCGCCGTTCGACCCTTGGGTGTAGAAGCGGTACCGCTCGGTGAGAAAGGCCGCCAGCGGGTCCTCACGAGACTCGAACGCCGGTCCGCTCGGTCGGTACGTCGCCGTGTAGTGAGCCGGGCGGTCGCCGGGGTGAAGGCGTCGGCTCTCGAAGCGGACGCCGCCGTCACCGTCGCTGCGAAGCGAAATACGGGCGTAGTAGTACGGGAGGCGGTGGAAGACGCGCGCGCCGAGGACCGAGAGGACGCCCTGGGCGTCGAGGCTGAAGAAGTAGACGCCGGGTTCCCCGTCGCAGGTGACGTACGTCCGGAGGTTGAGTTCGGGGAGGTCGAGACCCACCGATGCGGGCAGGCCGCGCGGGCGGACGTCCACGTTGGTGAAGGGGACGACCGAGAGCCACGCGTCGCCATCGAACGTGTCGACGGCCAGGACGTCGGGGAGGCGTGCGGCGACAGTCGTGGGCGGGACGGGGTAGTTGGCGAAGAGGAGATGTCGCCAGCCCATTGCGAGTGGAACCATGGCCGGAGGTAGGGAGGCCAGCAGGGTTACACTTACGACGGGGCTCGGACGTCGGTACAGGACCGTCCCGAACGGGGTGTCCGGTCCTGGCCGTACTGGCCCGTGCGGCCCGACGCCTGATGGGTATTCGTCCCCTCCCGAGTCGACTCTCTCCGTCGGTCCGCCACCGGACCCCCGTCGACTCCCGGCCCCCGCATCGTCGGAAGTCTACCGTATATTGCGTCCATCGTGGTATACGATTTAACACTGTCTTCACGGTTGAGAACGAGTGCGGGCCACAGTCGCCGACCGCAGTCACGGTCTCGCCCGCCTGGATTGCGGCGCTCCGACCACTGTTCCGTACTCGTGTCGAGCGGCTCCGGATTCGACCTCGTTCTCCGCGCACGAGGTCTCCATCGGGGCGAACCCTTATCAGCGATGTCGGACGTAATCTACTGTAATGGCGAGTGCAACCCGCGACCGTGACGAGTCGGAGGGTGTTGTCTTCGTCCGCGAAGACGACGGCAGCATCACCGCCAAGGACCTCGAGACGGGGCTCGCTCGTGGCGGTGACACCCGTGCCGAGGCGCTCGCACAGCTCGCCGAGGTTCTCGAACTTCACGAGGAGGGTGGCGAGCCGATCGACGACCCCGACGCCTTCCTCCGAGAAGAACTCGACATCGATCCGGACGAGATCGATGGCGACCGAGAACCCCCAGACTTCCTGCGGTAGTCGATGGTCCGGACGACGTTCTCTGGCCGTGAGATCATCGCCGTGCTGCGGAGCTTCGGGTACGCCCCTGTCTCCCGGAGTGGCAGCCACGTCCGACTGCGGTACGAACACCTCGAGACGGGTGAAGTCCGGAACGTCGACGTGCCGATGCACACCGAAGTACGGATCGGGACGTTGCGTTCGATCGCCGACCAGTGTGGTGCTGAGGACTTCCACGAGTGGTGCCGCTGGATCGACGACCACGCCTGACCGGCGTGGTAGAGACTCGTCGTTGGCTGCTCTCCGATTATAACAGCTCGGACCTGGACGGACTCGCCGGGAAGCAACCACCTCGGTCGCAGCGAACGCTCCAACTTCGTCAGGGGAAACCCTGGTTAGCTCGTATACGTTCGTATACGACATGAGCGAGGCAACGAAGACGATCCGCGTCTCCGAGTCACTGCACGCCCGGATCAAAGCGCACAACCGGGAGGGTGAGACACTCAGCGAGACGCTCGAGCGGCTCGTCGGCACCCCGTCGCTTCGTGAACTCGCGGGTATTCTCTCCGACGACGACGCGGATACGTTCCGCGAGGCGATCTACGAGAGCCACCGTGACCACGACGAGGAGATCGAACGGATGCTGGACCGGATGGAATGATCCTCGACACCTCGTTTCTCATCGACGTGATGCACGCCGACGATGCAGCATTGGAGAAGGGCGACGAGATCGAAGCGAATGGACTCGAACAGTACGTGCCAGCGATGACACTGCAGGAGCTGTTCATCGGTGTCGGCCCGAGCGACCTCCCCGAGCGGGAGCACCACAAGATCGAGTACGTGGTCGAGTCGAGACCGATCCTCCCGACGACCGAAGAGATCGCACGGAAGGCAGGCCGTATCGACGGGACGCTGCGGAAGCAGGGCAACCGAATCGACGTTGGCGACGCGACCATCGGTGCGACCGGTATCGTCCGCGACGAGCCGGTCGTGACTGGGAATCCGGGTCACTTCGAGCGGATTCCGGGACTCGAAGTAGAACGGTACTGATCGGTGACGGGAGCACTGGTTACACTGGCCACTGATCTTCCCCGTGAATAGACTCAAGAGGACCCGCCGGGAGTGCCGCGAGCGATGCGAGTGGCACGTCGACGAGGCCACCGAGCGGAGTTGAGCGCAGCGAAACGAAGCGAAGTGGACTCGCCGGGAAGGAACCATCTCCGTCTCACCGGACTCGTCTCCATTGGGGCGAATCCTTATCAGCGATGTCGGTCGTAGTGTGGGACAATGGCGAGTGCAACCCGCGATCGAGACGAGTCCGAAGGCGTCGTCTTCATCCACGAAGAAGACGGTAGCATCACGGCCAAGGACATCGAAACCGGCGTCGCCTCGTTCGGTGACACCAAGTCCGAAGCCCTCCGGATGCTCGCCGAGGCGCTCGAACTCCACGAGGGAGGTGGCGAGCCCGTCACCGACGAGGATCTCCGCGAGTGGGGACTCGACCCCGACGACTTCGACACGAAGGAACTCCCCGAGTTCATGCAGTGACGCATGGTCCGGACGTCCTTCTCCGGGCAGGAGATCGCATCCGTCCTGACCTCCCACGGGTACCATCCTGTCGACCGCACTGGCAGTCACCTGAAACTTCGATACGAGCATCCCGAGACGGGCGAGGTTCGGGTCGTCACCGTTCCGATGAAGTCCGCAGATCGGATTCCCACGGGGACGCTTCAGTCGATCGCCGACCAGTGCGGGGCGAAGGACTTCCACGCGTGGTGCCGGTGGATCAACGAGAACCGCTAAGCCAGCGATTCGAACCGCACACACGACAGCAATCGACCCAGTCGTCTCGAGTTCGCGCGCTCCTATTCTCTGAGGAGAATTATACGAAAACTGATGGACTCGCCGGGATTTGAACCCGGGGCCTCTTCCTTGCGAAGGAAGCGATCTGCCACTGATCTACGAGCCCGCACTCGTCGAAAGTCCGGCACGGCACTTGAGCGTTCTGTTTCATCGGCGGGTGGCGATCCCGACTGTGGGTTCCGCTCGATACGCGTCGTCGGTGGCCTGTCTCCGAGGCATTCGTTACGCCCCACGGCAGGTCCGATATGACGCCGTTAACGCCCGTTCGCGGATCCATAACAATGCTTCACTCGTCCTTCCTCTCCGCATCTAATGTCTCTCCGATTCGACTCTCTAACCGCGCTCGACCGAGGAGCGCGGCCTCTCCGGACAGGCCGACACACCGACTCGGCCTCCCCGCACGTCGTGTGCGTCCGATGTAGGGTGAGCCGGCATGAGTGAGCCGACGGAGGTCTCGACGGCCGCGCGCCGTCGCGCCCTCTACGGAATCGTCACGTTTCGTCCACTCCTGACGGGACTCATCGTCGTCGGGAGCGTCCTCGCTGCCTTTCTCGAGGGAATCGGGCTCGGGTTCTTACTGCCCGTCCTCGAAATCGCGGCGGGCGGCGACGTCACGAATTCGAGCGACCAGCGAGTCGCCGCGTTCGCGACCGTCTACGCCGCCGTCGGTGTCGAGATGACGCTCGCGACCGTCGTCGGCGGCGTCGCGCTCGTCTTGACACTCCGGCACGCCCTCGGGTTCGTCGTCCAGTGGTCGCGCGACCGGCTCCAGGTCGTGTACGTCCGTCACCTTCGGAGCGAACTGTTCGCCGTTCTCCTCGACGCCGAGACGGCGTACTTCGACGCGACGGGCTCGGACGAACTCCTGAACGCCACCATCACCCGCGTCGAGCGCGGCGCGAAGAGCATCAAGAACATGGTCGTCGCGCTCCAGCAAGTCCTCCTCGCGCTGGTGTATCTCGCCGTTGCCGTCATCGTCTCACCGTTTCTGGCGGCGGTGGCGCTCGGTCTCTTAGGCATCGTCGCCGTCTTCGTCCGGTACGTCATCGAGCCGGCGTACGGCGTCGGCGGTCGGGTAGCTGACGCCGACCAGCGCGTCCAATCCGTCCTCGGCGTGGTCCTCCACGGGAGCAGCGAGGTGAAGCTGTTCGGCGCGGCGACCGATCTCTCCGAGGAGTTCGAGGAGGCGCTCGCCGAACAGGCCGACGCGAGCGTCCGACTCCGCCGGAACGAGGCGGCCGTCCAGAGTCTCTACCGGGTGCTGACCGTTCTCGCAGTTCTGGTCGTCCTCTACGTCGCCCTGGCGTACGTCGGACTCGGTCTCGGCGCGCTCGGCGTCTTCTTGCTCGCCGTCTTCCGACTCGCCCCGACGCTCAGCGACCTGACCCACCGGGTGTACAAGCTGGACGGCGAACTCCCGCACCTCGTCCGGACGAACGGCCTCGTCGCCGAGGTCCGCCGCCGTCGCGAGCGCGTCGAGGGCGAACCGGTCGCACAACCGGTCGAATCGGTCGCGTTCGACCGCGTGACGTTCGCCTACGACGGGAACCACGAGCCGGTCCTCAGGGACGTCTCACTGACCGTCGAACGCGGGGAGTTCGTCGCGCTCGTCGGTGGATCCGGTGCGGGAAAGTCGACACTGCTCTCGCTGCTCGCGGGTCTGTACGACCCGACGAGCGGTCACGTCCGCGTCGACGGCCGACCGCTGTCCACGCTCGACCTCGACGACTGGCGGGCGTGTCTCGCGGTCGTCGAACAGCACCCCTACGTGTTCGACGACACGCTTCGGCGGAACCTCACCATCGCGGCTCCCGACGCGAGCGACGAGGTGGTCGAGCGGGCCGCCCGTGCCGCTCACGTCACCGAGTTCCTCCCTTCGCTCCCCGCTGGGTACGACACGGTGCTCGGCGAGGACGGGGTTCAACTCTCCGGTGGGCAGCGCCAGCGCGTCGCCCTCGCCCGGGCGCTGTTGACCGACGCGCGGATCATCCTCCTCGACGAGGCGACGAGCGAACTCGACGCGAGTCTCGAGAGCGACGTCCTCGACGCCATCTCCGACCTCGGCGAGGAGTACACCGTCGTCGTCGTGGCACACCGGCTCTCGACCGTCCAGCACGCCGACCGCATCTACGTCCTCGAAGGCGGCGCGGTCGTCGAGAGTGGCTCGCACGACGCACTCCTCGCTCGGCACGGGCAGTACAGTCGGCTGTACGAGGCACAGACGACGAGCGTCAGGCCGACGTAGCCGAGGGAGGAGTAGTCCGACCGCTCTTCGAGTCGAGGTGAAGAGAGAAATCGAGACGAAGTGAGGATGCCTTAGCGCTTCAGTCCTCGAGGACGATCTCGATCGAGACGTCGTTAGGGACCTGGATGCGCATCAGCTGCCGCAGCGCGCGTTCGTCGGCGTCGATGTCGATGAGACGCTTGTGGACACGCATCTCCCAGTGCTCCCACGTAGCGGTCCCTTCCCCGTCGGGAGATTTTCGGGTCGGCACTTCGAGCGTCTTCGTCGGCAGCGGAATCGGTCCGCTGAGGTTGACCCCCGTCTTGTTGGCGATCTCGCGGACGTCACCGCAGATGGCGTCGAGGTCTTCGGGACTCGTGCCGGCGAGTCGGACGCGTGCCTGCTGCATCGCTTATCGCTCGGTGACCTCGAGCACTTTGCCGGCGGCGATGGTCTGACCCATGTCGCGGATGGCGAAGCTGCCGAGTTCGGGGATCTCACCGGACGGCTCGATGCTGAGGGGCTTCTGGGGACGCACCGTCACGACGGCGGCGTCACCCGACTTGATGAAGTCGGGGTTCTCCTCTGCGACCTCGCCCGTCTTGGGGTTGATCTTCTGGTCGATGGCCTCGATGGTACACGCGACCTGCGCCGTGTGGGCGTGGAAGACCGGCGTGTAGCCCGCGGTGATGACCGAGGGGTGCTGCATGACGACGATCTGGGCCTTGAACGTCTCGGCGACCGTCGGCGGG
>JBEPYA010000090.1:0-13865 GCA_041641615.1 Salinigranum sp. | reverse complement strand
GAGCTGGTCGGCGTCCTGGCCGGAGTAGCGCCACTCGATGTTGGCCTTCTCGTCCTGCCAGTCCCACGGTTCGACGAGGACGACGTCGCCCTCGTTGATCCAGGTGCGGTACTTCATGCGGCCGGGAATACGACCCATTCGGTTCTTGCCGTCCTCACAGCGGACGCGGACGTGATTCCCGCCGTTGTGTTCTGTGACGACCGCGAACAGCTCGTCGTCGTTCGGCATCCGGAGGTTCTTCCGTTCGACTTCTTCGCTCATTGTCATCGGTAAGAGTCCCCGACGGTTAAGTCATTGGAGACGCGCGATAGCGTGTGACACGACCTCACGACGCGGTCCGCAACGCTTAGCCGCCAGCACCTGGTAGGGGTGGGTATGGACGGCCAGCGGGGCCACGGCGCGACCCGAACCTACCGCGACGCGGTCCGCTTCTATCTCATCGACCACCGGACGGCGGTCGGGAAGGGGCTCGATATCGCGCTGCTCGGGCTGAACCTCGTGTTCATCGCGCTGTTCGTCGCCGACACCTACCCGCTCACCCCGACACAGGAGACGATACTCTGGGCCGTGGAGGTCGCCATCGCCACCGTGTTCCTCGTCGAGTATCTCCTCCGAATCTACGGCGCGCGCAGCCGAGTGGCGGAACTGACGAACCCGTACACGGTCGTCGACCTGCTCGCGATCATCCCGACGTTCGCCGTCCTCGCGGGGGCGACGTTGCTGTCAGGAGCGGCTGGACTCGGCGTCCTCCGCCTGCTCCGTGTCGTCCGCGTCCTCCGGTTCTTCCGGTTCACGCGCGACGAGGAGTTCTTCTTCGGGACCGTGTCGGTCGAGACGCTCCGGGTGATGAAACTCCTCATGACAGTGGTCACCATCTTCTTCGTCGCCGCGGGGCTGTTCTACGAGTTCGAACACGGCGTCAACGAAAGCGTGAACACGTTCGGTGACGCCTTCTACTTCACCGTCGTCACGCTGACGACGGTCGGCTTCGGCGACATCACACCGACGACGCGGGCCGGCCGACTCGTCACCATCGCCGCAATTCTCGCGGGCGTCATCCTCATCCCGTGGCAGGCATCGAAGATCGTCCGCGAGTGGGCCCACCGCGACATGCAGAACGTCACCTGCCCCGAGTGCGGACTGGAGTACCACGACGCCGACGCCTCCCACTGCAAGGCCTGCGGACACGTCATCTACCAGGAGCACGACTCCCGGGAGTGAACGAGCCGTCACCCGAAGACGACGTCGGCCACGAGGAAGACGAGGGTGCCGACGACGACGCTCGCGAGGGAGAGAGCGACAGGGAGGCCGACCGGTCGGGAGGCGACGACGAACGCGCCGACGACACAGGCGACGAGGAAGGCGGCGGTCACGACCGTACAGAGCGACCAGGTGGCGGTCTCGACGCGACGGAGCGTCTCGGTAAGCGAGCGGTCGGGAGAGAGGGGAACTGGGAGTACCATACCACGCGCTCGTCCGTGGGACACATCGTCCTGTCGGTACTCGCTGTCGACGTTCCGCCGCGACCCGAGGCGGCTGCCGACGTCCGAGGCACCCGTCGGCGAGGGAGTGGCCGGTGCCCCGACGTGGCAGGCGGTGTGCAAACGCGTGTGAGAGAGTCCCCGATTGCCAACGCCTATCTGTCTCCGGCGTCTTCTCCCTCCATGGATTACGAATCTTCTCTCGACCGTGCGATCGACTCGCTCCCGGAGCGAACGACGGGCGAGGACAGTCGCCTTCGGGTCCCCGACCCCGCCGGGGAGACCGACGGCGCGTTCACACGGCTGACGAACCTCGGCGCGATCGCCGACGCGCTCTCGCGAGACCCCGAACACGTCCACCGGGCTATCCAGCGCGAACTGGGCACGGCGGGACAGTTCGACGGCGACCGCGCCCGCTACAACGGCTCTTTCAGCGTCGCCGACTTCGACGCGGCCATCGAGAGCTACATCGAAGAGTTCGTCCTCTGTAGCGAGTGCGGCCTGCCGGACACGCGGCTCACCACCGAGGACGGCGTCGACATGCTCCGCTGTACGGCGTGTGGGGCGTTCCGTCCCGTCCAGAAGCAGAAGCGGCAGACCAGCACCCAGACCGCGCCCAACGCTCTCGAAGAGGGCAAGACCTACGAGGTCGAGATCACCGGCACCGGTCGGAAGGGCGACGGCGTCGCCGAGCGCGGCAAGTACACTATCTTCGTCCCCGGCGCTCGCGAGGGCGAGACAGTCACCGCGAAGATCGAGAACATCAGCGGCTCCCTGGCGTTCGCGCGGAAGGTCTGACCCCGCTCGACTCTCACCGGAGCGTCGGTTCTCCTGTCTCGACGGAGCGAACGTCACCACGACCGAACAGTGCACGATGTCCGCCGGCTGAGCCAGCAGCAACAGCCATACCCGTTCGACACCAGTCTACCGGTATGGTAGTACGGGAGGGACAGCGGTGGACGGGCAGGTGAGTCGGACGTCGGGCCGATGAGCGCGTTCGACGCGTCCGTCCTGGCGCTCGGCGCGCTCGGCGCGGCGGCTGCGGTCCTTTTGCTCAGGCAGTACGTACCTCGGATGACCCCGGGAACAGCGCCGAGGCCGGACGACGAGGCCCCTGCCGTCGAGGAGTCCGAGACCGTCGTCTTCCCGTCGAACGACACCACGGGCGGCCGCTACCTCGACGACCCGGCCAGGGCAGGCTGGGAGGTGCCGCCGGCGGCGAGAGAGAGCGCGATCGACCCCCGGTCGTCGAGCGTACCGCCGACCGCGGTGGGGCCGGTCACCGTCCCACCGGAGGCCGTCGCAGCCGCGCGGGACTCGCTCGACGCGGGCGACGCCGAACGGGCCGTCGAGCGCGCGTACCACGCGGTTCGGGAGGAACTCGCGTCGCGAGCGGATCTCGACGCCCACCGAACGCCGGCGGAGTTCCGCGACGCCTGTCGGGCGGCGTTCGAAAGTCGTGACCTCGACGCCGTGGAGTCGCTCGTCGGGCTCTACGAGCGGGTGGTCGGCGGCTCGATGGTCAGTCGAGGGGTGGTCGAAGCGGTCCTCGACCGCGTGACCGGACGCGGGGAACGCCTCGACCGGAACGAGTGAGGGGAGCAGTGTCGGAAAGCTAGCGCCGTAGCTTTATCGGCCCGTTCGACGAAGCCGGGACATGGAGTACACCACGTTCGGCTCCACGGGGATGACCGTCTCGCGCATCTGTCTCGGCTGTATGAGTTTCGGGACGAACTGGGACGAGTGGACCCTCGACCGCGAGGAGAGCCGGGAGGTCATCGAACGGGCCCTGGAGTTGGGTATCACCTTCTTCGATACGGCGAACGTCTACTCGTACGGCGAAAGCGAGGAGATCCTGGGCGAGGTCCTCGGAGAGTACGACCGCGACGAGTTCGTCGTCGCCACCAAGGGGTACGCACAGATGCGCGAGGACGACCCGAACTCGGGCGGGCTCTCGCGGAAGGCGCTGGAGCAGGAACTGGACGCCTCCCTCTCGAGACTCGACATGGACACGGTCGACCTCTACCAGATCCACCGCTGGGATTACGACACGCCCGTCGAGACCACGCTGCGGGCGCTCGACGACATGGTCCGGCGGGGGCAGGTGCGACACGTCGGGGCGTCGTCGATGTGGGCCCACCAGTTCGCCGAGGCGTTACACCTCTCGGACAGGCTGGGTCTCGAACGCTTCGTCTCCATGCAGAACCTCTACAACCTCGCGTACAGGGAAGAAGAGCGCGAGATGCTTCCGCTGTGTGCGAAAGAGGACGTCGCCGTGATGCCGTGGTCGCCGCTGGCCGCGGGGTATCTCACCCGCCCACACGAGCAGTTCGAAGCCACGACGCGCGGTGAGCACGAGGCCGAACTCGGTCGCCCGTACGAGGAGGGCGGGGGAAGGGAGGTGAACGAGCGGGTGCAGGAGCTGGCGGACGAGAAGGACGTGAAGATGGCGCAGCTCTCCCTGGCGTGGCTGTTCCACAAGGAGTGGGTCACCACGCCCATCCTCGGGACGTCGAGCGTCGAACACCTCGAAGACGCCGTCGAGGCGCTCGACATCTCGCTGTCGGAGTCGGATATCGAGTGGCTGGAGGAGCCGTATCGGCCGGTGCGGGTGTCGGGTCACGAGTAGCCCGAGCGACGGCTCACTGAGGGACTGGGGTGACCCGATGGAGGAACGCCTCGACAGCCTCGCGATGCTCGTCGGGCTGTTCCCAGAACGGCGTGTGACTGCTCTCCTCGAACTCGACGAGTTCGGCGTCGGGAAGCGCCGACGCGAGGTCTCTGGCGAGTTCCGGCGTGAGTTCGTCGTACGTTCCCGTGAGGACGAGCGTCGGCACGTCGACCTCGTCGAGTCGGTCGGTGACGCTGCGGTCGCGGAGTCGGGCAGTCTCGGCGAGGACGAACTCGGCCGGTCCCCACATAAGCCCGTAGACGTCGTGGTTCATCTCCTCGAACGCCCGCGAAACCGGGTCCGGGAACGGATCGGCCCGACAGACGTGTCCGCCGATGAGTTCCATGACCGCCGCCTGGAACTCGGGCGCATCGAACGTTCGGCTCGCTTCGTGTGTCGCGATCGCCTCGCGTGACTCTTCCGAGAGCGTCTCCACGGTGGCACGGATAGCCGCGTGGGCGGCGTTCGCGTCCGCGAACGCGTTGGCCAACACGAGACTCGCCACGCGGTCCGGGTACGCGAGGGTGTACTCCAGCGCGAGCATCCCGCCCCACGAGTGTCCGTACAGGTGGAGACGATCGACGTCGAGGGCGGCCCGGAAGGCTTCGAGTTCGTCGCGGTAGTGCTCCGCGGTGAAGCGGTCGAAGTCACCCGTCGCGGGACCGTCGGAGCGTCCGACGCCGAACTGGTCGTAGAGGTATACCGACCGCATGTCGGTCCCGTGTGCGGCCAGCGGGGCGAGGTAGTCGTGAGGGACCCCCGGCCCACCGTGGAGGCCGACGAGCGTCTCGTCACCGCTCCCGAACCGTCGGTAGAACAGCTCGTATCCACCCACGTCCAGGTACTCTTCGTCGTGGTCTCGCTCGAGGTAGTTGTCTGTCGTTGTCATGTCGAACGCCGAAGTGAATCAACGGCGTGACGGGGGATAACTGTGCGCGAACTGTCCCAGTGTCTGATGGATTACAGGTGGTGGCGGGGACGTGCCCTACTCCTCGGGAGGAGTGCGCCCTCCGTCCCGCAGCTCGCGGTCGCGGCTGGTCTCGACGGTGAGGTCCGGCACCGCCTGTGGCTTCCCGTCCCCGTCGACGGCGACGAACGTGAACGTCGAATCACTCGTGCGCTCGGACTCGCCCGTTCGGGGGTCCTCACGGTCGACACGGAGACGGACCTTCACGCTCGTCCGACCGGCCTCGTACACCCACGCCTCGACGACGGCGATGTCACCGCGAGGAATAGGCCTTCGGAAGTCGAGGCTCTCGACGCGCGCCGTGACACAGGTCTCTCCGGCGAAGCGCATCGCGCTCATCGCGCCGATCTCGTCCATCAAGTGCATGACGATACCGCCGTGGGCCGTATCGTAGTTGTTGGTCTGGTTCGGCTGGATGCGCTCGCGGTTCTGGATGTACGTGTCCGAGGGCGTCGACATACCCTGTGGGCGCAGCCCGACGTCTTACCTCTGGCGCGACCGGTAGCGACGGCGGAGTGAGAGAGAACCGATCGGTGTCGGTCATGCGGCCGAGGCGGAGAGATCGCACGACAGCGAAGAGTCGGGGGCGTCGCTCGCGACGGATCGAAGGTGGGAGCCGAAGGGGAGAGGAGTGAGTCCTTCTGTAAGGGGAGTGACTCCCACTAGACGTGTCACACCCCAAGGTATATTACTCTTTATCATGCCAAATCATAGCACACACTATGAATCGTCGGCCGTCGGGCTCGTATCGAGAGCCGGCGAACGGTCGACCGACGAGCGGAACTCGTTCGTACCGGTCGCTCCCCGTTGTCGCGCTGGGCGGCCGACAGAACCAGAAGGGCAGCGCGAGAGGGACTCGCGTGAACAGTGAGGAGGCCGCGGTTCGAGAGCGCGTGACGGACGCCCTCGGCGAACGGGTCGCGCGGCTCGAAGCACTCGACGGTGGCATGGTCGGTACCGCCCACCGCGTCGAGATCGAGTCGGGAGAGACACTGGTCGCGAAGACTGGTGACACCCCGCTCGACGTCGAGGCACGGATGCTCCGGTATCTGGCACGACACACCTCGTTTCCCGTTCCCGACGTCGTCTTCGCCGACGCCGAGGTGCTCGTTCTCGCACACGTGTCGGGCGACACCACACACCCTCCGCGCGTCGAGCGCGACGCGGCCGACCACCTCGCCGCGCTGCATGACCACACGGCGGGCGCGTTCGGCTTCCCGTTCGATACGCTGTCCGGTCCGCTGCGGCAGCCCAACCGCTGGTGCGCGTCGTGGGTCGCGTGCTTCGGCGAGCACCGACTCGACCACGTCGCCGGCGTCGCGCGCGTCGCGGGGCGCCTCGACGCCGAGACACGGGAGCGACTCGCCCGTGTCGTCTCCGATCTCGACGCGCTCCTCGACGAACCGCCCCGACCGGCGCTCGTCCACGGCGACGTCTGGACCGAGAACGTCCTCTCGGAGGGAGGGACGGTCACGGCGTTTCTCGACCCGGCGTGTTACTACGGTCACCCGGAGGTCGAACTCGCGTACGTCGCGTGGACGGGGACGTTCGGCGACGCGTTCTTCGAGCGCTACCGCGAGCGACGCCCTGTCGCCGAAGGTTTCGAGAAGCGTCGCCCGGTGTACGAACTCCTCCCGCTGCTCGAACACGCTCACCTGTTCGGCGGGCGCTATCGGGGACGACTCGACGACACACTGGCGCGACTGGGGTACTGAGCGCGAACGCGGTCGGGGTCAGTCGTACGTCCGGGACGACGCCGTTCCCACGCTGACCCGGACGAGGTGATTGTCGGCCCACGCGTCCTCGCTGGCGCCGTACTTGGCGTTGATGCGCCGGGTCGCCTCGCGGGTCGCCTCCCTGTCGTCAACCACCGTCGCCGTGCCGAGGAGGGTGACCGTCCACCGGGCGTGACCGCCCTCGTCCTTCTGGACCGAGAGGGCGACCCGGGGGTTCTCGCGGACGTTCGCGAGCTTCCGACCGGTGGTGACGAGTTCGACGGTCTCCGTGCTCTCGTCGTAGACGTACCAGACGGGGGCGACGTGCGGGCGACCGTCGCGGCAGGTCGCGAGGTGGGCCATCAGTGGTTCGCTCGTGAGCAGCCGTGCGGCCTCCGAAGGGACGGTCATACCGCGGGAAGGGACGCGAAGCTGAAAAGGGTCGTGTCGGTGATGGCGAGGGTGTCGACGACTCAGAGCCGGAGGAACAGCACCAACACCCCGAGCGTCGTCGCGGAGGCGGAGACGACGAGGAGGCCCGCGACGACCACGAACGTCTCCGCGGGGATGACCAGGACGCCTCCGGAGATCATCCCGGCGACCGACGCCTGCGCCGCGAGCTGCTGCATGGGGTAGAGCACCGCCAGACAGAGCGAGGTGATCCCGACGAGGAGCAGGGCGAGCGCCGGAATTGGGTCGCTCGCGGACCGGGCGTGGTCGAGCCGCCTGCTCATGACCCATCCGACGCGCGCGCCGATGATATAGCTTTTCTCGAATTATCCGCGCTGAGAATCGACTCGGGCCGGAGACGGCGTTCGACTGCCGGTCCGGCCACCCGAGCGGTGGCGTCCGCGAGCGCCGAAGACGAACCCGGGTGCGACTCGCGTTACTCCGAGTCGGGCTCGAAGTCGAGGGCGGCGGAGTTGATGCAATAGCGCTTCCCCGTCGGCTCGGGGCCGTCCTCGAAGACGTGTCCGAGGTGGCCGTCGCAGGTCGCACACAACACCTCGATGCGGCGCATGCCGTGGCTGGTGTCGACGCGCGTCTCGACGTTGCCCGAGAGGACGTCGTAGAAGCTGGGCCACCCGCTGTTCGAGTCGAACTTCGTGTCGGAGTCGAAAAGCGGCGTGCCACACCCGGCACAGACGTACGTCCCATCGTCGGACTTCCCGAGGAAGTCGCCACTGAATTTCGGCTCGGTGCCGCGCTCGCGGAGGATGCGGTACGCCTCGGGAGAGAGGCGTTCTCGCCACTCGGCGTCGGAGTCGGGCAGGTCGCTGCGGTCTGTGGTCGACGAGTCCATACGGAAGGGAGGTGTCGGAGACGGATGAGGGTTTGGCGTGAGGCGATGTACAACACACCGAGCGGACCGATACGGATCAGCGACCGAGTGGGTTGTTGTCGACGAAGCTAGAGGAGCGTGTGAAAGAAACCGCTCACTCGGTCAGTGAGACTCCTCGTCTACCGGCTGGAATGGTAGGAGTAGTAAACTCGGTTGCGAAGAGTTCCAGACGCTACTCTAGTCGGTTCGGCGAGGAGACGGCGCGAGACACGGACGCAGTGAACCGCAGCCTCGCCCACCCCAGCCGGTCGCTCGCGCACGGAGGCGCGAGCGGTCCCTCGCGCGTTCACTCGCTCACGTCTTCGCTCGTTCATCACGCGCCGACCGCCACAAGCGGAGTGATGCGGTGGCGCGGAGCGTCCCGCTGGCCGTGCGGGCGACTCCCGTCGCCCGCAGACGAGTGTAACGAGCGAACGAACCGTTCGAAGCGGCTCAGCTGCTTCGGTGGCGTGGCCTCAGCGCGCCCGTACACCGTGCGGTCTCCGTGCTGTTCGCGTCTCCCATGGGCCGCGTCTCGATAACCTCTATGCGATAGAGATAAACGCCCGTGAAGAACGAAACCCGGCTACGAATCGCGGCGGAGGAGTTTGGGGAGTCGGACCCGTTCGAGGTCGTCGGCGTTGTATTCGAGGAGTTCAGCGCGGGTGACGACGTCGGGAACGCTCCCCTTCGGCTTGCGCTCGTCGACGTCGTCGCGTGCGGACGAGGGGGGCGTCGTTCCCTCGGTGTCGACGAGCGCGTCCCAGACGTCCCGGGAGCCGTCGAACTCGCGGCGGTTGTTCTTCGCGCGCTGCTGGCCCTCCTTGAACGAGAGTTCGAGGACGCTGCGCCGGTAGGCCGTCGATGCCTGCCGCATGATGCGGGTGTACTCCTCGGGGTGGCGCTCGCCGAGCACCGCGGCGACGCCGAGGGCGTACATCCGCTTGAGCGCCTCCTCCTCGGAGAGCCGCTTCCAGTCGAAGCCGAACGCCTCCTCGTACATGTCGGTCACGTCTCGACCGTGGTCGAGGGGTCGACCACGAGTCCACCCTCGGTGAACTCGACGGAGCGGATGTCACAGTCGATGTTGGTCCCCCGCATCTTGATCACCTGGACGCCGCGTGTCATGCCGCCGGCCTCCAGGTAGTTGTGGAAGAACACCACACCGTGAGCGAGGTAGTGCTCGTCCGAGTAGGAGGTCGGATCGGTCATCTCGGAGATGAGAAGCGTCGTCGCGTCGCCCTGCTTCAGGGCGGTGAGAAAGCGCGTCATCTCCTCGGAGCCGTTGGCGAAGAAGAGCCGAAGGAGCATCGTCGAGTCGATGATGAGCCGGTCGACGTTCCGGGAGTTGACGAACGCGACGATCTTGTCGGTGAGCGACTTGACGCTCGAGGAGCCACTGCCCTGTGAGAACTGGTTGAGCACGTGTTTCCCCTTCGGGCTCACCAGGTTGAGGAACCGGAAGTTGTCCGAGTCGGTGAGCGTCTCGAAGCCGAACGTGTAGCTCGACATGTCGTTCACCAGTTCCTCGCGCGTCTCGTGCATCGTGATGTACATGCACTGCTCGCCGTTGCGAAGGCCCTCGGCCACGAACTGTGCGGTGAAGGTCGTCTTGCCGCTGCCAGGTGGTCCGCTCAACACGTACAGTCGTTCTGGGAGGAAGCCGCCCCCGACGAGGTCGTCGAACCCGCTGACGCCACTCCGGATTCTCATGACTCGTCCGAGACGGAACTCGGTCATAACGGTTCCGTGCTGAGTATCACATCGGATATCCAGAGGAGGCCCGCGCGAACAGGGGCCCACGAGCGGCCAGTGTCCGGACGGAGGGTACATCTCGTCGCAGCCGAACTCGCCCCTGTGGGCGGTCGAATCGGTGTCAGTGGTCTCTGTCACTTCGGTCGCCTCAGCCTTCTCAGCCGTCTCAGTCGTCTCGTCCCTCTCAGCCGCCTCGGTCGCCTCGAAGCGTCATTCCACGTCGTCGAGGCGGGAAACCGGCACGTATTCGCCGTGTCCGCAGACGCACTTCCCGTCGGCGGTCGAGACGACCACCCGTTCACCGACGAGGCGGGCGAAGGCCGCCCGCCCACAGGCCGCACAGATGACCGCCGCTCGTCGTGTCATTCCTACCACTTACGTACAGGCGTACGTCTCGTGAGATATTAAAGCAGTGAGGCGGGTCGAACCGGTGGATTCCTCCGCTCTATCAGTCGGGGTAGAGCTCTTCTTCGACGTCGATCGCGTCGATGCGGGCCATCTCGGACTCGTCGAGTACGAGGTCGACGGCGGCGAGGTTCGCCTGAAGGTGATCTCGCGAGGAGGCTTTCGGGACGACGGCGAGACCCTTCGCGCGGAGCCACGCGATGCTCACGGCCGCGGGCGAGACGTCGCGTTCTTCGGCGATTGCGACGACGGGTTCGAGGTCGAACACCCGGCCGCCGGCCAGCGGCGAGTACCCCACGACGGTGTAGTCGTGTTCGCGGGCGTCGTCGAGGAGCGCGGGCCGGCGGAACAGCGGGTGGTACTCCGTCTGGTGGGCGACGATAGGGGCGGCGAGGTGCCGTCGAGCCGTTTCGAGCTGGTCGACGGTGAAGTTGCTCACGCCGACGTGGTCGACGAGGCCGTCGTCGCGGACCCCGTCGAAGAGGGGAAGCGTCGTCTCGGGGCGGTACGGGCCGCGCGGTCGGTGGAGGTAGAGGAGGTCGATGGTGTCGACGCCGAGCTTCTCGCGGGACGTCTCGACCGAGTCGCGAAAGCGCCCGGGGCGAAGCTCGTCGACCCACACTTTCGTCGCCACCAGCACCTCGTCGCGGTCGACGATACCCCGGTCGAGCGCGTCCCGGAGTCCGTCGCCGACGACCCCCTCGTTCTCGTAAATCTGGGCCGTGTCGAGGTGGCGGTAGCCGAGTTCGAGCGCCGCCGTGACCGTCTCGGCTCCCGCGTCGCCCGCGAGCCCCATCGTTCCGAGGCCGATCGGCGGGACGACGCCGGAGAGAGTCATCGGGCCACCTCCGAGCGCGTGGGGACTCGGTCGAACGCCAGGAGTTCGTCGAGCGTCTCTATCTCGTACGTCGGTGGCGTCTCGACCGTGTGCTCCTGTCGGTGGGGACGACGGACGAACGCCGTGTCGCAGCCGGCTCGCGCGCCGGCGACCACGTCGACCCAGGTGTCGCCGACGAACAGCGCCCGGTCGGCGTCGACGGCGAGGTCCGCCAGGGCGCGCTCGACGTAGTGCGTGGCCGGCTTCTTCAGCGTGAGGCTCTCCGGCACCGGCTCTCGACCGCGGACCGTCCGGAACCACGAGTCGACCGCGAAGTGCTCGAAGAGGAAGTCGAGCGTCGCCTGCTGGTTCGAGCTCACGACGCCGCGGGGGAGATCGATGGCCTCGACGGCGGCGACGTCGTCGTAGAGGCGCTTCTCGCCCCGGTGGACCGCGTCGATCTGCGCCTGCGAGGACAGCTCGTCGCGGGTTCGCCAGAACTCGTCGGGGGAGAGGTCGTAGCGGTCACAGACGGCCGCGAGGTCTTCGGGCGAGACGCCGACGGTCATCCGGTCGACGTCCGCGGGGTCGGGGTCGACGTCGAAGGCGACGAACGCCGCTTCGGCAGCGCCGCGG
Organism: Salinigranum sp.; assembly: GCA_041641615.1. Lineage (GTDB taxonomy): Archaea > Halobacteriota > Halobacteria > Halobacteriales > Haloferacaceae > Salinigranum. The sequence continues at coordinate 2,097 of JBEPYA010000090.1, read as the reverse complement.
AGCACGGACCGGTCGACGAGCGTCGTCAGGACGCCGTCGTTGTCGAACACCACCGCGTCGTAGGTGTCGTTGGTCACGTGTGGGAAGGGGGGCGGACGCGTAAAGAGCGTGCCGGGCGGGTGGACGGGAGACGAGGAGTTCCCGGAGTTTTGGACGAACTCGGAGGGTCGAGAGGAGAGCGACACAGCGGACCGGAAGACCGCGCGGTCGCCAGGGCGCTGAAGCCACACCCTCCCCAGCCGACTGCGGTACTCGGACGCTCGCTTCGCTCGCGTCCTGCGTTCCTCGTCCAGTGAAGCGACTCCATCGCGTCAAGCCTCCACTCGTTGCACTCGCGATAGAACTCGCGTGCGGGTCGCGCTCACGGGGAGCGCGACGCCACGCGCCGCCCGCACGAATGCGACGTACGCTGAACCGACGCCCCCGGTTCGGACTCAGGAGGCCTCGGAACCGGTATCCACGACACATTTCACCACCCCATCCTAACAGTCGCACATGACCTCTCTGTGCATCGTCGGCGCGGGTGCCGCCGGGGCCGGCGCGGCCGACGCACTCGCGGACACCGACATCGGCGTGACCGTCCTCGAGAAGTCCCGCGGCGTCTGCGGGCGCGCGGCCACGCGGCGAAAGAACGGCTGCCGGTACGACCACGGTGCCAACTACGTCAAGGATCCCGACGACCGGACCACGGAGTTCATCCGCGGGCTCGGCGAGGAGGGCCTCCTCGACATCGCGGAGCCAGTCTGGACGTTCGACGCGGCGGGGAGAATCACCGAGGGCGACGCCCGCGACGACCACAAGTTCACTTGGACGGAGGGGATGACACAGCTGGCGAAGCGGCTCTTCGCCCGGACCGACGCCGAGGTGAAACACGGGACGCGCGTCGCCGCCATCGACCGCGAGGGGGAGCGCTGGTCGGTCGTCGACACCGACGGGGACGGCTACGGCCCGTTCGACGCGCTGTTGCTCACGCCGCCGGCCCCACAGACGGCGGCGCTCCTCTCGGACACGCGGTGGGACGACGAGCGCATCCCGCGGCTCCGCGAGGCGGTCGGAGCGGTCGATTACCGAACGATCCGAACGTACGTGCTCCACTACCCGTTCGAGCAGGAGCAGCCCTGGTACGGCCTCGTCAACGTCGACAAGGAACACGACATCGGCTGGCTCTCCCGCGAGGAATGCAAGGAGGGACGCGTCCCCGACGGCGAGTCCCTGCTCGTCGTGCAGATGTCGCCCGAGTGGTCGGCGGAACACTACGACGACCCCCTGGCGGAGTCGGTCGACGTCGTCGCCGAGAAAGTCGCTAGCCTGCTCGGCGACCCCGCGTTCTCGGAGCCGGACTGGTACGACGACCAGGGCTGGCGGTACGCCCTTCCCGACGAGGGGGTCTCCGACATCGTCCACGAAGCCGAGGAGGAGGGGCTCTTCTTCGCGGGCGACTGGGTCGCCGGCGAGGCACGAGTCCACGCCGCGCTGTGGAACGGCATCGAACAGGGAGAACGCGTCGGCGAGTACCTCGCGGCGTCCAGGCTGTAACTCCCTCTCCCGCTCCCCGACACCAGGTCACTCCTCGTGGATTGCCTCGCCGCGGTGGAGCCGGGCGGCGATGGTGAACGTCTGCTCGCGCTCGCGGCGGGTGGGCGCGTGCGCGGCGAGGTAGCGCGCGACGGCGACGAGACAGGTCCGCCGCTCCCATCCCTCCCGCCTGTCGGCCTGCGCGAATCCGGCTTCCAGCGCCTGGAACGTGTGAAATCCCGCGTCCTCGCGGACGAGCGCGGCACCGAGTCGGCGCTTCAGTCGGTCGCCAGCCCCTGAATCGAGGACGTGCGCCGCGAGGCGGCCCGCTTCGTCGACGCTCCCCTCCCTGTCCATCGTCTCGTCCAGCGCGTCGAGCAGGTCGTCGACGTCTCCCTCACCCCCGCGTTCGGGAATCGTCGCCGGCGGGCTGTTGAGGAACCGGTCGAGATAGACGTTGACCGCGCCGTCGAAGACGGCCCGGTAGGCGGCGCGATCCGCATCGGAGACCCGTTCGGCGAGCGCGTGGACCGCGTTCGCGTAGGTGAACGTGTGGTGGACCGTGTTCCAGTCGGAGAACTC
>JBEPYA010000089.1:0-14162 GCA_041641615.1 Salinigranum sp. | reverse complement strand
CACGTGGGAACCGTGTGAAGGCTCGGAGCGACGGAGTCGCTCAGGTGGCCGGCTCGCGCTTCATGCGCGAGCGATCGGCTGGGGAGGGCGAGGCTGCGGTCCATCGCGCCCGTGTGCCGTGGGGTCGTGTCCGCACACACCGCGACTCCGCCGATACCCACGCGCACACCGACCGATGACTCCACTGATACCCACGCGCACATCGACCGATGACTCCACTGATACCCACGCGCACATCGACCGATTCGCACCTCGCTCGGACCGACCATGACAACACGCACTGCCCGAAACAACCCCCACCGTCACGGCCGAACACCACTCGCACGCGGAGAACACATCCCGGACCCTTTACTCCCGTACACCGTACCCCTCCGTCAATGACAGAGGGCGAACTCGAGTCGGACGCCGACAACCCCTACCTGAGAGACCCGCCGACGGAGTTCACGCCGGTCCAGAAACTCTCCCGCGAGGATGCCGAAGAGCAGGCCGAGCGCCTCCGCGAGGCTATCCACGAACACGACCGGCGGTACTACGTCGAGGCTGACCCGCTCGTTGCCGACCGGACGTACGACGTGCTGTTCGGTCGGCTCCAGACGCTGGAGGAGGCGTTCGACCTCGTCACGACCGACTCGCCGACCCAGCGTGTCGGGGGCGAGCCGGTCGACGAACTCGCGACAGTGAGACACGTCGCGCCGATGCTCTCTATCGACCAGTCCGTCGACGAGGAGGACGTCCGCGCGTTCGACCGCCGCGTCCGCGACGCGGTGAGCGAGGTCACGTACGTCTGTGAACCGAAGTTCGACGGCCTCTCCGTCGAAGTCGTCTACGAGGACGGCCGCTTCGAGCGAGCCGCAACGAGAGGCGACGGGCGGGAGGGCGACGACGTGACGGCACAGGTTCGGACTATCCGGTCGGTGCCGCTGCGGCTCCGCGGCGACCCACCGGAGACGCTGGCGGTCCGTGGCGAGGTGTACATGCCCCGCGACGCCTTCACACGGCATAACCGCAAACGGGTCGAGTCGGGGAAGGAGCCGTTCGCCAATCCGCGCAACGCTGCGGCGGGGACGCTCCGCCAACTCGACCCCACGGTGGTGGCGGACCGCCCGCTCGCGTGTTTCTTCTACGATCTGATGGCTGCGAGCGAGGAGCCCACGACACAGACCGCGGCGCTGGAGCGGTTCGCCGAGTGGGGGCTGCCCGTCGTCGACCGGGTCGACTACGTCGACGACATCGACGCGGCCGTCGACTACCGAAACCAACTCATGGCCGACCGCGACGAGCTGAACTACGAGGTCGACGGGACGGTAATAAAGGTCGACAGCCGGGACGCGCGGGAGGAGCTGGGTGCGACGGCCCGCGCGGTCCGGTGGGCGTTCGCCTACAAGTTCCCCGCGCGGCGGGAGGCCACGACCGTCGAGGACATCGTCGTCCAAGTAGGGAGAACGGGGCGGCTGACGCCGGTCGCCCTCCTCGACCCGGTCGACGTCGGCGGCGTCACGGTGTCGCGGGCGACGCTGCACAACCCCGACGAGATCGAGACGCTCGGCGTCGACGTCGGCGACCGCGTCCGTATCAAGCGCGCGGGCGACGTCATCCCGCACGTCGACGAGGTCGTCGAGAAGCGCTCGGAGGGGGTGTTCGCGTTCCCCGACACCTGCCCCGTCTGCGACAGCCCGGTCGAGCGCGACGGACCGCTCGCGTTCTGCTCGGGGGGGCTCGCCTGCGAGGCACAGCTGGAGCGCGCCGTCGAACACTACGGCTCGCGGAAGGGGCTCGACATCGAGGGGCTGGGAGGCGAGCGCGTCGCCCAGCTCGTCGACGAGGGGCTCGTCGAGGGGTTGGCGGACCTCTACCGGTTGGAGGTCGACGACCTCGCCGAACTCGACGGGTGGGGCGAGCGCAGCGCCGAGAAGCTCCTCGCCGAGATCGACGACGCGCGCGAACCGCCGCTCGACGCGTTCCTCGCGGCGCTCGGTATCCCCGAGGTCGGCGAGTCGACGGCGCGGAACGTCGCTCGGGAGTTCGGCTCCGTCGACGCCTTGCCCCTCGAGGACGACGCCGACTTCGACGCCTTCGAGGAACGGCTCCAGACCGTTCCGGACGTCGGTCCCACGGTCGCACACCGGGCGAGGGAGTTCTTCGAGAGCCGGGAGAACCGCGCTGCCCTCGACGACCTCTTACACGAGGTCGACCCTCGAGACGTCGAACGCGAGGAGGGCGACGCGCCGTTGGAGGGGCTGACGTTCGTCTTCACGGGCTCTCTCTCCGTCCCGCGGTCGGACGCGAGCGACCTCGTCGAGCGACACGGCGGTCGGGTGACCTCGTCGGTGAGTTCGAACACCTCGTATCTCGTCGTGGGCGACTCGCCCGGGCAGAACAAGCGCGACGACGCCGACGCGAACGACGTGCCAGAACTCTCGGAGGGGGAGTTCGAGACCGTCCTCGGGGAGTACGACGTCGAGTACCCGCCCGAGTGACTCCGTGAGAACGGTCGCCCCCGACCGCCGGAGGCGGCCCGGTCGTGATTAAGGCACCTAATACAATCGACCCAGAACTGCACAAAGCCTTATACTCTCTCCCACCCCGGAGTGAATCGATGGCAACGAAACAGCAGCCGACGTCCGGCGTGTACCGCTGCCCGGTCTGCAGCGGTACCCTCGCGTGCGTCTCGGGTTCCTGGGGCTGTACCGACTGTCGGTACGTCCCGACCCACGGCGCGGACTGACCCCTCCAACCCGACGAAACAGCGGAATCGACCGAGAGCGACCGACCCGATCAGAGGTCCTGGTCGCGGAAACTCCAGTAACCGAGCACGGGCGGGACGACGACCCACGCCAGGAGGATGGCGAAGATGAACGGCCCCGTGAGGTAGACGGGGAGCGACTCCTGGAGGACGGGGGCGGCCTGCGCCTGTGTAAAGAAGCCCTCCTTGACCAGCCGAGCCTGCACCGGGTCGCCGAAGTACACCTCCGCGACCAGCGTCTCGTACGCCCGGAGGGGGTTGAGGTACTTGACGAGGAGACGAAGCTTCACCGTGAGCGCCGTCGAGAGCGGGTCCACGCCCGGCAGGCGCGTGGCGATCTCCGTGAGCAACTGGGGGAAGCCGCGGGCGACGAACGACCACAGGAGCGCGAAGAGGAAGTACATCCCGAGCGTGCCCAGCGTGGCCTGTCGACCCGAATCCGCCGCCGCCGAAACCCCGACGCCGATGGAGACGAACGCGACGGCCAAGAGTGCGGTGAGCGCGACCTGCGGGAAGAAGTGCCCCGACACGATTCGGGTCCCGGTCGCCAGGAGGGCGACGAGCGCGATGAGGAAGCCGACGAGCGCCGGGATGACGACGACGGCGCTCCGGCCGGCGATCTTCCCGGCGATGACGTCGCGACGGGAGTGGGGGAGCGACAGGAGGAGCTTCAGCGTTCCGGACTCACGCTCGTCGACGACCGCGCCGTACGAAGTGATGAGCGCGATGAACGCGAGGGCGAACGCGAGAAAGCCCGTGTACGAGAAGGAGAGAAAGCCCGAGGCGAACAGCCCGAACAGGGAGTCGGAGGTGGCCCCGGAGCCGCCGAGGTACGCGTAGAAGAGGCTCGTCGTCCCGCCGAAGAAGAGCAAGAAGAACGCCGAAAGTCCCCAGAGCCACCGCGAGCGGACGGCGTCCTCGAAGTCCTTCTGGGCGACGGCCTGCCAGCTCATGTGCGCACCTCCGTGTCGGCGTCCCGCTCGTCGGACGGGGCCTGGTCGACCCGGTCGTCGGGGGCGGTCGATCCGTCGGTGTAACTGAGGAAGAGGTCCTCGAGCGAGGCCTCCTCGGTCTTGAAGTCCTCGACGGCCACCCCCGAGGATTCGAGCGCACTGATGACGCGGGTCTTCGCGTCGCTCGAACAGGAGACGGTGAGCGTCTCCCGCTCCAGGTGGGCGTCGTCGACGCCGTCGAGGGCGCGGACGGTCTCGATCGCGCCGTCGACTGGTCCCGAGACGGTGACGACGAGGCGGGTGTCACCGCCACGGGCGTCGCGCAGGCCCTCGATGCTGTCCTGGGCGACGAGTTCGCCGCCGCGGAGGATGCCGACGCGGTCGCAGACGGCCTCGACCTGCCCGAGGACGTGCGAGGAGAAGAAGACGGTCGTCCCCCGGTCGGCCTCGTCGCGGACGATGTCGCGCATCTCCTTCGCGCCCGCGGGGTCCAGCCCCGAGGAGGGTTCGTCGAGGACGAGCAGGTCGGGGTCGCCCACCAGCGCCATCCCGAGGACGAGTCGCTGGCGCATCCCCTTCGAGTACTCGTCGGCGCGACGGTCGGCGGCGTCGGCGATGCCGACCCGTTCGAGGACGGAGTCGACGTCGACGGTGACGTCCTTCGAGCGGGCGGCGAACTCGATGTGTTTCCGCCCGGTGAGCCGGGTGTACACGTCGTATCCTTCGGGGAGGACACCGGTCCGTCGGCGGACGGCGACGCTGTCGGCCTGCGCGTCCAGTCCGAGGACGCGGACGCGTCCGGAGGAGGGCCTGACGAAGTCTAAGAGCATGTTGATCGTCGTCGACTTCCCCGCGCCGTTGGGGCCGAGGAAGCCGTACACCTCGCCCTCTTCGACTTGGAGAGAGAGGTCGCGGACGGCGGTGACGTCGCCGAACCGTTTCGTCACCCCGTCGAGTTCGATGGCGGTCATGGGAGGGCCTTGTCCCACCACGGAATAAAGGGTTTAGGTCCCGCTATCAGCGCGGGCTCTCAGCGTCGCACGTCCGTGCCACGCGGATCAGACCTCCTCGTCGGGGCCGTACCGGTCACGCATCCGATTGGCCTCGGCCGCGTAGCGTTCCTGCTCTCCGGAATCGATGGGGGCGAGCTGCGTCGGGTCGACGTCGATGGCGGCGGTGATGCGCGTCCCGCGCTGGTGCATCACGGTCGCCGCGATCTCTTTGCGGAGCGCGCGCTCGCCGTCGGGGGTCGCGTAGACGAGCGTGATGAGGTTGCGGTCGTCGTACGAGCGCTCAACCAGCCAGACACGGACGGTGTCGGCGGCCGCGTCGTCCGCGTCGGAAGCCGAAGAGTCGCCGTCGGTCATACCGGCGCTTCGGGGTGTGGGGTTATACAGACTGGCATGTTCGGTGCAGTCGACGGGAGGAGAGTCCCCCGGAGGTGTGACCGAACCGGTCACTAGTGCTCGTGTCAGCGGCTGCGATTTACCGACACACTTTGGTTGGCACTTAATATCCTGGCCGTACATCCATCGTACCGATGGGGGAGAACGCAGACAGCGGGGGATCCACAGGGGTACTGACGAGCCGAAGACGTCAGCTCGTGCTCAGCCAGTTACAGAAACACGAGTCGATGACGCTCCGCGATCTCGCGGAGCAGATCGCGATCAGCGACCTTCAGACCGAGATCGAGTCGCTCAGCGAGGAGGCGATCGACGAGGTGGAGATCGCACTCCACCACGTACACGCGCCCAAGCTGGCGGAGGCGGGCTACGTCGAGTACGACTCGCGCAACCAGATCGTCTCGCTGACCGACGCCGGGCGTCGCACGTCCATCGACAACGAGTGCGACCGGGTCGGACGGAGAACGTCCGACCGGATATCGGTCAACCTCCGTTCGGAGACGGTCGACCTGCTCCACGGGATCATCCGCCGCGACGACCGGTTCGACGCACGGATGGACTACGACGACGTCATCGCGGCGGTCCTCTCGGACGCCCGTGTCGAGCGGGAGAACGAGGAGGAAGCGCAGTAGCCGTCTGCACCGGTTCTCGTCGACTCGACCGGGAGTTGAGCTGAGGTAGCTCGGCCTACGTCCGGAGAGCGGACGCACCAGACACGTGACGGCGAGCGTGAACGCGAAACCTCAAAGCCCGTCCGTCGACTAGCGAGCGGCGTGGAACCGAACGAGGTTCGTGCGCGCGCGGACGACCTGCCGCGGAGTCCCGGAGTGTACCAGTTCCTCTCCGGAGAGACCACCCTATACGTCGGGAAGGCGGTCGATCTCCGTGACCGGGTGCGGTCGTACGCCGACCCGCGGGGGGAGCGCATTCGCCGGATGGTCGCCGCGGCGGAGACGGTCGACGTCGCCGTCACGGACACCGAGACGCAGGCGCTCCTGCTCGAGGCGAACCTCATCAAGCGCCACCAGCCGCGGTACAACGTCCGGCTGAAGGACGACAAGTCGTATCCACTCGTCCAGCTCACGGACCACGCTGTCTCACGCATCGAGGTGACGCGCGACCCCGAGCCGGGCGCGACGGTGTTCGGCCCCTACACGGACAAGGGCCGCGTCGAGACCGTCGTGAAGGCCATCCGCGAGACGTACGGCCTCCGCGGCTGTTCCGACCACAAGTACAGCGGCCGCGACCGCCCCTGTCTCGACTACGAGATGGGCCTCTGCTCGGCACCGTGTACCGGTGAGATCAGCGAGGAGGCCTACCGAGAGGACGTCGAGTCGGCGGTGCGGTTCTTCGAGGGCGAGACCGGCGTGCTCGCCGACCCCCTCTCGCGGGAGATGGAGGCCGCGGCGCAGGCCCAGGAGTTCGAGCGCGCGGCGCACCTCCGCGACCGGCTGTCGGTTGTCGAGTCGTTCCACGGCGGCGGCGAGGAGGCCGTCAGCAGCCGTCGTGACGAGCGGACCGTCGACGTTCTCGGCGCGAGCGTCGAAGGCGACCGGGCGGTCGTCGCCCGCCTCCACGCGGAGCGCGGCCAGCTCGTCGACCGGTCTCGCCATCGGCTCGACGCGCCCGAGGGGAGCGACGCGGCCGCCGCGGCGCTGTTCAGCGCGTTCCTCCCGCAGTACTACGCCGAGCGTGAGCTGCCGGACGCCGTTCTCCTCTCCGAGCGACCGGACGACGAGGACGTCATCGCCTGGCTCGAAGCCGAGGATGTCTCCGTCAGGGTGCCCGGAAGCGGTCGGGAGGCGAAACTCGTCGAACTCGCGCTGAAGAACGCCCGTCGGACCGACGGTGAACCGGACAGCGTCGGCGAACTCGCCGCGGCGCTCTCCCTCGCGCGCCCGGAACGCATCGAGGGGTTCGACGTGAGCCACGCGCAGGGCCGAGCCGTCGTCGGGAGCGACGTCTGCTTCGTCGGCGGCGACTCCGACACGTCCTCCTACAGGCGGAAGAAGCTCTCGGGGGGCAACGACGACTACCTCCACATGCGCGAACTGATCGAGTGGCGCGCACGCCGCGCCGTCGAGGGGCGGGACGACCGGCCCGACCCCGACCTCCTGCTCGTCGACGGCGGCCGGGGCCAACTAGACGCCGCCCGCGCGGCCCTCGACGAGGTGGGGTGGGACGTCCCGGTGGTCGCGCTCGCGAAGGAAGAGGAGGTGGTCGTGACCGCCGAGCGGACGTACGATTGGCCGGCCGACCATCCCGGACTCCACCTGCTCCAGCGCGTCCGCGACGAGGCACACCGCTTCGCGGTCCAGTACCACCAGACCCTCCGCGACGACGTCTCGACCGTCCTCGACGATATCGACGGCATCGGACCGACCACCCGCCGAAAGCTCCTCCGACGGTTCGGCAGCGTCGACTCGATTCGGACGGCCTCGCTCGACGACCTCACCGACGTGCCCGGCGTGGGGGAGAAGACCGCGCGGACGCTCAAGGAACGGCTCTAGCCGGCCGGAGGCGACAGCCGATCGGAATCGAGGAGTAACCACGCCGCGAGCACCGTCCACGGGACCACGACGACGATCCCTGTGACGGTCGGGCCCAGGAGGAGCGAGTCGGTGGAGCGCGAGAAGAGCACGCCGACGCCACCGACGGCGTTGATAGCTCCGTGACCGAGCGCGGCGGGCCAGACGCTCTCGGATCGGAGCGTCACCCACGCGAGGAACGTCCCCGTCGCCGTCGTCATCGCGACCATCGCGAACATCCCCGTCCAGGGCGCGCCGGGGTAGCCGAAGCCGTAGTTGTAGCCCATCGCGATGATCGGCCAGTGCCAGACCCCCCAGACGACACCCACGAGAACGACGGCGAGGCGGGTCCCCAGCGGGAGCAGTTTCGGGAGGAGGTAGCCGCGCCAGCCGAACTCCTCGCCGACCGCGAAGACGGTGTTGATGGCCGGGCCGACCGTGAGTGCCGACAGGAGTTGGATCCCGACGACGAGTTCGGGCGGGAGCGGCGCGTCGGGGGGCAGCACCGACCGAATAGTGGAAAAGGTCGGGTCGACCCGCGAGGGGAAGACGAGGAAGTAGCAGCCGACGCCGACGAGCGTGAGCGCGGCGGGGGCGAACCACGCGAGGAGGTACGGCCGGAGGGCGGCCGGGAGGTTCGGCCGGAGCACCGCTCTGGCTCCGGCGAGCCTCTCACCCGTCAGGAGGCGCGTCAGGACGTGCGCGACCGCGGGGGCGAACATGTAGCCCGTCGCGAGGAGGACCGTCGCGAGCGAGAAGCCGGCGGCGACCGGCGGGCTGTCGCGGAGCCCGCCCGTGGCGGCGATGGCCCCGCCCACTGCCCAGGCGAGTCCGAACGCCAGGAGCGAGAAGAGGAGGACGCGACGGCGCTCGAACCGAGAGGAGGGAGCAAACGGCGAATGCGTGCCGGGCGGTGACATGGACACGGCTAAGCGCGCTCGCGGCGGTGAAAAACGTAAGTGTGGTGGGGCGTGGCGGCGCTCAGAGGTCGGCCGTGGTCTTCTCGTACTGCGTCGAGAGCTTCTCGGAGGCCTCCTCCAAGAGGCCGACTTCGTAGTCGTCGAGGTCCCACTCGACGACTTCCTCGACGCCGTTCGAGCCGAGTTTGAGGGGGACGCCGAACGCGGTGTCGGACTGCCCGAACTCGCCGTCGAGTTTGACGGAGCCGGGGAGGACGGCACCCGTGTCCCGGAGGACGGCCTCGGTCATGTGGGCGACGCCCGTCGCCGGGCCCCACTGAGTCGCGCCTTTCCGGGAGATGACGTCCATCGCCGACTCCTGGAGGTCCGAGAGGATCTCCTCCCTCTCGTCGTCGGTGAAGGAGGGGTCCGCGCCGTCGACGCGGACCTTCGAGAAGACGGGGACCTGCGCGTCGCCGTGTTCGCCGAGGATCGTGGCCTCGACGTTCTGGACGGGGACGTCGAAGCGCTCGGAGAGGACGTAGCGGAAGCGCGCGGAGTCGAGCCGTCCGCCGAAGCCGATAACCTTCTCGCGGGCGCGGTCGCCGACCTCGTAGAGGTGCCGGTTCAGGAGGTCGACGGGGTTCGACGTCGTGATGGAGACGAAGTCGTCGTTGTACTCGGCCAGCGAGTCGTGGATGTCCTGCATGATGGGCGCGTTGTCGCCCGCCAGATCGATACGGGTCTGGCCCTCTTTGCGGGGGATGCCCGCCGTGATGACGACGACATCGGACCCCTCGGTCGCCTCGTACCCCCCCTGGACGACGCGCGTGTTCGAGTCGTAGGCGATGCCGTGGTTCGTGTCGGCTGCCTGACCGACCGTCTTGTCTTCCATCTCCGGGATGTCGACGAGAACGAGTTCGTCGCAGATGTCCCGAAGCGCGATGTTGTACCCGGCCGCTGCACCGACGGTCCCGGCGGCGCCAACCACGCTAACTTTCGTCATACCGTTTCGAAACCGTGCGGGATTCCGATTAAACGCTTCGGAACGCCCGAACGGACCGGACGAGCGCGGACGCCCGTCCGGCGTGTCCGGGTTCGCGTCCCCGGTGGGTTTTTCGACGCGAGTCGCATGGGTTCACGTATGAGCGACTTCGACAAGGAGGCGGAGCGACAGAAGCTCCGCGAGAAGTTCGACCGAGACAAGGAGAAACGCAAGGAGACCGAACGGATGAGCCAGCTCCTCTTGCAGGGAGCGACGATGACGAACCGCCACTGCGACACGTGCGGCGACCCGCTCTTCCGCTACCAGGGACAGGTGTTCTGTGCGACCTGTGAGGGGAGGGCACAGGAGGCCGAAGCAGAGGAGAAATCGGACGCCCAGCGAGCGGCGGCTGGCTCGGACACGACGAGGGGCGGGGCGACCGTCGCGACGGGACCCGTCGAGGAGACCGAGGGGACCGAAGCGGCCGAGCCCCCGATGGGCGAGCGTGCGCTCGACGCGGACGCCACAGAGCACCCCACGGCACGGGTGGACAGTGAGCGCGGAGGCGACGCCGAAGCCGCTGCGGGCACGAGCGAGCGCGCGAACGCGACTGTGCCGACGAACGCGCCGAAGACGAGCACGCCAGCGGAGCGCCCGGCCTCGACCAGTGCGCAGTCGGGGAACGACGCACTCGCCGACGCGCGAGCGTCGCTGATTCGGACGCTGACCCGCCACGCCCAGCAGGCGGAGACGGCCGACGGCCCGCACCGGGCGACGGAACACCTGAGCGCGGCGCGCGAAGCCGCGGAGGCGCTCGCCGCGCTCGAACGGGGGCGGTGATAGACGTCCTCGTCCCCGTCGACGGGAGCGACCCGAGTTTCCGCGCGCTCGACTTCGGGCGCGAACTCGCGGGGCGGTTCGACGCCGCCCACCACGTCGTCCGCTTCTCGAACCAGGAGACCGAGGCGACCGAGGCCATCCTGACGCGGACGCGAGAGCACGTGGGGGCCTCGGAACTCACCGACGTCCCGTCGGTGGAACCCGTCGACCTCGACATCTGGACCGACGCGGGTGTGGGGAAAGCCATCGTGGACTACGCGCAGGACGAGGGATACGACCACGTCGTGATGGGGCACCACGGCTCCGGCGCGGTCGAACGCGCCATCCTCGGGAGCGCCGCCGAGGCCGTGGTCCGAGCCAACGAACTCCCGGTGACGGTCGTTCCCCAGCTTAGTCCGCGTCGCTCTCGTCCGACGCGTCGTTCTGGCCGTTCTCACTGTCCTCGGTGGCTCCGTCCTCGCTCTCGTCGTACGCGTAGTCGCTCCCGACGACCTCGCGGATCCGCTCTGCGGTCTTGGCACCGACGCCGCGAACCGCCTGTAACTCCTCCTCGGTTGCGGTCATCACGGCCTCGACGCTCCCGAAGTGTGCGAGCAGCGACTGGGCCGTGACGGGCCCGACGTCGGCGATGGCGCCGACGACGTACTCCTGCTGTTCGTCGAGCGTCTTCGCCGCCTTCTCCCCGTGGACGCTCACCGTCCGGTCGCGCTCGGTCTGTTCGCGGGAGGCGAGGGTAGCGAGCAGCTCTGTCGTGTCCGTCTCGTCTCTGGTGTGGAGGACGCTCACGCCGAAGTCCACCGCGAGCGAGGCGATGGCCCCTCGAATAGCGCTCGGGTGGATGTTCCGCTCCTCGTAGATCCCGTCGCCCTCGATTATCACGACCGGGCGGGCGTAGTGACGGGACATATCGCGCGCCTGCCCGAACAGGGAGCGGTCCTTCCCAGTGAGCGTGTCGAGGAAGTCCGAGACGGTCTTGCGCTCGACGACGACGCGGTCCGAGCAGACGTAGTCGCCGACCGCGAGCGTCTCCAGCCGCGTTCGAATCCCCTCGCGCGTGGAGAGGTCGCGGGCGATGGTCGAGTCGAGTTCGCGCTGGTCGACGACGAGTTCGACGACGTCCTCGCCCTCGGAGTCGGCGGTCGCGACGGTTCCCTCGGGTTCAGTCTCGTCGGCGTCGGTCCCTCCCTCGGCGTCGTCCTCGCGTTCGGCGTCGATGTCTGCGCCAGTGTCCCCCTCTCCGGCACCGTCGCTCTCCTCGGACGACGACGACGCGAAGTCGGTCAGCGACGAGTCGCGGGCGCTCCCCCCGTTGGCGGCGGGTGTCGCCTGCCCGGTCGCCTCCGCCGTGGTGGCTGTCGTCGCGTCGGCGTCCGCGTCGTCGGCGTCTGCGGATTCGTCGCCGTCGACGGCTGCGGCTCCGCTCCCGTCGCCGCCGCCTTCGAACGCGTCGAGCGTCGTCTCCGCCAGTTCGCGTTCGAGTTCGTCGGCGACCCCTTTCAGGTCGCGGAGTTCGTCCTCCATCTCCCGCTCTCGCCGCCGGGAGATCCAGAAGAACGCCTCGTCGCGCGTGTCCTCGGCGAGGAGGACGACGACTCTCCCTTCGGCCTGCCGTCCGGTCCGGCCCTTCCGCTGGATCGACCGAATCGCGGTCGGGACCGGCTCGAAAAAGAGCACGAGGTCTACCTCAGGGACGTCGAGGCCCTCCTCCGCGACCGAGGTGGAGACCAGCACCTCGAACTCGCCGGCGCGGAAGTCGTCGAGCGTCTCCTGCTGTTCCTTTTGGGTCATCCCCTCCGAGCCGTCCGTATCCGACTGTCCGACGAACTTCCGCACGTGGAACGACTCCGCGAGGAAGTCGACGAGCGCCTCGGCCGTGTCGCGCGATTCGGTGAAGACGATGACGCGCTCGCCGCCGCCGATTCCTAACGTCTCCGCGAGGAGGATGCGCGTCCGCGAGAACTTCGGGTGGATGCCGTCGTACGACTCCGCCTCGCGCATCGCTTTTCGAACTTTGGGCTCGGAGACGAGTCGCTGGCTCGCCTTCGACGCGCCGGAAGAGCGGGCGGCGTTGCGCTGGCGCTCGAAGTACCGTCGGACCGATTCCACGGACTGGGTCTCGACGAGTTCGACCGCCCGGCGCAGCTTCATCACCTCCGCGTGGATGGACATCCCCTGGTAGCCCTCGGACTTCCCGGCGTTGATGAGCTTCTGCAACTCGGCGCGCATCCCGTTGAGTTCCTTCTGGGAGAGGTCCGGCGACGTCCGGTTCGTCACGCCCAGTTCCTTCAGTTTCTCCAGGCGGTCGGAGACGACGTCGTTGAGCAGGTCGCGTATCTCCAGCACCTGGTCGGGCAGTTCGATCCGTTTCCACTCCACCTCGGTGTCGTGGGTGTAGTCGGCGACGTCGCTGTCCTCGTCGGTCATCACCTCGACGTTCGAGAGGCCGAGGTTCTCACACACCTGGAGGATGGCCTCCTTGTCGCCGCCGGGGGACGCGGACATCCCCGTCACCAGGGGTTGGGAGGCGTCGGCCAGGTAGCGCTCGGCGATGTAGACGTACGAGTAGTCGCCGGTCGCGCGGTGGCACTCGTCGAAGGTGAGGTGTGTCACCCCGTCGAGCGAGATGCGGTTGCCGATGAGGTCGTTCTCGACCACCTGCGGGGTGGCGATGACGACTCGGGCGTCCTCCCAGAGGGCGGCGCGGTCGTCGGGGCGGACCTCGCCGGTGAAGACGACGATCTCGTCGTCGGGAACCGCGAGCGCCTCGCGGTAGAAGTCGGCGTGCTGCTGGACGAGCGGCTTCGTCGGCGCGAGCATCAGCGACGTGCCGCCGAGTTCGTGGAGGCGTTCGGCCGTCACCAGCAGAGAGACGGTCGTCTTGCCGAGCCCGGTGGGGAGACAGACGAGCGTGTGCTCACTCGTCGCGGCGCTCGCGAGACTGAGCTGGTACCGACGCTGTTCGATGAACGACGGGGAGAGCAGCGGGTGGTCGACGTACGCGTCCTCGGACGTGGCCGCCATCGCTCTCAGTTGCGCGCCTCGTCGGTTAAGCGTTGGCGAACCGTGGTGAAAGTGAAACGGGTGGGGGAGCCGAACTCACTGGCCGTTCGCCGACCCGTCGGAACCGGCCCAGCGACCGCCGGCGTCTCCGGCCCGCTCCGCGGCGGACCGCGAGCGGTCGGCCGGTTCCTCGCCCTCGCGGACCACGTCCGGAACGGAGTCACCGACGAGTTCGGCCCACTCGGCGACGCGGGACGGACGCGTGTGGGAGGTCATGGCTTCAGGAGGTGGGTTATCGAACCGAACATATAACCGTTGTGTCCACTCTCACCGCCCGGGAAGAAAGTGTCCGAGTCCTCACCAAACGCCTTGAACGCGGTCCATCCAGGTGACGACGACGACGTGCGGAAGCGTGAGCGCGGCGATCCCGACGAGATACAGCGCGAGCAACGCGTCAGCCTCGGCCAGTTCCGTCGGCGAGGACGGCACCGCGAGCGCCAAGGCGAGAAACAGGAGGAGCGAGACGGCCGTCAGCGGGGCGGCGTCGCGGGCGAAGCGTCGGAACGCGGAACCGGCGTCACCGCTCGCGAGCGCGCCCTGTGCGTCGGAGTCGACGACGAGGAGGCGGGCGATGTGTCTGAGCGCGTGCCACAGGGTGAAATAGAGACCGACGGCGAGGACCGGTGGGAGGAGGGCGAAGAAGACCCACAGAAGGACGAGTTCACCGGCGTCGGCGAGCCAGGGACGGGTCGCTGCGCCCCGGCGGACGCGCCACGCGCCGAGCGCGACCACGAGAAGCGAACACGCGAGG
>JBEPYA010000088.1:0-14233 GCA_041641615.1 Salinigranum sp. | reverse complement strand
GTCGTGTCGTCGATGACGAGCGTCGTGACGAAGACGACGGCCGTGACCGCCGTCACGACGAGGTAGAGGCTCCACGGGACCAGCAACCCGAGAAGGAAGCCCGCAGACAACCGGCCGACGGTGGAACCGGCACCCTGCGCGCTGCTGAACAGTCCGATCGACCGCCCGCGCTGTGACGCGCCGCCGAGCGTGTTGACGATGGTCAGGAGGATCGGCAGGTACGCCGCCGCGAACAGCGAGTAGACGGTCCGGACCACGAGCGGCCCGACGACCCCGCGAACGACGAGCAGCGGGAGCGTCGCCAGCGTCGCGAGGCCGGCGGCGACCAGCAACACCCGCCGACGCTTCCCGGTGACGTCCGCCAGCGCCCCCCAGACGGGCGCGCAGACGGTCCACCCGAAGTAGAAGGCGGTGGCGACGAGGCCCACGCTGAGCGGGGAGCCGCCCGCTCGGCCGATGTAGACGGCCATCGCGGTGGCCATCAGCATGGGACCTCCCTTGCTCGCGGCGGCCGCGGCGACGAGCGCGAGTCGCTGTCCGCGACTGGTCGACGGTGCCGTCACCGACTACTCGTCCCGCCCGGCGTGCTCTCGGGCACCGTCGAGCGCGTCGGTGACGCCGTCGGCCACGTAGAGCGAGTCGACGCCGGCGACGAGGTAGTCGACGCCCCAGTCGAGTCGTTCGGCCCGCGAGTCGGCGTCGGTCGCGAGCGTTCCGACCGCGACCGACGCGTCGCGTGCGGCTTCGATCGCGCGGTCGACCGCTGCGAGGAACGCCCTATCATCCCACTCGCCGAGCCGCCCCATCGACAGCGAGAGGTCGACCGGCCCGACGAACACGCCGTCGATGCCGTCGACGGCGGCGATGTCGGCGGCGTTCTCGACGGCTCGCTCCGACTCCAGCTGGACGTGTCTGGCGAGCGTCTCCTCGACCGTCTCGACGTGGTCGGCGAGCGCGTGACCGTATCCCGTCGCCCGCCCGAGGCCGAGTCCGCGTCTGCCTTCGGGCGGATAGCGCGAGGCGTCGACGATGGCCGCCGCCTGTTCGGCCGTCTCGACCATCGGGACGAGGACGCCGTCGGGGTCGCGGTCGAGCGTTCGCTTCAGCGTCGTCGGGTCGTCGTCGGGGACGCGGACGACGGACTCCGTCTCGCCCGGCGCGGCGTCGACCGCCCGGAGCATCGCCTCCATCGTCTCGTAGGACATCGACGAGTGCTCGGCGTCGAGCACGAGAAAGTCGGGTCCCGCGCTCGCCGACAGCTCCGCGATCTCGGGCGAGGGAACGACGTTCCACGTCCCCACGAGCGGGTCGTCCGCGTCGGCGGCGTGTTTGAACCGGTCGGTCATGCGAACATCGACCCCCCGTCGAGCAGGTGCTCGGCGGCGACGTCCTCGTCCAGTCCGATGCCGAGGCCGGGCGCTTCGGGCACCTCGATGTACCCGTCCTCGATGAGCGGGTCGTCCCGGTCGTGGAGGTCGTCCCACCACGGCACGTCGAGCGCGTGGAACTCCAGCACGTCGAAGTTCGGCACGCAGGCGCCGAGGTGGACGCACGCCATCGTCCCGATGGGTCCGCAGACGTTGTGCGGCGAGAACGTGATGTAGTTCTCCTCCGCGCGGTTCGCGATGGCCTTCGACTCGGCGAGGCCGCCACACGTCGTAGGGTCCGGCGTCACCACGTCGACGCCGAACTCGTACAGCAGGTCTTTGAATTCGTGGACGCGGAAGCGGTTCTCGCCGGTCGCCAGCGGCGTCGACGTCGACCGGGCCACCTCCCGCTGGGCGGCGGTGTTCTCCGGCGGCACCACGTCTTCGAGCCACAGCAGGTCGTACGGTTCGAGCTTCCGGGCGAGCCGTTTGGCGCTGTCGAGCGAGTAGTCCCAGTGGCAGTCGAACGCCAGGTCGATATCGTCACCGACCGCGTCGCGGACGGCCTCGACCGCCTCGACCTTTCGACCCAGTGCCGCGTTGCTCACGCGGCCGTTGTACGGGTCGGGGTCGTTGTCGAACGGCTGGTCGAGGTCGAACTTCAGCGCCGTGTACCCCAGGTCGACGACGCGCTCGGCCTCGGCGGCGTACGCTTCAGGGTGGTAGGTGTCGTCGTCGTGCGCGCTGGGGTAGCCGTCTTCGAGCGCGAACGCGTCGCCGGCGTGGCAGTCGCAGTAGATGCGCACGCGGTCGCGGTACTTCCCGCCGAGGAGCTGGTAAATCGGCAGCCCGAGGAGCTTGCCCGCCGCGTCCCAGAGGGCGATCTCGATTCCCGAGGCGGCCGTCACGACCTTCCCCGTCGTCCCGCCGTGGCCGGACGTCTCCTGGACCATCCGGCGGAACAGCCGCTCCACGTCGAGAGGGTTCTCGCCGACGAGGAAGCGCTTCATGTACTCCATGATCTCGGTGACGCCGCCACCGCGGTACGACTCGCCGATGCCGGTCACGCCGGCGTCCGTATGGACGCGGACGAGGTTCCACTCGAAGTTCCCCTCGACGACGCAGGTCTCGATGTCGGTGATGGCGACGTCGCGCTCGGGCAGTCGGTTCGTGGCGTGGTTGGAGAAGTCCCTCATCGGCGGCTCCGGTCGACCGCGCGGGGGACGGCACGTTCGCGTCTCGTTTGCCTCCCCTCGCCGACGCTCCGGGTCGTCGACCGACGCTGGGGCGTGAGTACCGGAGACGTCTCGGCCGGCCGTGTCCGCCGTCGGAGCGATTCGCCTGCCGGATGCGACGTCCGCGCCGAGTCCGGACGCCGCTCTCTCGTGGTGGGCTTCATGCGCCCACCGAGACGGCACTGACTCTTAGCTATTGCCCCGGTCGAGGCGGTCGTGTGTGGGCTTTTCTCCTGCCGAGGGGGTCTCTCAACACGTCACGCCCGCCGCCGCGGCTCGCTGCCGGAGCGTCGCCCGGTCGCGTTCGAGCGGCGCGGGGTCACCCTCGACTCGGTCCTTCTCGATGCGGGTCGTCACCGCCGCGGCGACCCGACACTCCGCGGCGTGGAGGTCGGCCTCCAGCGTGTCGACCCGCGCGCGCTGGGCGGCCGAGAGGTCGCGCTCGCGGACCGAGGCGAGCGAGTCGGAGACGGTCGCGGACAGTTCGACGGCCTGGTCGGTGTGCGTTTCGAGGCGCGCGACGTCGTCGCGGTCCCACCCCACCTCGACGGCCTCCTCGTCGAGGGAGTCGACGAGGAACGCGCTCTTGTCGAGCGTCGCGTCCGTCCGTGTGTAGCCCGGCACCGCGTCCGCGCGGGTGTCGTACCCGACGAGGACGGCGCGTTCGGGACCGCTGTACACGTCGTCGGGGTACGCAGCGGCCCCGAGGCCGCCCACCCCGAACAGGAACACGACGACGAGAAACAGCCCCATGAACGCGCGGGGTGCGCCGCGGACAGGAGTGGTGTCGACGAACGGGTGGCGTCGCGTCCGCTCCATCGCCGTCGCGGCCACGCGCTCGACGAGCGACGCGAGGGTGTGTGTCTTCTCGGACGCCCCCGTCACGACCATCCGTCCGTCGGTCGTGACGCGGACGAACGAGTTGTGAAAGCCCGTGTGGCGGACGGTGAGTCCCTCCCCCTCACGGAAGCGGTCGGGGTAACAGTCGTCGAACGCGTCCGACTCGCTGACGGCGCTCTCGACGGCCGCGAGGACGTCCGTCCGGTCGTCCACCGGGTCGTCGGCGACGAATATCGACTTCCGCTCGAAGCTCAGTCCCTCGCCGTTGCGCCGTCTCTCGGCGAGGGTCCGAACCCAGAACTTGCCGCGGGCGGCCGCGAACGGCACCGCCGGGATGAGCGCCGCGGCCGCGAGCGCCCGGGCGTACCCCGCCGCCGACTCCGGTGCGAAGCCGTATCTGAAGGCGGTCCACGCGGCGAGGACGACGAGCGTGGCGACGCTCCCGACGACGAACGTACGGAGCTTGTTCATCGCTCCCGTCCGAGGAACGTCCGCTTGAGGTGTCCGATGAGCCCCACCTTGCGACGCTCGCTCTCCGCTTCGAACGCCGGCCCGAGCTTCCGTTCGAGGTCCTCACGGCTCTCGAAGCGGTCGGCGTCGACCGTCGCCAGGAGCTCCGTCACCATGATGGAGTTCCCCTTCTCGTCCAGTTGGATGTTCGCGAGCGCGTGTTCACGCTCGATCCGTCGAACCGAGACGGGGTACGACCACCCCGATTCGGCGACGAGCTCGTGAACCGCATCCGGCCCGTGGGTCATGTCCTCTCGTCGCTCGTCCGAGAACATAAACCTTACACGGGTGTCCCTGCCATCCAGGGTGGTCGTGTCGTCGTGTCGGTGCTCACTGCACCCGGTTCCGGAGGTCGTCGAGTTCGTCCGCCTCGACAGCCGTCCAGTTCGCGGCGAGCACGTCGGCGAGGCGCTGGTAGTACCGGGGGGTGTGCCCGGACGCGTGTGGCGTGATGAACGCGTTTTCGAGGTCCCACAGCGGATGGTTCGGTGGGAGCGGTTCCGGGTCGGTGACGTCCAGCGCCGCGCCACCGATGGCGTTCTTCTGGAGCGCGGCGACGAGGGCGTCCGTCTCGACGAGCGGCCCCCGACCGACGTTCACGAGCACCGCGTGTGGCTCCATCGTCGTCAGCGCGGCCGCGTCGATGATCCCCCGGGTCGTCTCCGTCAGCGGGCACGCGAGGACGACGTAGTCGCTCCGGGCGAGGGCGTCGTCGACTCCCCGGTGGTCGTCGAAACCGACCACCTCGTCGGTCGGCCCGCCCTTCTCCGGGGAGTACCGGACGCCCACAGTGTCGACCGAGAACGGCTCCAGGCGGTCGACGACCGCCCGTCCGATGGCACCGAGGCCGAAGACGGAGACCGTGCTCCCATACAGTTCGGTCGCCTGTCCGCGCCGCCACTCGTGGCGCTCCTGTTGCCGCCAGAACCGCCGGAACTCCCGCGCGAACTGGAGCACGACGCCGACGACGTGCTCGGCGATGTTCGGCCCGTGGACGCCCGAGGCGTTCGTCACCGCCACTCCCGCGTCTTCGAGCGCGTCGAGGGGCAGGTGATCGTACCCCGCCGACGCGCAGGCGAACACGCTCATCCGTGTCGCGTCGGCGATGAGCGACTCGTCGATTCGGTGGCCGGTGACGACGCGCGCCGACGGGACGAGTTCGCGCTCCTCGTCCGCCGTTCTCGCGCGCGCGACGTTCACGTCTTCCGGAAGTCGCTCTCGGAGCGCCTCGGCGTACTCCGTCGTCGAGACGCCGTGGACCCCTTCTCGGAGCACGACGACGTCCGGCCCGTCGTCCGTCACTGTCGATCGCCTCCCTCTCGAAGCATGCTTCCCGTGACGGCGAGTCCGGGCTAAGCGGTGTGTCAGTCGGCAATGCCTTCCGCTATCGGTGCGCGTCGAGGAGCGACTGCACGCACCGGTCGCCGAGCCGAATCCCCGACGGGCGGTGGACGTACGACAGCAGTAGTTCGCCGCGACCGGTCTGCGCTTGGGGATCGAGCCGCGTCCCGTTCCGGTCGAACGCGCGAACCGTCGCCGTGTAGGCTCCCCACCGGAGGGTCGCGTCGCCTTCCGCGAGAAGCGCCGGACCGACGTCGGCCGCCGCTCGCGTCGACTCCCATCGGTCCAGCGCCAGCGCGAACGTCGCTCCGTCGGGCGACTGGTACCGAACCGCGTGGCGGACCAGCGGCTCGGCGGGGAGCCCAAGCGCCCGGCGTTCCTCGAACGTCGTCGCGTTCGTCGCCGACAGGACCCGCCAGCCGTCCAGTCCGCTCGAACTCGCGCCGGCGACGACGCCGGGCCGGATGCGAACCGGGTGGACGTCGGTCGGCGGGGCCGGACAGTCGAGCGCCGCATAGTCGACCGCGGGCGGTCGCGCCGTCGTGGTCGTAGCGGCCGTCTCCGCCACGGTCGGCTCGCTCGCGGTCGCCCCCGGTCCGAACGGTGACGTGGGGACGCCGCCGCCCCCGAGCGACCCCTGCGCGAGAGCGGCCCCCACGACGACGCCGACGAGCGCGAGTACGAGGACGACGAGCGCGGCCACGGTCGACCGTCGGGCGTCGCCGGCGGTGCCGGATTCCGCGTCACGGATCGAACAGAACGTCGACGCGCCCTCCCCGAGGTGGCGGTCGAGGAGGGTCGACGCGCGCTCGCGGTCGACCGCGTAGCGGACGATTCGGAGGAGTTCGTCGGCGTCGACGTGCTCGCCAGCGCCCTCGCTGTCCACGCCGTCGCCGCGTCGCGACGTGACGATGCACGTCTGGGCGTCGCTTTCGCCGGTGGGGCGGTCGGCCGTGTCGTCCACGCTCCCCGGGTCGTGCGTCGCGACGAACCGCCGGGTGGTGACGCCGTCGCGCACCGTGAGCACGGTTCCCTCCCTGTCGACGCGCCGTCCCCGCGCCCGCCAGAGGGCGGCGACGAACCGGGCGAACTCTTCGGCGGAGAGTCCTCGGAGCGCCGCGGCGAACCGCGCCCGGTCGTCCCGTGCGCGACGCATCACTCGGTCACCCGCTCACAGCCGACTGCGCAGGTCGTCGACGACCGCCGTCGTCCCCGACTCTCCGCCGAGGTCGGGCGTCCGTGGCGCGTCGTCGTCGGCCAGTTGCTCGACGACGGCGTCCCACAGGTCGGCGGCGGCCCCCTCCTCGCCGAGGTGGTCGTACAGCATCGAGATCGAGAGCACCGTCGCGAGGGGGTTCGCGACGCCCTGTCCCGTGATGTCCGGCGCGCTTCCGTGGACGGGCTCGAACATCGACGGCGAGTGCCCCTCGACGTTGATGTTCGCCGACGGGGCCAGCCCCATGCTCCCGCTGACGATCGCGCCGATGTCGGTGAGGATGTCGCCGAAGAGGTTCGAGGCGACGATGACGTCGAACTCGTCGGGGCGGCGGACGAGGTCCATCGAGGCGGCGTCGACCAGCAGTCGTTCCACCTCGACGTCGGGGTATTCCTCGGCCACCTCCTCGACGACCTGGTCCCAGAACACCATCCCGTGCGCCTGCGCGTTCGACTTGGTGACGTTCGTCAGGTGGCCCTCGCGCTCCGTGGCCTCCTCGAACGCGGCGCGAACGATGGCTTCGGTCCCTGCCCGGGTGTAAATCGCGGTCTGGACGGCGACCTCGTGGTCGTAGCCGCGGTGTTCGTGGCCGCCGATGTCGGCGTACTCGCCCTCGGTGTTCTCGCGGTAGACCACGAAGTCGATGTCGCCGCCCTCGTAGCCGCGGAGCGGGCTCTCGACCCCCTCGAACAGCACGGACGGCCGCTTGCACACCTGCTGGTCGAACGCCTTCCTGATGGGGAGCATCATCCCTCGGAGCGTCAGGTGGTCGGGGATGTCGGGGTGGCCGACCGCGCCGAGGAGAATAGCGTCGTACGGCTCCAGGGTTTCGATGGCGTCGTCGGGCATCATCGCCCCCTCGTCGAGGTAGCGTTCGCTCCCCCAGCCGTATCTCGTCGTCTCGACCGAGAACCCGTGTCTGTCGGCTGCCGCTTCGAGGAGCGGCAGCGTCGCGTCGACGACCTCCACACCGATACCGTCGCCCGGAAGAAGTGCGATCTCGTAGGTCACACCAGCCCATCACCGAGCGCCAGCAAAAGCGTTCCCCTGCCCCCGTCGGCGAGATGGCACGTGTTCGCGGTCGCTCCCGTCACGCCTCCTGCTGGATGGTCCGTGGTTCGTTGTCGGCGCGCGTGTAGCCGTGGATGACCGCATCTTCGGTGTCGCGGTCGAAGAGGTGGATGTCTGACTCCTCGAACGTCAGTCGGACGGTCTCGCCCTCGGCCGGTTCGACCTCGACGGGAGTGCGCACGCGACACTCCTGTCCGGCCACGTCGAGGTAGAGGAAGTTGTCCGACCCGATGACCTCGACCACGTCGACGGTCGCCTCGAACGACTCGGACACCGGCGCCTCGTTGTCCACGACGAGGTTCTCCGGACGGAGGCTCAGGATGTACTCGCCCGGACCGGCCTGTTCGACGATCCGGTTGCTCACCTCGCAGTCGATGCCGTTTCCGACGAGCCGGCCGCCGCTCTCGGTGGCTTCGAGTTCGACGTCGAAGAAGTTCATCGACGGCGACCCGATGAAGTCGGCGACGAACGTGTTCGCGGGGCGGTAGTAGACGTCCTTCGGCGTGCCGACCTGCGGGAGCTGTCCGTTGTCGAGGATGACGATGCGGTCCGCCATCGTCATCGCCTCCTCCTGGTCGTGGGTGACGTAGATGGTCGTGATGCCGAGTTCGCTGTGGATGCGCGCCAGCTCCGTGCGCATGTGTTTTCGCAGCTGGGCGTCCAGATTCGACAGCGGCTCGTCGAAGAGGAACACCGAGGGCTCGCGGACGATGGCGCGGCCAGTGGCGACGCGTTGTTGCTGCCCGCCGGAGAGGCTCCCCGGCTTCTTGTCGAGCAGGTCCTCGATGCCCATCATCTCGGCCGCCTCGACGACACGCCGGTCGATCTCCTCGTCCTGCAGGTCGGTCGAGAGGTGCAGGCCGTACCCCATGTTCTGCCGCACGGTCTTGTGAGGGTACAGCGCGTACGACTGAAACACCATCGCGATGTCGCGGTCACGCGGGGACATGTCGTTCACCGGCGTCCCGTCGAGTCGTATCTCGCCGTCGGTGATGCTCTCCAGTCCGGCGAGCATTCGGAGCGTCGTCGACTTCCCACAGCCGGAGGGGCCGACGAACACGACGAACTCGCCGTCGGGGATGTCCAGCGACAGTTCCTCGACGGCCACGATCGGGCCGGACGTGTCCTGGAACACTTTGGTTACCGTATCGAATTCTACACGTGCCATGTTAGTAGTTCGCTCGGATCATTTGAATCTCTAATATTTAATAGTTCCTCGTCAGCCTCAACAGACCGGAAACGGTGGCGAACGGGGCTCAGGCACCTCCGAGCCCTTCGCCGACGTAGCGCTGCGACAGGCCGTAGAAGACGACCGGCGGTGCCACGAGGAGGACGACGGCGGCCATGAGGATGTTCCACTCGCGGAGGACGTCGCTCCCGAGGATGAAGTGGATCGCCACGGTCGCGGTCCGGACGTCCTCGTCGCTCGTGAGGACGAACACCCACAGGAAGTTGTTCCACGCGGTGAGGAACGAGAAGAGCGCCGCCGCGCCCACGGCGGGTGCCGACAGCGGGAGCACGATGCGCAGGAACGCGCCGATCTCCGTGTGGCCGTCGATGAGCGCCGCCTCCTCGATGTTCTCGGGGATGCCCTGTCGGAAGAAGCCCTGCAGGAGCCAGATGGTCTGGGGCAGGACGAAGATCGACAGCGCGACGATGATCCCCGTGAGCGTGTTGATGAGTCCGAGGACGAAGAACACCTCGTACACCGGGATGGTGATCACGATCCACGGGAACATGATGGTGAAGACGGCGGTGTAGAAGAGGAACTTCCGCCCCGGGAAGTCCAGTCGCGCGAACGCGTACGCGCCGGGGATGGAGAACAGGAGCGAGATGAGCGTCGCCGCGATGGACACGACGACGCTGTTCCGGAAGAACGTCACGAAGTCGAACTGTTCCCAGATGTTCGTGTACGGGTCGAGCGTGAGCTTATCCAGCGCCGGGATGATCCCCGTCGCGGGGTCGATGGCCGCGAAGTTCGTCAGGACCGACGTCCGGGCCACCCAGAAGTACGGGGTCAACGCGAAGAGGGCGAAGACGACGAGTGCGGCGTACAGCAGCAGTCGGCTGCGGCGTGTCTCGTTGATCATTAGACGTACAGCTCCTCCTCGTCCTGGATGACGGTCACGTAGAAGATGGCCGCGGCCATCGAGATGACGATCATCGCCATCCCCAGCGTGTACGCCCGCGAGAACTGCAGATTGACGTACGCCGTCTCGTAGGTGAGGATGCTCATCAGCATCGTCCGCGTCCCGGGTCCGCCGCCGGTCAGCTCGAACGGTTGGGCGAACTCCGCGACGTTCCACGCCGTCCGGAGCGCGAGGATGATGATGGTGGGTGTGATGAGGTGCGGGAGCGTGACGTCACGGAACCGTCGGAGTCGCCCCGCGCCGGCCAGCGCCGCCGCCTCGTACTGTTCGCGGGGGATCCCCACGATGGCGGCGGCGTAGATGATACCGGCGTAGCCGTAGTCGTGCCACGACTGCGCGACGATGAGCGACACGTACGGCCAGAGCCCCTCCGAGAGGAAGGCCGGTGCCTCGACCCCGAGGAAGTCGGAGACGACCAGCGGGAGCATCCCGAAGTCGCTGTTGAGGAACCACATCCAGATGACACCCCCTGCCAGCGGCGCGGAGAAGTACGGCGACATGATGACGGCGCTCGTCCAGTCGCGCCAGTTCCCCCGCAGTTCGCTCAAGAGCAGTGCCGCGATCAGCCCGATGACCAACTGGAGGAGCGTCGTGCCGAAGACGAACACGAGCGTCCAGCCGAACGCGAAGTGGAACAGGTCGTTCGTCAGGAGCCACACGTAGTTCTCGAGGCCGATGAAGCTCCCCCCTTCCCCGAGGCGCGTGTTCGTGAACGTGAGGTAGACGCCTCTGACGATGGGGAAGTAAAACAGGAGGCTGAACATCACGAACGTCGGGATGATGAACAGGTATCCGATCCAGTTCTCCCGCACTCTGTCCACGAGTGTCGTCTCCTCCAGACCATACTTCTGTCTGATGTGTTGTGCGGTCTCTTGTGACACGGTGAGCGAGTGTTCATGGTAATCATTGAAAATGCTTTGGGAGTCGCCTCCCGAGAACGAACGTGACGCAGTACTCGCCGTGAGAGTCGGTCCCGCTTCCGAGACGGTGTGACGACGAGCGGGCCGCGAGGACGGCCCCGACCTCGAACGCCTCCGTCTTACCGACCGAGCCGCTCCTGGATGCGCTGGCGGATGAGACCGGGCGTCTCCTCGATGGAGTGCTGGCCGGCGATGGCCTCACTGATGGTCTCGTTGATGTCGGTCCACCGGATCGGGTCGGTGTCCCTCACGTCCCACGCAGCACCGGTCGTCGCGTACTGCGTGCCGTAGGTGTTGACGTTCTCGTACGCCTGTTCGGTGCTCTGTGCCATCTCGTACTCGTCGAGGATGGGCTGGAGCTTCGTCTGCAGACCGGGGAGCGACTCGTAGTACTCGCCCCACGCGGGCAGGACGAACTCGTCGTCGCCGAGCAGGAACATGTTGAGGTCCCACGCCGCGTTCTGCTTCGCGTCGCTGGCGTTGAAGATGGTCTGCTGCTGTTCGAGCGCCCACATGTGTCCGCCGTGTTCGCCCTCGACCCCTTCGAGGTCGCTGATGCCGAAGTTGCTCCCGAACTCGGGGTCGACCTTCGGGTGCGGCAGGAGCATGAAGTCGCCGCTGCCGTCTTGCCATCCGAACTTGACGTCCTCCTTGACGGCCGTCCAGCGACTCGCGGTCGGCACGGCGTAATTGAACGACGCCACCCGGTCGGTGAGCATGAGCGAGGGGATCTCCTCGTCGCCGCGCTGGGAGGACTCGGAACTGCTGAACTCCTGGGCCATCTTGACGCACGTCTTGATCATCCCGTCGGTCTTGCCGCGGTCCTCGTGGCCCTCGTTGGCCACGACGATAGTGTTCTCCCCACCGGGACCGCGCATCCACGGGTCGGTGCCCTCGGTGTACGCCGTCCGGGCGTACCCCCAGTACGATTCGAGGTCGCCCGGGACGCCGGTCTCCTCGTAGGCGATGGCGTCGGTCTGCTCGTCGATCTTACGAACGGCGTCGAGGAAGCCGCTCCACGTCGACAGCTCCTCCATCGGGTCGCTGACGCCGACCTGGCTGAACAGCTTCGGGTTGATGCCGAGATTGCTGTTCGTGTGGCGCATCCCGCCCGCAGACCAGAACTCCTCGCGGTACTGTGCCGACTCGAGGTTCGCCGTCGTGTAGTCGTCCGGCAGGTTCGACGTGCTCTCGATGAACGGGGCGTGGTCCGGGACCTTTCCGTCGAGATAGAACTGGAGCCCACCGCCGCCGGACTCGGCGAACGTCGGCGGGTTCCCCGACGAGACGGTCGACGCGAGCTTCGAGCGGATGTCGCCGTACGAGGCCGTCTGCAGCTTCACCGTCACGTTGCCGTTCTTCTCCTCGAACGTCTTCATCGACTCCTGGAAGTGCGACTTGATTCCGGAGTTCTCGGCCGCCTGCGCGTTCAGATAGTCGATGGTGACGCTCTCGGAACCGCCGGAGTCCGAACTCCCCGAGTCGGAGTCCGATCCCCCCGAACCGGACTCGGTCGACCCGCCCGAACCGGACTCGGTCGACCCGCCGGAGCCAGAGTCCCCGGAGTCGTCGCCACCGGTACAGCCCGCGAGCGCGCCGAGCGCGCCGACGCTCGCTGTGACCGCCGCCGACTGCATGAAGTGCCGTCTCGATGGGCTCGTGTCGTCCACGTCGTCGGATCGCTCTGCGCTCTCCTGACTATCCGTGTCACCTTGTGGCATCGTAGTTCCTCATTATACACAATGTACTTAAATTTTTCTAGCAAAAGGCGTCGACGCGGCGGAGAACGGTCGTGTTCGGGTTTCGTCGTCCGTTTCCGAGGGCGAGACGATGGGGGCATCAGTCGGCGAGGTCTCCGTTTCGGCAGTCCCGCTCAGTCGTCCTTGCAGCCCCAGCCGAACGCCGTCCAGCCGCCGTCCGCGGTGAGCACCTCGCCGGTGACGAAGTTGTCGCCCGAGGCGAGGAACTGCACGCAGGTCGCCATCTCCTCCACCGTGCCGAACCGGTCGAGCGGCGTGCGGTCCCTGACGTCCTGCTGATCGAACCCGGCGTCCTCTTGGGCCTGTTCGACCATCTCGGTCATGATGTACCCCGGCGCGAGCGCGTTCACGTGGATGTCGTGTTCCGCCCACTCGACCGCGAGACAGCGCGTGAGGTTGTTGACACCGCCCTTCGTCGTGTTGTACGGGGTCCGGCCCTGTTGTCCCATGCTCCCCATCATGCTCGAGATGTTGACGATGCTCCCGCCGTCGCCCTGTGCGATCATCTGTTTACCCGCCTCCTGCGCGCAGTAGAAGACGCCGGTCAGGTTGACGTCGACGACCGTCTGCCAGTCCTCGGCGCTCATCTCCTCCGCGGGACCGCGGATGTTGATACCTGCGTTGTTCACCAGCACGTCGAGCCGCCCGAACTCCTCGACGGTCTCGTCGATCAGGCGCTCGACCGACTCCTTGTCGCTGACGTCGACTTCCGTCGCGTGGACCGAGTGTCCCTCGGATTCGAGGTCCGCGGCGACCCGCTCGCAGTCTTCTACCGACCGCGAACAGACGACGACGTCGTCACCGCTCTCGGCGAACCGCGTCGCGATGTGTTTCCCGATTCCGCGGCTCGACCCGGTGACGACGACTGTTCGGTCGGCTCGTTCACTGGACATGTGTGCCAAGCCAGTCCGCACGCGGTCCGTTAACGGTTTCGCTCCCCCTCGTGTCGCGACGGGGGAGACCGCTTCCGGGAGAGAGGCCGTACACTTATGTCGAGCCACGGCTGACTACCCCGGTATGCACTCCGACGCACGGGAAGCGCTCCTCGCCGACGTCACCCGCGTCTGTGACCTCGTCGGGACGATGCTCGGCCCGTTCGGGACGAACAAGCTCGTCGTCGAACCCGGCGGCCGCGTGACGACGACGTCGTCCACGGGCCTCTTTCTCGACCGGTTGAACCTCGACGACCCGGCGACGACGCTCCTCCGCCGGGCCGCGTCGGATTTCCGCGAGACACACGGCGACGGCGCGACGAGCGTCGTTCTCCTCACGGGGGCGCTCCTCCGGGCCGCGGACGACCTCGCGGAGCAGGGCTTGCACCCGACGGCTATCGCTCGTGGCTACCGCGAGGCGCTCACCGTCGCCCGAACGGAACTCGACGCCCAGGCTCGACCGCTCTCGCTCGTCGGCAGCGGAGCGGTCGCCGAGAGCGCGCTCACGGGGACGCGGAACCCCGCGACCAGGGCGCGCGTGAGCGAGGCGGTGACGGACGCGGTGGCCGACGTGTCGGCGGCGGGAGGCGGGCGGGAGAACGTCCACGTCCTCGGTCGCATCGGCGGCACCGGCGACACGGAACTGTTCCGGGGCGTCGTCGTCGAGACGCCGCCCGTCTCCGAGGCGATGCCGCGTCACCTCCCCGGCGCGGGGGTCGCCCTCCTCTCGTCGACGGTGGACGTCCCGAAACTCGGAAGCGCGGCGGAGTCGGGGAAGACGACCCGCTCGCTCGACGTGGACACGTTCGAGGAACGGGCGGCCATCGGCGAGTACGAACGCGAGGAGTTCCGCCGGTTCCTCGCGTCGGCGCTCGACGCGGGCTGTCGGTT
>JBEPYA010000087.1:0-14250 GCA_041641615.1 Salinigranum sp. | reverse complement strand
CGTCTTTCGGAGCAGCCGCGGGTCCCCTCCGGCCTGCCGGATGGCGACGCGGAAGGCGCGAGCCACCTCGGTCCGGGGAGACTCCATCACCGGCGGGATGGGCTCGTTCCAGTGGACGGTCCCCTCCACCAGCTTCGAGTCGGCGAGTTCGCGCAGTTCGTCCGCCGACAGCGCCGGCGGGATGCGGAACTGCACCTCCATCGTCGCCTCCACCGACAGCCCGTCGGCCCCGAGGCCCCCGTCGAACCCCACCGGCTTGGTGGTGACCTGCTCGAAGATGGGCCGCCACTCGTCGGCCTCGAAGGCGCTTTCGACCTTCTGCCACCAGTCCATCGCCTCCTCGATGGCGTTCATGTCCGGCCGGGAGGAGTGGCCCGACTCCGACGTGGCGACGTACGTCCCGTCGAGGAACCCGCGGTAGCCGAGGGTGATCCCCTCCCAGCCGGAGGGCTCGCCGTTCACCACCGCGTCGGGTTCGGCGCGGTCCTCACAGAGGAAGCGCGCCCCGGAGGAGGTGGTCTCCTCCTCGACGACGCCGGCGAACGAGACGCCCGTCTCCACCGCGGCGGCGGCCATCGCCGCGAGTGGGCCGGTGGCGTCGACGCTCCCGCGCCCCCACAGTTCTCCCTCGCGGACCTCGACCGGGATGTTCCCCGGGACGGTGTCGATGTGTGACGTGAGGAGGACGGCGTCGTCCGCGGGCGCGCGGACGTTCCCCGCCTCGTCGACGTACGCCTCGCGGTCGTGCGCCTCGAAGAAGTCGACGAGGACCGCCGCCGCTTCCTCCTCCTCGCCGGACGGCGACGGCGTCGACACGAGGTCGACCAGGAGTTCCTGTGCGTCCAGTTCTGTCGTCCGCGTCCGGGGTTTCGTGCTCATCACGTCATCACCTCGACCAGTGCGTCGACCATCCGGTCGGCGTGCTCCTCCTCGATGGTCAGGGGCGGGAGGAGCCGGAGGACGGTCCGCCCCGCGGGGAGCGCGAGTATCCCCTCGTTCAGCGCGAGGTCCCTCAGGAGGCGGTTCGAGCCGCGCTTGACCTCGATGCCGATCATCAGTCCGAGGCCGCGCACCTCCCGAACGGGGAGGTCGTGCTCCTCGGTCGCCGCTTCGATCTCGGCCCTGAGGTACTCGCCGACCCGCGCGGCGTTTCCGGGGACGTCCTCCTCGACGATGGTGTCGAGGGTGGCGTTCGCCGCCGCGCAGACGACGGGGCCGCCGCTGAACGTCGAGCCGTGCTCGGGGTCGGCGTCGGCGATCCAGTCCGCACAGAGCGTCGCACCCAGAGGAAGGCCGTTCGCGATGCCCTTCGCCGCCGTGAGCATGTCGGGGACGACGCCCGCCTGTTCGCAGGCCCACAGCGTCCCCGTCCGTCCGACGCCCGTCTGGATCTCGTCGAAGACGAGTGCTGCGCCCGCCTCCTCCGTGTAGTCGCGCGCCGCCTGCAGGTACTCCGCCGAGCCGGGGTGGATTCCCCCCTCGCCCTGGACGGGTTCGAGGAACACCGCGGCGGTGTCGTCGTCGACGGCCTCTTCCAGCTCTTCTGTATCACCGTACGTCACGAACTCGATACCCCCGGCGAGGGGCTCGAACGGCTTCTTGTACTTCTGCTTCCACGTCATCGCCAGTGCGCCCATCGTCCGGCCGTGAAAGCCCCGGCGGGTCGCGACGATCTTCGACCGACCCGTCGCGTTCCGGGCGAACTTCATCGCCGCCTCGTTCGCCTCGGTCCCCGAGTTACAGAGCCACACGTTGTCGAGCGCGCGCGTTTCGTCCGTGGGCCCGAGCGCCGCGAGCTTCTCGTACAGCTCCGTTCGCGTCGAGTTCGGATACGACGCCTGCACGTACAGGAGCTTCGCGACCTGCTCCTGGACGGCTTCGGTCACCCGCGGGTGGGCGTGTCCGAGCGCCGCCACCGCGTAGGACGCGCCGAAGTCAAGGTACTCGGTGCCGTCGTCGGTGTAGAGGTACGGCCCCTCCCCGCGTTCGATCCGAATGGGCTTCTCCGAGAAGACGAATCCGCTCATGCCGTGTCCTCCTGTGTCTCGGTCTCGACGGCGCTGCGCCGGATGTGGGTGCCTCCGGACTGCAGGGCGCTGCTCACCGGGTCGTCGGCGTTCGCACTCGCGACGATCACCTCGGGCGCGCCCCCGTCGAGCGCCTCCTTCGCCGCCATGACCTTCTTCGTCATGAAGCCTTCGGCGGCGGTTTCGAGCCCCTCCCAGTCCGCGCCCGTCTCGACGCGCGAGATGAGCGTCGACGGGTCGTCGGGGTCCTCGTACACTCCCTCGACGTCGGTGAGCAGGACGAGCGTCGCGTCGAGCGCGCCCGCGACCGCCGCGGCTGCCCGGTCGGCGTCCGTGTTCACAGGGGTTCCGGCGGTGACACCGCCTTCACCTCGCGGTGTCTCCGACGCCGAGCGTCCCTCGTCGCCGAGCATCGGCGGGCCGGTGACGACGGTGTACCCCTCCGAGAGAAGCGTCTCCAGCAGACCGGTGTTTACCGCGTCGATACGACCCGAGTGTTCCCCGCGCTTGATCTTCTTCTTCCCGTCTTCGACGACTCGCACGGCAGATTTGCGCGGGCCGGTGAGGAGGCCGCCGTCGACGCCCGAGAGGCCGAGCGCGTCGACGCCCTGGGCACGAAGACCGGCGACGAGGTCGGTGTTTATCCACGACATCGCCATCGTGAACACCTCCATCGTCTCCTCGTCGGTGAAGCGTCCCGTGACGCCCTCGGGCGTGTCGACGTACGTCGGCTCGATGCCCATGCGTTCGAGCGTCTCGTCCACCTTGGTCGACCCGCCGTGGACGACGACGACGTCCTCGCTTCCGTCCCCGTTTGCCCCGACGAGCGAGGCGATGTCCGCGAGCGCGCCTGCGGGGTTGACGGCGCGAGCGCCGCCGATCTTGACGACGATCGACATCTAGGGTGCCCCCACGGGGTGGAACCCCGTCGATTCGAGTCCAGCCGTCTCCTCCAGGCCGAGCGCCACGTTCGCGCCGTGGACGGCCTGCCCGGCCGACCCTTTCATCATGTTGTCGATGGCCGAGAACACCACCAGCCGGCGGTTCTTCGCGTCGACCTCGAAGCCGACCTCGCCCACGTTGGTCCCGGCGACGACCTTCGGCTCGGGGTAGCGGTAGACGCCGCCGCCGCCCGCGACCGTCCGCATGAACGGCTCGTCGCCGTACGCGTCGCGGTAGGCGCTCCAGAGGTCGCTCGTCGTCACCTTCGACGAGGGGAACGTGTGACAGGTCGCGCTCGCGCCGCGGACCATGTCTACGGCGTGGACGGTAAACGAGACCGACAGTCCCAGAAACTCCTCGATTTCGGCCTCGTGACGGTGGCCGGTGGGCGCGTACGGCCGGACGATGCCCGACCGCTCCGCGTGCGAGGAGGCGTCGCCGCCGCCCGCGCCGCCCTCCGAGGAGCCGACCTTCACGTCGACGACGACCTGCTCGTCACCTTCTAAGATACCGGCGTCGAACAGCGGCTTCAGCCCGAGGATGGTGGCCGTCGCGTTGCAACCACCGCTCGCGAGGAGGTCCGCTCCGGGGAGGTTCTCGCGGTTGAGTTCGGGGAGCGCGTACTCCGCGCGGTCGAGGTATTCGGGACAGACGTGGCCGTCGTACCACTCGTCGTACTGTTCCTCGGTCGAGAGGCGGAAGTCCGCCGAGAGGTCGACGACCGTGTCCGCGCTGTCGAAGAAGTCGTCGACGTGCTGCATCGAGACGCCGTGGGGCGTCGCCGCGAACAGCACGTCCACGCTCTCTAACTCCTCGGGCGAGGTGAAGCGCAGGTCCAGTTCCCGCAGGTTCGGGTGGACCCTCCCTACGGTCTTTCGGTCGTACGACCGACTCGTCGCCTGCACGACCTCGAACTCCGGATGGGTGTGGAGGAGCCGGAGCAACTCGCCGCCGGTGAAGCCGGAGCCGCCGACGACGCTGGCGCGCAGCGTCATACGGTCGCCTCCGTCTCGGTCTGGGCTTTCGTCTCCAGCCAGTCGACGACCCGGCTGGGGACGTCGACGCTGTCGCCGACGGCGTCGTTCAGCGCCTTGAATTCGACGGTGTGGTTCACCTCGTGAACCGTGTACCCGTCCTCGCCGACCTCCATCAGGTCGACGCCGAGGAGTCCGCCGCCCACGGCGGCCGAGGCCTTCTCGACCAGGTCGAGCGCGCGGTCGTCGAGTTCGAACGCTGCGGTCTCGCCGCCCTTGGCCGCGTTCGTGAGCCAGTGGTCCGACGAGCGCGTCATCGCGGCGACGGGGTCGCCGTCGACCGCGAGCACGCGAATGTCGCGGCCGGGCTTCTCGACGAACTCCTGGATGTAGAACACCTTGTGCTCGTAGTGTCCGAGCGTCGCCTTGTGTTCGAGGATGGCCTCGGCCGCGTCGCGCGTGTCGATCTTCGCCATGAGCCGACCCCACGAGCCGACGACGGGCTTCAGCACACAGGGGTAGCCGAACGACTCGATGGCCTCGAGCGCCGCGTCGGTGGTGAAGGCGACCGTCGTGTTCGGCGTCGGGACGCCCGCCGCTTCGAGCGCGAGGCTGTTCTTCACCTTGTCCGCGCACAGCTCCGCCGTCTCCGAGCTGTTGACGACCGGTACGCCGTAGGCGTCGAGGAACTCGGTGATGTAGAGGCTCCGGCTCGTCGCCAGACAGCGGTCGAGCACGACGTCGCACCCGTCGAACACCGCCGGGGCCTCGCTGATGTTGAACTGCTCCTTCCGGACGTCGATCTTCGTCACGTCGTGTCCGCGGTCGCGGAGCTCGGAGAGGAGGAGTTTCTCGTCGCGGCGGATCCGGGAGTACAGCAGTCCAACGTGCACCGCTACTCTCCCCAGTCCTCTTCGAGCTCGGGCGCCTCCTCTAAGACCACGGGGTCCAAGGAGACGACCTCCAGTTCGGCGCCGCTCACGGGACTGTCGATGATCTCGCCGACTTCGACGTCGGCCGGGAGCGTGATCTCTTCGCCGGTCAGCGGGTCTTCCGCAGTGAGCTCTTCTGGCATCGTATCTCCTTCTCGCCCGCGAGAGAACTTAAACCCACCGAAATTATCATTTAAAATATACTAACGTAGCCTCGACTAATCGGACACAGTCGGTCGATTTCGAGTCTTCGAACCCGTTCTATATCAGAAATATGTTAATTTGTCCCCTGACGGGGACGGCGGCAGGTTCGTCGGCCCTTCTCGTCCCCGGAGTGGGACGCCTGGAGACGGCGGTCGCGACGGGGGGGACACGGCGGTGCCCGACCCGACGATACGCGCACACTCGCGTTGGGGATCGTCTCCGTATTCGCAGCCGCACTCAGACATACGTCGCCACCTCGGCGTCGAGCGTCCTCTGCGCGTCTTCGAGCCGTTGCCGCGCGGCGGTGACCGTCTCGACGTCCGCGTCGAGGCCGTCCTCGACGGACGCGAGCGCAGCTTCGACCGCCTCGGGTGCAGGTCCGCCGGTCGAGTCGCGACTCGCGACGCTCTCGGCGGGGTCGAGCGCAGCCTCGACCGCCTCGCGGCTCACGTACTCGAAGAGCGACTCGCCGAGCACGTCCGCCGTGACCGCGTCGAGCGTCGCGACGTCGGGCGCTTCTTCCTCACGCTCTTCCGTGACCGCCGCGACCTCGGCGAGGATCTCGTGAGCCGTCCGGAAGGGGATCCCCGCCATCGCCAGCCGGTCTGCGACCCCCGTCGCCGTCGAGAAGCCCTCGCCCGCGGCCGCCTCCAATCTCGCCTCCTCCCACGTCGCCGTCGCGACCGCGCCCGCGGCCACGTCCCCCGCTTCGACGACCGAATCGACGGCGTCGAAGGCGTGAGGATGGGCGTTCTGCAGGTCGCGGTTGTACGCCCGCGGGAGGCCTTTGAGCGTCGTGAGCAGTGCGGTGAGGTCGCCGACCGCCTCGCCCGCCACCGAACGGACGAGTTCGAGCGTGTCGGGGTTCTTCTTCTGCGGCATGATCGAGGAGGTCGAGGAGTAGTCGTCCGAGAGGTCGACGTACCCCTTGTTGGCGAAGAGGATCAGGTCCTCCGCGAGGCCCGAGAGCGTCACCGCGTGGGTCGCGAGCGCGCTCGTCGCCTCCAGGAGGAAGTCCCGCGCCGAGGAGGCGTCCATCGCGTTCTCGACGAGGGACTCGAATCCCAGCAGTTCGGCGGTGCGCTCGCGGTCGACGTCGAACGGCGTGCCCGCGAAGGCCGCCGCGCCGAGCGGCGATTCGTTGACTCTCCCGTAGGCGTCGAGCAGCCGCTCGGTGTCGCGGGCGACCGCCGACTCGTACGACAGCAGGTAGTGTGCCACTGTCGTCGGCTGGGCCGGCTGGAGGTGCGTGTAGCCGGGCATCAGCGTCTCGGTGTGCCTTTTGGCCTCGTCGGCCAGCACCTCTCTCAGGCGGAGCGTCGTCTCCGCGGCGTCGAGGAGGTCCTCGCGGAGCCGATACCGCAGACAGGTCGCCACCTCGTCGTTGCGTGACCGGGCGGTGTGCATCCTGCCCCCGTCCGCACCGACGCGGTCGATGACCGCCGTCTCGATGGCTTCGTGGACGTCCTCGCCCTCGGAGAGGGCCCCGTGGCCCGCCGTCTCGACCTCGTCGAGCGCGGCGAGTATCTCGCCGGCGACCTCCTCTCCGACGATTCCCTGCTCAACGAGCATCACCACGTGCGCGCGGTCGACCGCGAGGTC
The DNA here is from genome assembly GCA_041641615.1 of Salinigranum sp. Taxonomy (GTDB): domain Archaea; phylum Halobacteriota; class Halobacteria; order Halobacteriales; family Haloferacaceae; genus Salinigranum. Next base: position 7,569 of record JBEPYA010000087.1, on the reverse strand, counting down.
GGCGTGGAAGATGCGGGCGTCGCCCGCGAGCGAGGAGAGGAATCCCCGCGCGGGGCCGCCACTGAAGCGGTCGCGGCGGACGGCCCCGGTGTCCGTGCCCGTGGATTCCTCCGTCATCTATCTACTCGCTGTCGCCGCCGTCGGTCACGGCCTCTGTCTCGGTCTTCTTTTTCGTCGCCGAGTCGTACGCCCGCTTCGCGAGACGCTCCTGGAAGCCGTGGTATTTTGCTACTCCTGTCGCGTCGCTCTGTTCGATACCCGCCTCGACGTCCGCGGAGTTGAACGAGGCGTGGGACTCGGAGTAGACGGCGTAGTCCGACTGGCGGCCGACGGCGCGGGCCTGTCCGCCTTCGAGCTTGACCGTCGCCGTGCCCGTGACCTTCTCCTGGGTGACCTCGATGAACCCTTCGAGCGCCTGGACTAGCGGGCCGGAGATGAGCCCCTCGTAGGCCTTCTCCGACCAGCGGTGGTCGACCTGGGTCTTGAACGAGCGCTCCTCCTTCGTGAGGACGAGGTCCTCCAGCGCCTTGTGGGCGTTCAGGAGGACCGTGGCGGCGGGGTGCTCGTAGTTCTCTCTCACTTTGAGGCCGAGCATCCGGTCTTCCATCACGTCCGTGCGACCGACGCCGTACGCTCCTGCGAGGGTGTTGAGGTGCTGGATGAGCGAGACAGGATCCATCTCCTCGCCGTCTACCGCCACGGGAATCCCGTTGTCGAACTCGATCTCCACCAGCTCGGTGTCGCCCGTCGGTGCCTGCGTCCACTCGTAGATGTCCTCGGGTGGAACGTAGTTGGGGTTCTCTAGCTCGCCGCCCTCGACGGCGCGGGACCAGAGGTTCGTGTCGATGCTCCAGACCCCCTCGTTGCCCGCTTCGACGGGCAGATCCTTCTCCGCGGCGTACTCGATCTCCCACTCGCGGGTGAGTCCGAGTTCGCGGACGGGCGCGATGACCTCCAGGTCCGAGGCGCGCCAGACGGCCTCGAATCGGAGCTGGTCGTTACCCTTCCCGGTGCAGCCGTGCGCGAGCGCGTCGCAGTCGTGCTCCTCCGCCACGTCGAGGATGGCCTGTGCGATGACGGGGCGGGCGAGCGCGGTGCCCAGGGGATAGCCCTGATACGTGGCGTTGGCCTTCACGCCGCGGAAACACGCCTCGGCGAACTCCGCCTTGGCGTCGACGACGTAGTGTTCCAGTCCCAGGGCCTCTGCGGTCTCTTCTGCCTCTTCGAACTCCGATTCGGGCTGTCCGACGTCGACCGTGACGCCGATTACCTCGTCGTGTCCGTACTCCTCTTCCAGCAGCGGGACACAGACGGTCGTGTCCAGCCCGCCGGAGAACGCGAGTGCGACGCGTGTCATATACCTCGATGTAGCACCGCTCACGGGCTTAAATTTGTTGTTTTAGATTGTGAAATAAATTCTCAGAGAAGCCTATAGCCGACACAAGCGTCGTTGAAGCCGTGTGAACGAGTCGCGAGGTGAGTGGGTAGTAGTGGGCCTAACGGCCCGGTCGTCGCGGTCGTCGGACGCCGTCGAGGGGTGCGACGAGGACAGGACGGACTCCCGAAGAAGCGTGCCGAGTGGGGGAGGTCCGCGTCATTGCTTGTTCTTTGATTCTTCGCGCTACTAAAACGTTGCGAGACGGTCGTGAGTGTGCGAGGAGAGTGACTGATGGATCTCGTGTTTGGATGGGCTGTCGAGACGACTGCGAACGGCGCGCGAGGGCCGCTCGCACCTCCGTGGTGCGAGCCACCGGTCGGGGAGGTCTTCGTGAGCGAGTGACACGAGCGAGCGAAGGCTCGGAGCGGCTCTGCCGCTCTGGCGTGTGAGGCTGCGGTTCATCGCGTCCGTGCACCGCGCGGCAACCGTGCTCGTTGCTGTCTCACTCGTGTCCGTCTCACTGACCCCCATTCATCTCCAGCAACCGATTCATACATCCACACACAGAACACTTCGATCCCACGAGTCGTCCCGAACGACTGTCGTAGTCACCGGCAGTCTCCGCCTCGCACACCTATCTTTACATCCACCCCATCTGAACGCACCCCACGTATGTCAGACGACGACTCACAGCCGGGCTTCAACACGCGGAGCCTCCACGCCGGACAGGAACCCGACGCCGCGACGGGCGCGCGCGCACCGCCCATCTACCAGACCACGTCGTACGTCTTCGACGACGCCGACGACGCCGCCGCCCAGTTCGCGCTCGAAGCGGAGGGGTACATCTACTCGCGGCTGATGAACCCCACCCTGGAGATGCTCCAGGGCCGCATCGCCTCCCTCGAAAACGGTATCGGTGCCGCCGTCACCGCGTCGGGAATGGCCTCGCTCGACCTCGCGACGTTCCTCCTCGCGGAGGCCGGCGACAACATCGTCACCGCCTCCTCGCTGTACGGCGGAACCTATACGTACCTCACCCACACCGTCGAGCGCCGCGGCATCTCGACACGGTTCGTCGACACGCTCGACTACGACGCCTACGCCGAGGCTATCGACGAGGACACCGCCTACATCCACCTCGAAACCATCGGTAACCCCGCGCTGGACACGCCGGACATCGAGCGTATCGCTTCGATCGCCCACGAGAACGGCGCGCCGCTGTTCGTCGACAACACGTTCGCCACGCCGTATCTCTGCACGCCGCTCGACCACGGCGCCGACCTCGTCTGGGACTCGACGACGAAGTGGCTCCACGGCGCCGGGTCGACGGTGGGCGGGGCGCTCGTCGACGGCGGCTCCTTTCCCTGGGCCGACCACGCCGAGAAGTACTCCGAGATCGCTAAGCCCAACCCCGCCTACCACGGTGTCAACTTCGCCGAGACGTTCGGCGACGCCGCGTTCACCTACGCCGCCATCGCCCGCGGGCTACGGGACCTGGGCAACCAACAGTCGCCGTTCGACGCCTGGGTCGTCCTCCAGAAACTGGAGTCGTTCCCGCTCCGGATGGAGAAACACTGCGAGAACGCGATGATCGTCGCGGAGTTCCTCGAAGACCACCCCGAGGTGGCCTGGGTCAACTATCCCGGCCTGGAGAGCCATCCGACCCACGACATGGCTTCGAAGTATCTCGACGGGGGCTACGGCGGCATGATCACGTTCGGCCTCGACAGCGGCTACGACGCGGCGAAGGCCACCGTCGACGGCGTCGAGGTCGCCTCGCTGCTCGCGAACGTCGGCGACGCGAAGACGCTCGTCATCCACCCCGCCTCGACGACGCACCAGCAGCTCACCGAGGAGGAACAGGAGGCCGCGGGCGTCACGCCCGACATGGTCCGGCTGTCGGTCGGCATCGAGGACCCCGAAGACATCCTCGCCGACCTCGACGAGGCCATCGCCGAGGCGACGCAGTAAGCCGCAGCGGACGCACATACCGACGTTTTTGTACGGTGCCGCGAAAGCTTCCCTCGTGACCTCGCTCCTCCTTCTCGTCGGACTCACGGTCGCGGTCTTCGTCGGCTTCAACGTCGGCGGGTCGAACACCGGTGTCGCGTTCGGCCCCGCCGTCGGGAGCGGTGCGGTCTCGAAAGTCGTCGCCGGGGCCCTCATGACCGTCTTCGCCCTCCTCGGCGGGTGGACGGTCGGCCGCCGGGTCGTCACGACGCTCGGCTCGAACCTCGTCCTCGGCGACCCCTTCACCCTCCCGGTGAGCATCGGCGTGCTCTTCTTCATCGGCGGGGCGCTCTTCGTCTCGAACGTCTTCGGGGTGCCGGCGTCGACGTCGATGACCGCCGTGGGGGCGATCGCCGGCCTTGGACTCGCCCGGAACGCGCTGGCGACGGACGTCGTCCTCGAGATCGTCTCGTGGTGGATCGTCGCCCCGCTCATCGCGTTCTGGGTGAGCGGGGTGGTCGGTCGGTACGGCTACGACGCCATCGAGGAACGCGTCGCGGTCGACACGAGCGAGGGGTCGCTGCTCGAAATCGACCGCTCCGGGGTTCCGACGCCCCAGCTCGCCGACGAGACCACACCGCGGGAGGCGACCGGCGTCTTCCTCGTCGTCGCCATCGCCTGCTTCATGGCCTTCTCGGCGGGGGCGTCGAACGTCGCCAACGCCGTCGCGCCGCTCGTCGGCTCGGGCGCGCTGGGCATGAACGCGGGCATCCTCCTCGCCAGCGGGGCCATCGGTCTCGGCGCGTTCACCATCGCGCGGCGGACCCTCGACACGATGGGCGAGGGGCTCACCGAACTACCGCTGACCGCGGCGCTCGTCGTCGCCCTCGTGAGCGCGACGCTCGTGACGGCGCTGTCGGCCATCGGCATCCCCGCCAGCTTCGTCGTCATCGCCACGATGAGCACCGTCGGACTGGGGTGGGGTCGGGCGACCCGTGCCGAAGGTGCACTCGTGGTCGACGCCGACGAGGTGGTCGAAGGGGTGACCGACCAGGACGTCGCCATCGACGACCTCTACCGGCCGTGGACGACGTTGCGCGTGGTGGTGCTTCAGAACACCGTCCCCGCCGTCGCGACGGTCGGCGCGTACCTCCTGTTCTCGGTCTGGTAGCGTCCCCTCTTCGCCCCTGTGACCACCGCGCATCCGTCGCCACGGCCGCTACCTCTCACCGCCGCGTCGCCGTCTCGCTGCGAACAGCAGGCACTAATGATGTGAGGTACAACCCATCGCCGTGGTCGAACTCCTCCTCATCGTCGGACTCGGCGTGGCGGTCTTCGTCGGCTTCAACATCGGTGGGTCCTCGACAGGTGTCGCGTTCGGTCCGGCCGTCGGCAGCAACGTCGTCTCGAAACTCGCGGCGGCCGGACTGATGACCGGCTTCGCCCTCCTCGGTGGGTGGACCGTCGGCCGGGAGGTCGTCGAGACCATGGGCGGACAGATCGTCCCGCGCGACGAGTTCACTCTCGCCGCGAGCGTCGGTGTGCTGTTCTTCGTCGGCATCGCGCTGCTCATCTCGAACGTCTTCGGGGTGCCGGCGTCGACGTCGATGACCGCCGTGGGGGCGATCGCCGGTCTCGGCGTCGCGACGGGAACCCTCAACGAGGCCGTCATGCTCGAGATCGTCTCGTGGTGGATCGTCGCCCCCGTCCTCGCCTTCTGGGTCTGTGCGGTCATCGGACGATATCTCTATCCATACCTCGACGCCCGTCTCCAGCTCGACCGCTCGAACGGACCGCTCCTGGTCCTCGACCGCTCCGGCGTTCCGACGCCCAGGCTCGGCCCGGGGACCACCGTCCAGGAACTGGGCACCGTCTTCCTCGTCGTCGGCATCGCCTGTTACATGGCCTTCTCGGCGGGGGCGTCGAACGTCGCCAACGCCGTCGCGCCGCTCGTCGGCTCGGGCGCACTGGGCATGAACGCGGGCATCCTCCTCGCCGGTGGAGCCATCGGCCTCGGCGCGTTCACCATCGCCCGACGGACGCTTGACACCGTCGGCAACGACCTCACCGAACTCCCCCTGCTGGCGGCGCTCGTCGTCGAGACGGTGAGCGCGACGTTCATCGCCTCCCTCTCGGCCATCGGCATCCCTGCGAGCCTGGCCGTGTCGGCGACGATGTGTATCGTCGGGCTCGGGTGGGGACGGGCCACCCGCACCGTGACGCTCGGCGAAGCCGTCCGCGGTGCCTCGCCGGAGCTGTCGGTCAACGCTCTCGCGGCCGACTCGGCCGACGAGGTCGCCCCGATCGGTGAACCGGACGACACGCTCACCGCGCACGAGCTGTTCAACCCGGGGACGACGGGGCGGATCATCTTCTTCTGGTTGCTCACTCCGTCGGTGTCGGCCGTCACGTCCTACCTGCTGTTCTCCACGGTGGCGCTCTGAGGTGGTGTCTCGGAGTCAGCCCGAGGACCAGTGATCCTCGACCGGTCACGGTGTTCGGTCCGAATAACAACGAATCTGTGAATTCCCACCCCACTCCCTATGAACACCCGTCGAGCTCCATCGTGGCCACTCGTCCAATCCGACGGGTTTTGGCCGACCAAAATCAGTGACAGCGCGGGGAAAATCCGGAGAGAACAGCAAAGCATAATGACGTGGGGTTCAAATCAGCGACCGAGATGCCTACGGTAGAATACCTCAACTACGAAGTGCTCGACGACCAGGGCTGGGACATGGATGACGACGACCTCTTCGACAAGGCCGCCGACGCCGGCCTCGACGACGAGGATTACGGGACCCTGGACGTCAATCAGGGCGAGTACATTCTCGAGGCCGCCGAGGCGCAGGGCTACGACTGGCCCTTCTCGTGCCGCGCCGGCGCCTGTGCGAACTGTGCTGCTATTCTGACGAAGGGCGGCATCGACATGGACATGCAGCAGATCCTCTCGGACGAGGAGGTCGACGAGAAGATGGTCCGCCTGACCTGCATCGGCACGCCGACGGAGGACGAGGTCCAGATCGTCTACAACGCCAAGCACCTCGACTACCTCCAGAACCGCGTCATCTGAGCCCGGTCGTCCCCCCTTTTCCCGTTTTATTCCCCTCCCGTCAGCCGTAGCGCCTGGCGTTCTCGCCGTTGATTCTCCCACCCAAAGGGCTAACTTCCTCCCCCGCCCCGCCGTCTGTATGTTCGCATCGCTTCCCGATCTCCTGCGTCTCGTCGCCATTCCCGTGTTGGGCTGGGCGGCGTTCTCGGACATCCGGACGCGCCGAGTCCCCAATCGACTGTGGCTCCCGCTCGCCGGCCTCGGCGTCGTGCTCCTCGTCTGGGACCTTCTCGCACATCTCCCGCCCACGACGTTCGACGACCGGCTCTTTCTCGTCCAGGTCGGCGTGAGCGTCGTCTTCGTCGTCCCCTTCTCGTACCTGTTCTGGCGGCTGGGCGGCTTCGGCGGTGCCGACGCGAAGGCGCTCATCGCGCTCGCGCTCCTCCTCCCTACCTATCCGGTCTACTTCCTCCCCTCGACGGCGCTCCCGCTCGTCGAAGCCCCGCTCGGGGTGTTCTCCTTCACGGTCCTGACGAACACTGTCGTCGTCGCCGTCGTCTACCCGCTCGCCCTCGGGGCGCGGAACCTCCTCTCGGGGGACGTCGCCCCCATCATGCTCTTCGGTCGGCAGGTCGACGTGACCGACCTCCCGGGCGAGCACGGCCGACTGTTCGAGACGCTCGACGGCTACACTCGCGGCGGCCTCGACCTCGACGCCCTCCGAATGTACCTCCGATGGCGGGGCAGTTCGTTCGAGACACTCTTCGTCGACCCCGAGACGCTCCGCGACCCTGCGACCGTCGACGAGACGTTCGATCCGACCGACGGCCGCGTCGACGCCAGCGGGGCGGTCACCGACGGTGGCGTCGCTCACGACGTCGCGGCCGCCGACCGCCAGAATCGGTCTGTCACCGTCCTCGACGCTGCTCCCGACACAGACACGTTCGACGACCCCTGGGCGGCCGAGCAGTTCCTCGACAGTATCGAGGGGACCGCCTACGGGACCACGCCCGAGAAGCTGCGCGACGGCCTCGAACTCGTCTCGACCCGCGAGCGGGTCTGGATCTCTCCCGGCATCCCGTTCCTCGTCCCGATGTTCGTCGGCCTCCTCCTCGCGTTCACATACGGGGACGTGCTGTTCGGTATCCTCGCGGCGCTGGGTCTCGGATGAGACGCGGTGTAGCGAACTGAC
>JBEPYA010000086.1:0-14349 GCA_041641615.1 Salinigranum sp. | reverse complement strand
AGCACGCTGCCGACGCGGCGCGTCCGCTCGCGGTGGTGTTCGAGAATCGTCCGGGCGCGGTCGGCCGGCGCGTCGATGGGGTCGCGGTGACCGGGCCACGCGCGACGCCAGCCGGCGTCGACGACCCGTTCGAGGCTCTCGACGTACTGCTGGAGCGGGGCGTCGACGCGGAGGTCCGCGCCGCCGACGTTCGGCGTGTACTTCGGGAGGACGGCGTCACCGACGAACGCCTCTCCCCCCTGCTCTCGCTCGAACGCGAACCCGCACAGGCCGGCCGCGTGTCCCGGCAGGTGGACCGCCGTGAGGTCGACGCCGCCGACGCGCAGGCGGTCTCCGTCCACGATGGGATCGACGTCGACCGGTTCGCCGCGACCGCCCGAGTGGGTGTCGATGAACGACCGGAGCGCCTCCCGCGACTCGGTCGGGAGCCGCCACTCCTCGAAGCGCCGCTCCTCACGGGCGCGATACGCCTCCCACGCCGCCTCCGAGCCCGAGACGAGGTCGGCGTCCGCGGCGTGGACGTGGACCGTCGCGCCGCTTTCGGCCTGAATCTCTCCAGCGAGACCCGCGTGGTCGGCGTGCCAGTGGGTGAGGACGACGTCGTCGACGTCGGCCAGGGTGCAGTCGAGTTCGCGCAGACCCGATTCGAGTTCCGCTCGGGTCTCCGGCAGGGCGATGCCCGCGTCGACGAGCGCGAGCGCGTCCCCTTCGTGGAGCACGTACACGTCGTTCTTCCCCTCGAACACGGTGTTTCCAAGCTGGATGCGTCGAACGTCCGGCTCCGGCGACGGACTCGGGTCCGTAGGCATACCACCTCCTCACGAGGGTGACGTAATGAGTGTTTCCGGGCGTGGCCGACACGGCGATGACAGACGGTCTCGGAGCGCGTGGACGGCGAGAACGACAGTGTGGTGCCGGTGAACGAAGGCAAACGGGGACCGCAGCTGAGGCGGGCCCCGGACTGACCAAGCCACTGCAAGGAGCACCAGTCCTGCAGGTGCCTGACGCGCCCGGCGGCATGTGACACCACGCGCGTCAACTCCCTATTGCGTAGATGTGCTGAAAAAGGTGGTGTTCCCGCCAATTACAACCATTGTTTCAGTACTGAGTACTACGTTGTCCTCGCGAGACGGGCGATAACTGTATGATGTCGAATGACAACGTATCCCACAGGATCGTTCGTGTACGTCTCGACCGGGCGCGAGTGTCGGTTCTCGAGGTCGTGACGTCGAAGTCAGCCGGTCAAAAAGCAGGTCCGATGGGGGTTCGGCGTTGATCACCGGACGTGGTACGGCTGGTCCCCGGCGAGGAACCGCCCGAGGTCGACCTCGCGGCGGTAGTCGGTCCGCTGGAGTTCACGGAGCCCCTCGACGAGCCGGTCGTGCTCCCCGTCCGTCCACTCGGCCGGGTCGAGGATGGGGACGACGAGAAAGCCCGCCCCGAGCACCTCGGTGCCGTGCAGGGCGTGCAGGTCGAGTCCGTCGTCGACCGGTCGCGACGTGTGGTTCCTGAGGACGTACGCCGTCGCGCGGGGGCCGACGGGGAGCAGGACGTGCGCCGCGATGGCACGGAGTTCGGCGTCGAGGTAGCGTTCGAGTTCCGTGTAGTCGGCCTCGGTCGGTGCGTCACCCTCGGGGACGCACATGTGGAGGTACGAGAGGTAGGTTCGGTCGACCGTCGGTTCGTCGCCCGTGGTTTCGAGGAGTCCTGCCTCGGCGAGTGCGGCCTGGAGTCGGTAGCCAGCCTCGTTCGTGAACGGGACGCCGGTGTCGACGCCGCCGTGGACGCCGGGATGGTCGCCGACGACGTGAAAGTGCGCGTTGGCGTCGCCGTAGCCGGGAACGAAGCGGGCACAGTCCGGCCGCATCCCGAAGGGGTTGCTCGTCCGGTCCGTGACGTTCTTCACGCGAGTCGGTACGAACGGCGGTGGTTAAATCGCCGCGGTTTCGTGTCGGACGCGGCGGGGGACGCTGACCACGGATGCGAGAGACGGCGCACAGGAGAGAGCGGGTCGGCGACGGTTCCGGTGAGCGCCCGGCGACGGGTACCGTTACAGTTCGACACCCGAGGGGATGAGGCTCTCCGAACGGAGGAGGTGGCCGTCGGCGTCGTAGACGAGGAACGTCTGCTTCTCGTAGACGACGAGGTCCTCGCCGTCGAGCGTGATCTCGACCCGGTAGCGCCCGTCGTCGGGGTCGGCGTGCCGGCCGTACTCGCGGGCGGCCCGGATGAACTGGAGGACGTTCTCGGCGGACTCGTTGAGTTCGAGGACGAAGTCGCCGGTCACCCGGTTCGTGACGCCGACTACGCCGCTCGACTCGTCGCCGTCTCCGCCGACGTCGTCGAGCGTGTCGACGAGTCGGAAGGCGACGTCCGTCTCGGCCGCGGAGAGGAGGTCACCGTCGGCGGTAGAGAGGCGCTCTGTGAGTGAGTCGTGCGGTCCGTGGAAGTCGATGCGTACCAGCGGCTGCTGGGGGGTTCCGCCTTCGTCGACCCAGTCGACATCGTGGACGTCCAACGTGAAGTAATCGCGCCTCATTCGACAGGCGAGGGTAAGGTACGCCCCCGTATGAACGTAACGCCCGCTCCCGACAGCTTTTTTCACTCTCGACGTGGCCTCCGGGTATGGTCTGGGTCCGCTCGGAGTACGCCGGGGAACTCGCCGTCCTGTCGACGTGGTTGTCGGCGTTCATCCCCTGGAACGTGATGCTCTCCTCGGTGGCTGGCGGAAGCGTGCTGTTCGTTCGCTTTCCCTTCCTCCAGATCCGGTACACGTACGGCGTGCCGTTCGCCGAGGGGTCCCTGATACTGGACCCGCTGTCGGCCATCTCGTTTCAGGCCGGCAACTCCATCGCCGTCGCCTACCAGGCGTGGGCCGTCGGCGCGGCCGTCTTCGCCGTCGCGTTCGCCTTCTCGATACTCTACTACCTCGCCGAGGAACGCGTCGAGGCGCTCCCAGTCGACCCCGTCAGAGTCGTCGGCGGCCTCCTCGGACTGACGGGCGTCGTCCTCGCGGTCGCGACGTACCTGCTCCTCACCCGCGGGTTCCCCGGCATCCCCATTCCCCTCGGCGTGGTGTTCCTCCTCCTCTTCGGCGGGGTGCTTCTCACCATCGACAGAACCGACTGAGCCTCTCTCAGTCTCACCCCTGAGAAGGCCGGACGAACGTTTTTATGCTCGGTCCGCTCACCTCCCCTCAGTATCAGGAGCCCGTAATGTCTCGGCAAACTACAGCAGAAGACGGGGACGACCCGGTGTCGCCGACGGAGGAGATCACGGGACCACTCAGCGGACTGCGACGCGGCGTGCGGCAGGCACTCGGGATGGTCGGTATCGGCGGCTTCGAGTATCGGCCGTTGCGGCCGTCGGGGGATGGGCCGCTGAGCGAGTTTTCGCTCCCGCCGGATCACGAAGAGGTCGAACGCTACTGGGTGAGCGCACCGTACACGTACGTCGTCGTCACGTACGACGGGGATGCGAGCGAGCACCGGTACAACGTGGTCGAACCGGACCTCGACGCGTTCGGGACGACGCTCCTCGGACGGGTCCGACGCGACATCCGCGACCCGATCCTGTACCGGGACGGGACCGACGTACTGGACGCGGTCGCGCTCCGAGACGAACTCGAGTCGCTCCTCCACGAGTACGGCGTCGACATCGACGTCGAGACGTTCCACGCGCTGTGGTACTACCTCGTCCGCGACTTCCTCGGCTACGACCGGGTCACGCCGCTGATGAACGACCCCCACATCGAGGACATCTCGTGTGACGGCTACGACCTGCCCATCTTCGTCTACCACAGCGGCTACACCGACATCGAAACGAACGTCACGTTCGGTCAGAAGAAGCTCGACAACTACGTCGTCCGCCTCGCCCAGCGGTCGGGTCGACACGTCAGCGTCGGCGACCCCGTCGTCGGCACGACGCTCCCGAACGGGTCGCGCGCGGAGTTGGCTCTGGGCGAAGAGGTCACGCCCCGGGGGTCGGCCTTCACCCTCCGGATGTACGCCGACGAGCCGTTCACGCCCATCGACCTCATCGAGTACGGCACCTTCTCCATCGAGCAGATGGCGTACCTGTGGCTCTGTATCGAGAACAACCGCTCGCTCATCTTCGCCGGCGGGACGGCGTCGGGGAAGACGACGTCGATGAACGCGGTGTCGATGTTCATCCCACCGCGGTCGAAGGTGCTGACCATCGAGGACACCCGCGAACTGACGCTGTACCACGACAACTGGCTCTCCTCTGTCACGCGCACCCGACTCCACGAGGGGGCGGACATCGACATGTACGACCTCCTCCGGTCGGCGCTCAGACACCGCCCCGAGTTCATCATCGTCGGCGAGGTGCGCGGCGAGGAGGCCGTGACGCTGTTCCAGGCGATGAACACCGGGCACACGACGTTCTCGACGATGCACGCCGACAGCGTCGAGACGGTCATCAACCGGCTGGAGAACGAGCCCATCAACGTCCCGCGGGCGATGGTGCAGTCGCTGGACCTGCTGTGTGTGCAGACGCTCACGCGGTTCGACGGCGAGCGGGTCCGCCGCTCGAAGGGGATCGGCGAGATCGGCAGCATCGACCAGCGGACGGGCGAACTCGACTACTCGAACGCCTTCGCGTGGAACGCCGAGACGGACAGCTTCGACCGCTTCGACAGCACGCTCCTCGACGAGATCCGTGACGACCGCGGCTGGACGCAGACGGAACTCCGCCGGGAGATGCGGAACCGCGAGCGCTTCCTCCGGTTCCTCGTCGAGCGCGGGGTGAACGACTTCCGGACGTTCACCGCGCTCGTCAACGAGTACTACGTCCACCCCGACCGCGTCATGCAGCGCGTCGAGGAGGCCCGTGACGCGGAGGTCCCCGCGGAGTAGCCGATGCTCCACCTCCTCGTCCCGCTCGTCCTCGTCGCTCTCCTCGTGGCGTTCGTCGGTCTCACGTTCGTCGACGACCGCCTCGACCGGCTCCTCACCCGAATGAGCCTCGAACTGTTCGGCTCGCTCCTCGATCGTGACGGCCCGCGCCGCAGGCGTGAGGTCGAGCGAATGAGCGCCGCACACGTCGACCAGACCCACGGCCGGCTCGCCTCGCGTACCCTGTTCGTCGCGACCGCGTTGGGTCTCGTCAGCTCCATCCTGGCCGTCTACGTCGTCGGGTTCCTGCTCGCCCTCATGGACATCGGTCCCACGGACCTCGCGGGGACGTTCGCCGGTTCGCTCGGCATGTCCGTCCCCGTGGGGTTCCGGGGCGTGCTCCCGTCGGTCCTCGTGTTCTTCTCCGGGACGGAGAGCATCGCGCAGGTGACGTTCCTCGGCCTGGTCGTCGTCCTGGTCGTCGCCGTGCTGACGCTCGGGCTGCCGGCGGCGGTCGTCGGCTACTGGGGACGCTGGCTCTACCTCGATCAGGTGGCGAACGCACGGGCGAACCGCATCGACACGACGCTCCCGCGGACCGTCGCGTTCATCTACGCGCTGTCGCGCTCGGGGATGCCGTTTCCGAAGGTGCTGGAGACGCTCGCGGCGAACCGTGAGGTGTACGGCGAGGCCGCCGAGGAGTTCGCCGTCGCCGTCCGCGACACGAACACCTTCGGGACCGACATCATCACTGCGCTCGAAGACACCGCGAGGCGGACCCCGAGCGACGGCCTCGAGGAGTTCGCCGAGAACCTCGCGAGCGTCCTCGGCTCCGGCCGGGCGCTCTCGTCGTTCCTCCACGAGCAGTACGAGCGCTATCAGGACGAGATCGCCGCCCAGCAGCAGACGTACCTTCAGCTGCTCGAGACGTTCGCGGAGATCTACGTCACCGTCCTCGTCGCCGGACCGCTCTTTTTCATCACCGTGCTCGTCGTCATCGGGCTCGTCATCTCGGATACGCTTCCCCTGATCCAGGTCGTCACCTACCTCGGCATCCCGCTCGCGAGCGTCGCGTTCATCGTCTACATCGACAGCATCACCGACTCGCTCCGGGCGTCGAGCTGGCAGAGCGACCTCGACATCGAGAGCGAGACGACAGACAGGGGCGTACTCGGTCACGCGGCACGCACGGCGGCGACCGATGGCGGAACCGTCGACGCCGATGCGGCGCGCACGGCGCGGAACTACGCACAGCTGCGGGCGTACGACCGGGCCGCCCCCATCCGCGCGTGGTTCGACGACCCGAAGGGGCAGCTGCTGCAGAAGCCGATCGTCACGCTGTACCTCACGGTCCCCGTGGCGCTCGTGTGGATCGCACTCACGTTCGACCGGACGATCGTCTTCACGAGTATGCAGGGGCTACAGGCGTATCGGGTGGTCGACGTCGTCGACAAACCGCTGGTCGAGGCGCTGCTGCTCGTCATGGGTCTGTTGTCGCTCGTCTACGAGCTTCGAAAGCGGACCTACCGCGACATCGAGAACGCGACGCCCGACTTCCTCGATCGGATGGCGAGCGTCAACGAGGCGGGGCTGACGGTCGTTTCGAGCATCAAGCGCGTCTCACAGACCGACCTCGGGGTGCTCGGGACCGAACTCCGGCGGGCACACCGCGACATCGAGTGCGGCGCGGACGTCGCGAGCGCGCTCCAGCGCATGGCTAACCGGACGCGAGCGCCGATGCTCACGCGGTCGGTCGCGCTCATCACCAACGCGATGGGTGCCAGCGGCGACATCTCACCGGTCCTGCGCATCGCCGCCAACGAGACCGAGGATGCCCGGTCGCTCCGCGAGGAGCGCCGCCAGCAGATGCTGACCTACCTCGTCGTCATCTACGTCTCCTTCTTCGTCTTCCTCGGCATCATCGTCGCGCTCACCGTCTCGTTCGTCCCCGCCATCGAGTCTGCGAGCCAGAGCGCCGCGTTCTCGAGCGAGTCGGTCGCCTCCTCCGGCGTCTTCTCGGGGCTCGGAGAGGTCAACACCGACGCGTACTCGCTCCTGTTCTTCCACGTCACGCTCGTCCAGGGGATCTTCTCGGGGCTCATCGCGGGTCAACTCGGCGAGGGAAGCGTCGCCGACGGTCTCAAACACGCGACGCTCCTGGTGTTCGTCACCTACGTCGTGTTCCAAGTCGTCTGAGTTCGTGACCCGAGAGCGTGAGTGGCGGGCTTTTTCTCACCCCTCCTCGGAGTCCACGCATGGACGGCGACCCGACCGATGCGGTCGACGCACCCGACGGGAGCGGTGCGGTCGACACGGCGCGGACGTACGACCGGATCGCGGCGCACTTCGCCGCCACCCGCGAGTACGCCTGGCCCGAGGTGGAGGCGTTCCTCGACGACCGCCACGGCCGGGACGACTCAGACGACCGACGCGGACGGCTCGCGCTCGACGTCGGCTGCGGGAACGGACGACACACCGAGCTCCTGACCGACCACGCCGACCGGGTCGTGGGCCTCGACGTCAGCCGCGGGCTGCTCGGAGAGGCGCGCACGCGAGCCACCGAACGCGAATTCGACGCGACGTTCCTGCAGGGTGACGCCGCCGCGCTGCCCCTCCAGGCAGAGACGGTCGACCTCGCGGTGTACGTCGCCACCGTCCACCATCTCACCCCGCGTTCGCGTCGCGTCGCGAGCCTCGACGAACTCGCACGGGTCCTCACACGTGGGGGACGGGCCCTGGTGAGCGCGTGGTCGACGGTCCACGACCGGTTCGCCGACCGAGAGGGCGAGGAGGGGTTCGACACCGCCGTCGACTGGACGCTGCCCGGCGGCGAGACCGTCCCGCGCTTCTATCACATCTACGCGCCCGTGGAATTCGAGGCGGACCTCGACGCCTCGGCGCTCGTCGCCCACGACGTGTTCGTCTCCAGCGGTAACTGCTACGCCGTCGTCGGCGTCGGTGGGCGCCCGGACTGACTCCCGGTTCGCCCATCACGTCGCACGGGACGTGAGAGAGTGTCAGTCCGCATCGTGTGCATTGTCAACACGAACCGGCTGGATTCGACCGGTGCACGAACGTCCGACGTTTATCTTTCCGCAGTCCAAGGAGAAGGTGATGACCGATTCCCCTTCCGCAGCGGAGTTCGAGGTGATCGTCGTCGGCGGCGGTCCCGCCGGGCTGACCTCGGCACTGTACACCACGCGACTGGGCCACGACACCGCGCTCGTCGACCGCGGTGGCGGGCGCGCCGCGATGATGCTCGACACCCACAACGTCATCGGCGTCCCCGAGTCGGTGTCGGGCAACGAGTTCCTCCAGACCGCCCGCGACCAGTTGGAGGAGTACGGCACCTCCCTGGTTCGGGACTTCGTCACCGACATCGAGCGGACCGACGACGGCCGGTTCCACCTCGCCGGGAACGAGGGGGAGTACGTCGCCGACCGCGTCGTCCTCGCCACGGGCTTCAACGACGAACGCCCGGAGCCGCCGCTCCCGCGGACGGGCCGCGGGCTCCACTACTGTCTGCACTGCGACGCGTACATGTTCGTCGACGAGTCGGTGTACGTGATGGGCCACTCCGACTCCGCGGCGTACGTGGCGATGATCATGCTCAACTTCACCGACGAGGTCGACCTGCTCCTCCGCGGAGCCGAGCCGACCTGGAGCGACGAGACCGACACACTCGTCCGCGCACACCCCGTCGACATCGTCGAGGAGGACGTCGTCGGCCTCACGAAGGGCGACGACGGCTGGCTGGAGAGCTTCGAGTTCGAGGACGGGAGCGTCAGGGAGTACAAGGGCGGCTTCGCCATGTACGGTTCGAACTACAACACCGACCTCGCCGAGCAACTCGGCGTCGACCTGAACGACGACGGCACCATCGAGGCGGACGACCACGGCCGTACGTCGGCGGAGGGAGTGTACGCCGTCGGCGACATCGTCCCCGGTCACAACCAGATCCCGGTGGCGATGGGGATGGGCGCGAAGGCGGGCATCGCCATCCACATGGAGCTTCGGGAGTTCCCCAAGTCGCTGGAGGAAATCGAGAGCGAAGGACCGGTCGACGCGGAGACGGTCCCCTCGATTTCGGACGAGTTGCGGGAGACGGCGCGGACACACGGCGACGATTAGCTGAGACTGGCCGTGCGGGGTGTCGTTTTCGGGTCGTGCCCTGGTCTCGGAGTGCTGGCGCGATTTCGGAGGCGAGGCAGTGTCGCTGACGAACAGCGTATCGGAGACACGAGCCCTGGTCGCCAGGGCGGTGTTGCCTCGCTCTCCCCAACCGATGTCTCCACGAGCGACCGGAGGGAGCGAGTGGAGGGCTCGGCGGACTCGTCCGCCGGTGGCTCGCGGCTCCGCCCGCGAGCCGAACCCTCGCACGCTGGTCGTCAGACCCCGGAGACCACGACAGCGCGCGCCACCACGTACCCCGCCGAGTAACGTAAGGTCCTTATCCCGGGGTCGGATACGGGAAGACGAACGCTACACTTCGGCGTGTCGCGCGCCGGTGTCTCCACCGAGCGTAGCGAGATGGAGGCTCGGCGCGCGAGCGAACGGAGTGAGCGAGCGCGCCGGTGGTCTAGTGGTAGGACCTGAGCCTTCCAAGCTCATGGCCCGGGTTCAAATCCCGGCCGGCGCATTTTCTGTCCGAGTGGAGCGAGGACGAAAATCGCCAGAGGGGTTTGAATCAGGGAGCGTCGCGAGCGGAGCGAGCAGAGCGACCGTGGTTCACAATCCCGGCCGGCGCATACCGACTCGAACGTCGCGAGAGGCGTGTCTGGCCTCGACGGTATTCAGAACCCCGGTCGCCACCACGGTTCGACTTCGTGAGTCGTCGGTCATCAGCACCTCATTCCGCCACTGTCCGGAAGCGTGAAGTGTCATCAACAGAGTAAACATAGTAATTTCGTACGCCGTCGAACACACTGGAACGAGCCGTGTCATCAAGCAACGACGAAGAGTCCAGCTACGCTCTCGACGAGGTAGACCGAGGTGTCCTGTTCGCGCTTCAGCGAGACGCTCGGAACGTGACCGCACAAGAGATCGCCGACGAAGTCAACGTCTCCGCCAGCACCGTCCGCAATCGGATAGCCAAGCTGGAAGAAGCGGGCGTGATTCGAGGGTATCAACCAGTCATCGACTACGAGAAAGCGGGGTATCCGCTCCGGGTCATCTTCGTGGCGACCGCCGATCCCGAGGACCGCGAGCGGCTGTCGACCGAGGTACTGTCCGTCAGTGGGGTCGTGGACGTGCGTGAGATGGTGACCAGCCAGCGGAATCTCTACATCGAAGCCATCGCGACCGGGGTGCGAGATTTATCAGATATAACTAATGAGTTGAACAAGCGCGGTCTCGTCATCGTGAGTTCGGAGATCGTGGCGGGTCACGAGTCGCAACCGTTTGGCGAGCTTAGAATATAACTATGAGTTGCCAGTAATATAGACCACGGATTTAGGTTGTTGAAAAAACAGATTCGACGCCAGAAATGGGGGATATGACCTCTTGTCAGTTGCAGATAAAACAACTGTTAAACCGGCTACGCGAGATGTAGAACTAGAGCGGGAGGCCCTTCGTACGGAAGGGAGCAAATGGGAGGGGGGAGATCGATTCACCACCCACACCTCTCGCTCCGGGTTGTAGGGGGGAGGTAAACTCCTGTCCTGCATCTTTCGGCAGGACGGTAAGAGATTGGTACATGAGTAATTAATACTTTTTCCAGCGATCGTGAACGTTCGAGGACGTGTTTTCACGATGATACGGTGACCGGTTCTCGGTCAGCGCGCTTCTGCCGAACTCGACTCCCGAACAGCGCGTCTCGACGCTTCCCACCTGCAGCCAGCATCGCAACTTTTCATATTGGAGAGCCAACACGTACCATGGCATCCAGACTCCTCACGCTCGCCGGACTGTTCGAGGCACTGTTTCCCGGCCGTATCGTCGCAATCGCCGAGCGTCTCGCGTTCGACGACCGCGGTGAGGCAGAACTCCGCCCCTGGATTCGCCCGGCGTCGCGTATTGAGGGCTTGCTCTGGGTCATCCTCGCCCGGCGCGGTTCGTCGTCACTGCTCCAGGTCCTGGTCGGACTGCTGGGCGTTCTCCTCGCCGTCGCGCCGCGGCGGGCCGCTGGCCTCGGGTTGAAACTGGCCTACGAGCGAAGCGAGACCATCGAACTGGCGTCGTGGGTCGTTCCGGCGACGCGCGTGATCGGCCTCGTCTACGTCCTCGCCGGCCTTCGAACGGTCCTCGGGAGGGGCGCGTCGGCCGAGACGACGGACGAGTCGGGAGCGTCGGCAGCCGACGGGACCGCGTCCGCGACCGATACGGACGCAGCGGCGTAACCCCCGACCGATTCCCAAGAGAATTTGTCGGTCGGTGCTATCGTCTCCGGTATGAGCCACGACCACGCCGACAGCCCCGAGCAGATTCTCGCCGACCTCCTGGCCGGAAACGACCACCACGTCGCCCAGCACGACGAATCGGAGTTCGACGCCGTCCGCGACGCCCAGTCACCACCAGTGGTCTCCGTCTGCTGTTCGGACTCCCGCGTCTCCCAGGAGGGGATGTGGGACGTCTCCGAGCCGGGCTACCTGTTCACCGTCGCGAACATCGGGAACCGCTCCACTGTGGAGGTCGACGGCGAGCGCGTCCTCGACGGGGGTGTCGCGTACCCGGTGACGTTCACCGACACGGGCGTGGTCGCGATCGTCGGCCACACGAGCTGCGGAGCTGTGACGGCGGCCTACGAGGTCGTCACCGGCGAGACCGATATCGAGAGCCTCCCGCCGGGCGTCCAGCAGGACCTCGACTCGCTCGTCACGATGGTCGAAGACTCACCGGTGGACCTCGACGGCGAGAAGAGCGCGGTCGTCGACCGGCTCGTCGAGCACAACGTCCGCGAACAGGTCGAGTTCGTCTCTGGAGAGACCGACGCCGCCGTGTACGGCTTCGTCTACGACTTCCACCACCGCTACGGAGACCAGGACGGACGGACCTACCTCGTGGCCGCGGGCGACGGCGACCCCGAGGACGTCGTCGCGAAGGAGCACCGTGACGCCGTTCGGTCGCTGCTCTGACCGGTTCCAGTTCGACTCGGCGGTCGACTCGCTCGCCGGTCGACGCGTTCGTCGCTACGCTGACCGCGCCGACTCGACGGCCTCGGTGAACGCGCGGGCGTTCTCGGTGATGGTCTCGAAGTCGCCGGACTCGACAGCGTCACCGGGGACCAGAGCGCTCCCGGCACCTACGACCTCCGCACCGGCGCGGATGAAGTCGCCGGCGTTGTCGGCGTCGACGCCTCCCGTAGGCATGAGCGGAATCTGTGGGAGCGGGCCCTTGATGCCGCCCAGGTGGCCCGGCCCGCCGGAAGACGCGGGAAAGATCTTCACGAAGTCCGCGCCGGCTTCGTATGCAGTGAGCGCTTCGGTGGGAGTAAACGCCCCCGGCGCGACGAGCGTTCCGTACCGGTTGCAGACGTCGACGACGTCTTTCTCGACGGTGGGGCCGACGACGAACTCCGCGCCCGCACGGATGGTGTCGAGCGCCGTCGCCCCTTCGAGAACGGTCCCGGCACCGACGATGACCTCGTCGTCGAAGCTCCCGACGACCGACTCGATCATGCCCATCGCGTCGGGGTTGTCCGCGGTGATCTCGATGGCGGTGACGCCACCCTCCCGGAGAGCGTCGACCGTCTTGACGAGGGTGTCGGCGTCTGCCCCGCGCATCACCGCGACGGTTCCGCTCTCTCTGAGACGCTGCATCGCGTCGTGCTTGTCGAGGCTCATACCCGTGGCTGTGCCCGACGGAGTATTAAAGCCCGGCGAGTGAGCGCGTATCGTGGGAGGGTCAGTGCGAAGGTGTACTGAGCGGTCCAGCATGTTCG
The DNA here is from genome assembly GCA_041641615.1 of Salinigranum sp. GTDB lineage: Archaea > Halobacteriota > Halobacteria > Halobacteriales > Haloferacaceae > Salinigranum. The sequence continues at coordinate 1,614 of JBEPYA010000086.1, read as the reverse complement.
TATGGGTCCGCGGGAGGTTCTCGAGAGCAAGCGGAGCGACGAACGGATGGCTCGGAGCGACCCGTCGCTCCGGTGCATCGGCGAGTCCACACCCGTCTCACGAGACGCACGGGTACCGGCAACGAGACGACCGAACCCCATTGCCCCACACGATTACGCCCCGTGTTACCGCACGACACCGTCATATAGGCTCGGCACTTACCTGAGGTAAGCGCCCACGCCGCACGTGAGCCAAAACCCGGCCACGGCGGCGGTGGGCGCACGAACCATATGCACGCCGACATCGACTACGAACGGTTGTACCGCGACACCATCCCCTCGGTGGTGTCGGTGTACGTCGGACGCGGTGCCCCCGCGCGGGGTGCCGGCTCCGGATTCGTCTACGGCCTCGCGGACGAGGCGATGAGCGGGAGCGAGGGGCGAGACGGCTACGTCGTGACGAACGACCACGTCGTCACAGACACGACCGACGTCGAGATCAGATTCGCCGACGGTCAGTGGCGGACCGGTCGCGTCGTCGGGCGCGACTCCTACACCGACCTCGCCGTCGTCCGGGTACCGGACCTGCCGACGACGGCGCGGCCGCTCCCTGTCGCCGCGGAGAACCCACAGCCGGGTCGGCCCGTCGCTGCCCTCGGCAATCCGCTCGGCCTCGACGGCTCCATTTCCGCGGGTATCGTCAGCGGATCGAACCGCTCGATGCGGACGTCGAGCGGCTTCGCCATCCCCGACGTCGTCCAGACGGACGCGCCCATCAACCCGGGCAACTCGGGCGGGCCGCTCGTCGCGCTCGTCGGGACGGACGAACAGCACGGGGACACGGACGAACCCGACGGTGCCAGCGACAACGAAGGTGACAACCGCGACGGTGATGGCGCGGTCACCATCGAAATCGATGGCCGCGGCGGGAGCGACAGTGCCGACGACGACGGCGACGAACACACCGCTACTGACGGGGAGTCCGGGGTCGAAACGGGGAGCGGGTCGTCCGCCCGCCGCTACGAAGTCGTGGGCGTCAACCGCGCTCGACAGGGCGACAACATCGGCTTCGCGGTCTCGCCGGTCATCGTCTCGCGCGTCATCCCGTCGCTCGTCGAGGAGGGACGGTACCGCCACTCGTACCTCCGGACCCGGACGCTCGACGTGACGCCGACCATCGCGGCGGCGAACGACCTCGACGAGCCACGAGGCGTCCTCGTCGTCGACGTGGCCACGGGCCCGACGGCGGGCGACCGGCTCCGACGGTCGACCGAGACGCGGACGCTCCATGGCCAGCGCGTCCCGGTCGGTGGCGACGTCATCGTCGGCATCAACGGTCACGAGATACACACCCACGAGGAACTGATGCGGTATCTCATCACCGAGACGCGGCCGCACGAACCGGTCGGGATCGACGTCGTCCGCGAGGGGACGCCCCAGACGCTCGAAGTCGTCCTCGGCGAGCGACCCGACCCCGACGGACGGATCCCGGTGAACTGAGCCACGCCCGGAACGCTCCGGACGTTCTGAGACTCAATACTGATACCCCGACGCGAACGCTCAAGGAGTCCGTCCAAGTACGGGCCTTACATGGACCACTCCCGACGACGGGTGCTCGCGCTCACGTCGTCGCTC
>JBEPYA010000085.1:0-14390 GCA_041641615.1 Salinigranum sp. | reverse complement strand
GGTTGCGGGCGCGGCCGTATCTCAACCGAACGCCGCCGGGCATCGACGGGTGGCCGAACACGGGACGGCCGGCGATGAGGTCGCGGAGGAACTTCGTCGCCGGTTCGACCCGGGGAGGCCCGGCGGGTTCGTCCGTCTGGGGTTCGTCGCTGTCGGCGTCGTCGCCCTCGCCCTCCGAGTCCTCGCTCGACTCGGCGTCGTCGGTCTCGGCCTGCGCGTCCCCGTCGTCCTTCCCGATGGTCCCGTCGATGAGATCCTGGAGCCAGGGCCACTCGACCTCGTCGAGCTTTCGGGTGTACCGCTGGATCTTCGGCGCTTTCAGCGCGATTCCCTCGGCGAGGACGAGACACATCCCGCCGCGGGGGTTGTTGGTGTCGACGCGTTCGAGGTCTCTGTACCCGGAGACCTCCTCGTCCCCGGTCGCCTCGCCGTCGAGCATGATGGGCATGTTCCGGGCGATAAAGCGGGTCTCCTTGTCCTTCGGCGAGTACTGGAGACCGGTGTCCTTGTCGTAGAGGTTGACCTCCTCAACGTAGCGTTCGACCTCCTCCTGTCGCGGCTTGTACTCGTCGATGTCGAGGAGCGTCCGGGCGTAGTCCGCGACGAGCACGGAGAGTGCCTGTGCCGTCCCGCCTGCCGACCGGATGGGGCCGGCGTAGTAGACGTTGACGAACTGGGTACCGTCGTCGTTGTCGAGTATCTCGACGCGGTCGATGCCCTCGATGGGGGCGGCGACGACGCCCTCGGTGAGGAGCGCGACGGCCGTCCGGACCGCGCCCTCGATCTTCCCCGCCTTCGACTCGTAATCCCCCACGCTGCCCTCGACGAAGTCCGTGACGAGTTCGAGCGCGGCCTCCTCCCGGGACATCTGGTCTTCGAGTTCGCGGACACGCTCTGCGACGCCCGGAATCCCGAGGATGTTCTCGACGCGGTCGGCCATGTCCTTCGCGACGGGAATCTCGACCTCACAGGTGGGGTCCCACCCCTGCGCCTTGGCCGCCTCGGCGGTCTCGAACGCCTCGTCGAGCCGGGACTCGATGCGCTCGAAGTAGCGTTCGTCCTCCCGTCTCATCGCTGGCGCTCGCTCACAGCCAGAGGTCCAGATCGGTCACGTCGTCGTGTTCGCGCTCCAGGGGTTCCTCGAACGCCCGGAGGTAGACCTCGCCGGCGAACACGGTACCAGAGTTGAGGTGGCCCGCCAGCGACTGTCCCGAGCGCCGTGAGAGCACGGCGTGGGTGTGTGCGAAGGGTTCGCCGTCGAGGAGCGCGACGTTGCCGACGCAGGCGGCGACCTCCAGCGGTTCGTCGAACTGCACCGAGAGGTACTCCTTGTCCGTCTGGTCGTAGAACCAGATTTCGGCGTCCTGGACGGCACCCATGGCGTTGAACCACGCCGACTCGATTCCCTCGCGCGCGGCGAACTCCTCGATCTCCTCGCGCCAGTCCGTCCCGTGTTCGAGCGAGCAGAGGAACTCCCGTGTCGGCGTGACTTCCCGATAGTTCATAGCCAGGCTATGGGGGGTGGTCGACAAAAAAGTTCAGTCGCCCGCCCGGCGATGCGTCTCTCGGGTGCGAGTGGCGACGTTCGAGAGCGAGGGCACGCGGAAGCGACTAGCGCCACTCCGGGAGTGTCGACGCCTCTTCGAGTCGCACTGCCATCCAGGCGTCGTCGCAGGTCACGTCTGCGATAATAAACTGCGACCGGCCGGGGGCAGAGTCCACCGAGGCCATGACCTCAGTGTTCGAGGCATCGACGGGAGTGGTCGCATCCGTCATGTTTGGTATAACGTACCACCCTCTTATAAATTCGTCGATGTATCGAAGACGAATCGGCCAAACAGTCCGATAGTTTCGGACACTTTTTCTGTATTAGACGGCCTATCTCGTGGTATGTCAATAAATATCACAAAAAGCTAGTTTATCTTTCAATTACGCGACGATCAGTGTGGGAACCGTCCCGAGTCGGCGCACACGGGGGTGGTCTGTGAACGCGAGGGACGGAGCAAAACCACCGCACGACAGGACGTGTGTCGGAGATATCGGCTTCGCAGAGTACAAGAGGAGGGGGCCTGTAAGCGGGGGTATGAACGTAGCCGACGCGATGACGCCACGAGCGGAGGTGGTCACGGTCGAACTCCCCGGAACCCGTGACGACGTCCTGACCTACCTCCAAGAGCGCGGCTTCTCCTCCGTCCCCGTCGTCAAACAGACCGACGACGGCGAGGAGTACCGCGGTCTCGTCTCCCGAGAGGACCTCATCGAACAGCCCGACGAGGACCAGCTCGCACTCCTCCTCCAGGAGGTGCCGACGACCTCGCCCGACGCGACTGTCGAGGAGGTCGCGGAGCTGATGGTCGACACTGGCGCGCGTCGGGTGCCGGTCGTCGACGACGGGCTCGTCGGCATCATCACTGTGACGGACGTGGTCCACGCCATCGCCAGCGGCGACGCCGACGGCGACGCGGAGGTCGGCGACCTCGCCGCGAAGGACGTGAACACGACGTACGTCGAGACGCCGCTGACGGTCGCCGAACGCGAGATCTACTACGCCAACGTCCCCTACGCGGTGGCCCTCGACGAGGACGGACGGATGTGCGGTATCCTCACCGAGGTCGACATCATCGAGGTCGCCCGCGTCGTCGAGTGCGAAGACGACACCGGCGACTCCATCGCCAACCAGGACAACGACTGGATGTGGGAGGGGATCAAGGCCGTCGGCAACCGCTACATCCCGACGCGGAACGTCGAGATTCCGGCCGAGGCCGTCGAGACGTTCATGACGACCGATCTCGTGACCGTCTCTCGCACCCGGACAGCGAGGAACGCGGCGCAGATGATGATCTCGAACGACATCGAGCAGATCCCGCTCGTGACCGGTGACGAGCTCATCGGCGTCGTCCGCGACATCAACCTGCTGGAGGCGCTCTGACGATGCCGGCGGAGGGCGTGAGCGAGAGCGAGGCCATCGCCGAGCTCGCGAAGCGCCGCGGCTTCTTCTTCGGTGCCGCGGGCGCGTACGGCGGCGTGGGTGGCTTTTACACCTACGGCCCACAGGGCGCGTCGCTGAAGCGCAACGTCGAGGACGCCTGGCGCGAACGCTTCGCGGTGCAGGAGGGGAACCTCGAAATCGACGGCCCCACCGTGATGCCCGAACCGGTCTTCGAGGCGTCGGGCCACCTCGACGGCTTCGACGACATGCTCGTCGAGTGCCCCGAGTGCGACACCTCGCACCGCGCCGACCACCTCATCGAGGATTCGACGGGAATCGAGGAGGCCGAGTCGCTTCCGATCCCTGAGGTCGAGGCGTTGATAGAAGAGCACGACCTCGCGTGTCCGAACTGCGGCGCCTCCCTCGCCGGCGAGCCGGTCGAGGAGTTCAACCTCATGTTCGAGACGAGCATCGGCCCCGGTTCGTCGACGCCCGGCTACCTCCGTCCGGAGACGGCGCAGGGCATCTTCGTCGAGTTCCCTCGGCTGAAGGAGTACGCGCGCAACCGCCTGCCGTTCGGCGTCACCCAGATCGGCCGCGCATACCGCAACGAGATCTCCCCCCGGAAGAGCCTCGTCCGCACGCGGGAGTTCACCCAGGCGGAGCTAGAACAGTTCATCGACCCCGAGCGGGACGAACCGGACCTCTCCGCGGTCGAAGGGATCGAAGTCGAACTGTACCCCGCGAGCGAGCAGGTCGACGACGACGGCGGAATAGTCGAGACCACGATCGGCGAAGCGATCGAGGCGGGCGTCATCGGCAGCGCGTGGGTCGGCTACTTCCTCGGCGTCGCCTACGAGTGGTACGAATCCGTGGGGGTGGACATGGACCGATTCCGCTTCCGCCAGCACCTCTCGGGCGAGCGCGCTCACTACGCCGCCGACTGCTGGGACGCCGAGGCGGAGGTGGACGGCGACTGGATCGAGATCGCCGGCTTCGCCTATCGGGGGGACTACGACCTCTCGAAGCACGCCGAGCACGCCAACGACGACTTCACCGTCTTTCAGCAGTACGACGAGCCGAGGAAAGTAGAGCGGGCGGTCGTCGACCCGGACATGAGCGTCCTGGGTCCGGAGTTCGGCGGGGCGGCCGGGGGCGTCGCGGACGCGCTGCAGGAACTGGCCGAGCGCGACCCCGAGGCGTTCGAGGAGGAAGAGGTGACCGTCGAGGTGGGCGGCAGCGAGTACTCGGTCCCGACGGAGGTGACGAACTTCCGTGTCGAAGAACAGACCGAGTCCGGCACACACGTCACGCCGCACGTCGTCGAGCCGTCGTTCGGCGTGGACAGAACGGTGTACACCCTCGTCGCCCACGCGATGTGCGAGGACGAGGTCGACGGCGAGACGCGGACCTACCTCGACCTCTCTCCCACGGTGGCACCGACCGACGTGGGCGTGTTCCCGCTCGTCTCGAACGTCGACGACCTCACCGACCGCGCGACTGAGCTCGCGGGCCGCCTCCGGAACGCCGGCTTCACCGTCGTCTACGACGACTCGGGCAGCATCGGGCGACGCTACCGTCGCCAGGACGAGGTCGGGACGCCGTTCTGCGTGACGGTCGACCGCGACGGCCTCGAAGGTGAGGGTCCCGACACCGTCACGGTTCGCGAGCGTGACTCGGCCGCGCAGGCCCGGGCGCCCGTCGACGACCTCGTCACCGTCCTCGTCGACCTCCGGGCGGGAACCCGGGGATTCGACGACGTGCTCGACGAGTACGACCACGTCGCGACCGAGGCGTAGCGGCGTGAGCGAACTCCAGCGGCGACTCGTCCACGCGAGCGGGAGCCTCGTGCCGCTGGGGTACCTCGCGAGTCTCGTGCCCTGGTCCCTCGTGAAAGGCGTGTTCGTCGCGAGCGCACTCGTCGCGACGGTCTTGGAGGTGCTCCGCCTCGGCGTGGGGCTCGACTGGGCCATCTACGACCGACTCACCCGCGACTACGAGCAACACAACCCCGCGGGCTACGCGCTGTACACCTACAGCATGGCCGGCGTGGCCCTCGTCTTCTCGCCGCCCGTCGCCGCGGCCGGGATGCTCATGCTCGCCATCGGCGACCCGATCTCCGGGCTACTCGGCTCTGCCGACGTCGGCGAAGTGAAAGGGGTGACCACGCTCGTGGTTATGTTCGGCGTCTGTCTCACCCTCGCACTCGGGACGTTCGCCGCCGAGGGCGTCGGGCTGGACGCGTCGACGCTTCTCGCAGGCGTCGCCGGGGCCGCGGGGGCGACCATCGCGGACGGCGTCAAGCCCGTGGTGGCGGGCTACGTCGTCGACGACAACCTCTCGATTCCGCCGGCGGCGTGCGTGGCGATGTGGGTCGTCCTCTCGGTCCTGCGGTGAGAGTAGCGCTATCGAACGCCGTTGTCGCTGTGAAGACCATCCGCCGGAGAGCGGAAACCTCGTGTCATCGACGACGTGCAGGTTCGCCGCTGCGTCGGCTGGTGACACAGTGAGCGCGAGACGCTCTGTGCAATACACGGACGCGGCGACCCACAGCCACACCCACCAGAGCACCGAAAGTACTCTGAGCCTGCACTCGGTTCACTCGTGCGAACTACCGGAGCAACGCTGTTGCTCGAGCAGACAGCGCGACCGGCCACGAAAGACAAGGCGGTGGCGCGTGACGGCGCGGCCTCCGTGCCGGCGTTCCCGTGAGCGCAACGAGCGGGAAGCAGCGAGACCTGTGATCTCGCCAGCCCTCACGCGCGAGGTCTTCGCGCGTGAAACGAGTGAAGGCTTGAAGCGACGAAGTCGCTTCAGTGGATGACTGGGCGAGTGATCGAACGGAGCGAGTGAGCGAGCGAAGGAATCGGCCGGGGAGGGGGTGGCTGCGGTCTCACCGCGCCCAGACACCGCGCGGTCGTCGTGGTCTCGATCGCGCTCACGACACTGCACGAACCGTGCACTTACACACCCGACCCCACTTCACAGGCCGGACGCAAGGCATTAGTATCCGAGTCGATCGACGGTTCCCGTCACAACGACCTTCGCCGTGACCGACGCGCACCCCCGGTTCACTGCGGCATCCGAAACCGCTCAGCGTCCGCGGTCCCCACGCGGCGTGAGCATTTATTAACACTACCGTCCAAGCCCGCCCATGACCGTCTACGAGAGCGACCTCCCCGGCGTCGGCAAGAAACACGAGATAGAGCTCGGTGACGGCTCGCGGCTCGTCGTCGTGACGCACAACACGGGGAAGCGTGAGGTGTTCCGGCGAGTCGACGAGGACGCCGACTCGGAGAAGCTCTTCGAGCTCCCCGACCAACTCGCTCGCCAGGTGGGGACCATCCTGGAGGGGGCGTACTTCCAGCCGGTGCGCTCACAGAGCATCGACACGCTCCTGGGCGGGGACACGCTCATCGAGTGGGTCGAAGTCCCGGAGGGGTCGGACCTCGACGGCAAGACGCTCGGCGAAGCCGACCTCAGACAGGAGACGGGCGCGAACGTCATCGTCGTCCAGCGGGGGGATGTGACCATCACCGCCCCCGGCGGCGACACCGAACTCCGGGCCGGCGACACCCTCCTCGCCGTCGGTCCGCGGGAGGCCTGCCGGACGTTCCAGTCGCTGGTGACGGGCGAGTAGATGGTCGAGTTCTCCCTGCTAGAACTCGGTGAACTGTTCGTCGTGGTCGCCGTCGCCGGAGCCATCGGTGCGCGACTCGGTCTCTCCGTCATCCCGCTGTACGTGGTCGGCGGGATGGTCGCCAGCCCGTTCGTCGCCGGTCGGTTCGGCTTGCCGTACGTCATCACGTCGGAGACGCTGACGCTGCTCGCCGAGGTCGGAATCGTCCTCCTCCTCTTCTTTCTCGGCCTCGAATTCAGTCTCGACCGCCTGCTCGCCGCGAAGACGAACATCACCCGGGCGGGTATCATCGACATCACCATCAACCTCCCCGTCGGCGTGGTAATCGGTCTCGCCCTCGGCTGGTCGCTCGTCGAGGCACTCCTCCTGGGGGGGATCGTCTACATCTCCTCCAGCGCCATCATCACGAAGTCGCTCATCGACCTCGGATGGATCGCCAACGCCGAGTCCGAACCCATCCTCGGGACGCTCGTCTTCGAAGACCTCGTCATCGCCGTCTACCTCGCGCTCGTCACCTCGCTCGTGCTGGGCGGCGACGGCACGGGGAGCGTCGTCCGGAGCCTCGCGATCGCCTTCGGCTTCCTCGGACTGCTCCTCGTCGCCGTCCAGTACGGCACCCGGCTCTTCGGGAGACTACTCGACGTCGACAGCCCCGAGCCGTTCGTGTTGCGGACGCTCGGCGTTCTCGTTCCGGTGGCGGGATTCGCGCTCTCTATCGGCGTGAGCGAGGCCGTCGCGGCCTTCTTCATCGGCATGGGCTTTTCCACCACGGAGCACCGCGAGCGCATCGAGCGCCGCCTGCTCGGTATCCGCGACGTGTTCGCCGCCGTCTTCTTCTTCTGGATCGGCGTCAACACCGACCCCCGACTCGTCCTCGCCGCAGCCGTCCCGCTGGCGATCGCCGTCCTCCTGACGACCCCCACCAAGATCGTCTCGGGTTACTACAGCGGCCGCGTCTACGACCTCACGCCGAAGCGGTCGCTCCGCGTCGGCGTCGGGATGGTCTCCCGCGGGGAGTTCTCGCTCGTCATCGCAGCGCTCGCCGCGCAGGGGGCGGGACCCATCATGACCGAACTCATCCCCGCGTTCGCCGTCGGATACGTCCTCGTGATGAGCACGCTCGGGACGGTGCTGATGAGCAAGTCCGACCGTCTCGAGGCGCTGGTGTTCCGCGAGTCGCGGGAAGCGGCGACGACCGCCGACTGACCGGTTCAGACGGCGTCGCCGACCCCGCGGACCGCCCCCCTGGTGTCGACCACCGCCGGCAGGGTCTCCCCTCGCCAGGAAAACTCCACGACGAACCGTCTGGGCTCCGCGGCCGGACCGACCACGGTGGTGTACGCGTCGCTGACGAGCGGCCCCAGCTCCCAGTACGGCACCGACTCGACGTCGACGCCGCGGTCGTCGTAGAACGCGACGACGCGGGGGTCGTCGAGGGCGTACCACCCCATCGCCGGCAGCCACCGCGTGTCGCACGCCGAACACTCGTGGATGAGGCGGACGAACTCGTCGGGACCCCACGCGTGCACTCCGACGGTCGGCTCCGTGTCGTCGAGACAGTCGGCGCAGACCCCATCGAGGAAGAGGCGGATGCGGCGGCGCGTCCGTCTGTCACAGAGCGCGAGTACCTCCGCGGTCGAACGCTCCGCCAGCACGCGAGGACGAACTCCCACGTCGGTAATGGGCGTCTCACACGCCGGACACCGGATCCAGAGCCACTCGTTGACGTACCGGCCAACGAGCGTGCCGTGACCGCACGCGTGGCAGTCGCTGGAGAACGAGAAGGGCTCGACCTCGTGCGGTTCGTGGATACCCTCCGTCAGGATGAGCCGCGCGATCTTCCAGCCGAGGTAGCGGAACTCGTACCCCTCGTCGACCTTGCGGACGAAGTGGTCGGTCAACTGCTGGAGGTGGTAGTTGAACCGGCCGCTGTCGTCGACGCCGGTCGCCCGGCGCAGCTCCGAGAACGAGAGGGCGTAGTCGAGACCGAACCCGGCGCGGTTCCACGACTCGGCCAGCGCTCGGAGGACGTCCATCCGGACCTGTCGCCCAGGACCGCGAACACCTCACTCGGGACACGCGGTGGCGGGGATTGCTCGCTGGACATGCAGAGAGGGCGCGGGCCAGCACGAAAACTTCGAGGGGCGAGAGCGGTGGGCGGCGAGAGCAGAGCAGCCACCGCCGTCACACCGCAAAGAGCAGGAACCGCACGCTGACGAACACGAAGTAGGCGACGACGAGCCACGCGCCCTCGCGCCGGCGGACGACCCAGCCCTCGCGGCTCGCGACCCCCACGAGCGCGAGGCCGACGAGGAACTTGAACGGGAGGTCCCATCGAATCACTGAGGGGGGCACCGCGTAGGTCGAGAGTACGCCACCGAGGCCGAAGCCGACGAGTGGGTTGACGACGTTCGAACCGATCAACGTCCCGAGCGCGAGGTCGGGCGTTCGTCGTCTGAGCGACTCGACCACCGTCGAGAGTTCGGGGAGGGCGGCGGCCAGCCCGATGGTGACGACGCCGACCATCGACCCGTTCAGCCCGAGCGTGACGACGAGGTCGTCGACCACGCGGAGGACGACGAAGGCGCTCCCCAGGACGAGCAGGAAGCCGACGAGCGCGACGACGGCGTCCCGTCGAGGGTTCGCGCTCGCCGCCTCGGGGGGGCTCGCCATCCGACCGTGGGTGGTGACCGTCCAGTAGGCGTAGGCGACGAACGCGACGAGGAGCGCGAGGCCGTCGAGGCGCGAGACGAGCCCGTCGAACGCGACGACGAACGTGAGCGCGAAGGCCGCGAGCATCGGGTAGTACGTCGACCGGCGGAAGGCGTGCGAAAGCGTGACGCGCCCGAAGCCGACGAGGAAGAGCCCGACGAGCAGCGTCTGCTGGACCGTCGACGAGCCCATGTTGCCGCCCAGGACGGTGGCGCTGGCGACGACGGGGTCCAGCGTCCCCGAGACGATGCCGAGCGAGGCGACGAGGTGCGAGCCGAGTTCCGGGAGGCTGGTCCCGATGGCGACGAGCGTCGAGGCGACGACGGCGTCGGGGACGTCGTACGCGCGAGCTAGCGCGACGAGACTGTCGACGGTCACGCCCGCCGCCTTGACGAGGACCGCGAGTGCGACCGCGGCGAGGAGGAGCGAGCCGAGAAGGTCGGGTGTGAGAGGAACCGGTGCCATCTCAGTCGCGCTCCCTGCCCGTCATCGTCTCCGACTCACACCGGGAGGGGTCAAAAGTGCGCGTGTCGCGGAGATGCGAGGCGGGCCGACCGTTCGAGAGACCAGGGGGACGTGTCCACCGTCGTCACCGTATCACACGTCGACGTCGGTGTCGACGTCAGCAGGGTCGGAGACGAGGCCGAGCTGTCGAAGCGTCCCGAGCGCGTCGAAACTGGCCCAGCGCTCGGCGACCTTCCCGTCCTCGATACGGGCGATGATGATACCCTCGCCCTCGAACGCCCGCCCGGTCGGTTCGACGCGCACGGACGGCCCGCGGTGGGTCCCGCGCATCCGCGCACGGAACGCCACCCGGTCACCCTCGGCCAGCACGTCCTCGACGGTGTACTCCAGGTCGGGAAAGGCGTCCAGATACCGCTGGTTGTACGCCGCGAACGCCTCCGGGCCGCGGACGTCGCCGGACGGGTCGTGGAGCACTGAATCGGGAGTGAAAAGCTCTCCCATCGCGCTCACATCACCTCGCTGCCAGACGGTCTCGACGAACCGCCGGACGACCGCCTTGTTCGCTTCGAGGTCGTGTCTCTCTTCGGTCGACATGAGCGGCGTCGAACGGGCCGCCACGCGCAAAGCGCTATCGCTGCGAGGCGTCACTCCCGAGAAAACCGGCCGACGGGTCAGACGGAGCCGGTCACGTCGAACGAGGTGACGATGGTGTCCAGCGCCTCGGCGTCGCGCGGCTCGACGAGCTGGACGACGACGAGGATCGTGTACGAACTGTCCGGCGGCACCGCCGCGATGACCACGATGGCGGTGTCGCGGCCGTCACACGACTCGTAGCGCGACACGCGACCGGTGAACTTCCCGTCGCTGTAGTTGCCGCGGCCGCTCGCGGTACACGCCGGGAAGCTGAACTCGTCGAGCACGGCGTCGGGGTTCCGGGAGAGATCGCGGGAGGCCAGGATGGAGACGCCGGGCGTCGAGTAACCGTTGTTGTACGCGTCGACGTCGGGGGCGGCGACGAGGCCCGGACCGATCTCGAACGCGCGCCCGTCGACGTCGGACCACTCGGCCGGGACGTCGACGACGATGGAACCGCTGTTGTCGGAGACCCGCCGGTAGTTCGCGTAGCCGGCGGCGGCACCGGACGAGTCGCCGCCATCGCCGCCACCACCACCACCGCCACCGGCGGGAAGCACCGACTGGAGTGGAGCGCCGTTCACCTCACCCGAGAGGACCTCGCCGGTAGTGAAGCGGAGGACCTGCACGGAGAGTACGTCGTCGGCGTTCCGCGAGCGGAGGATGTCGCAGTAGTCCTTCATCGACCCGTCGCGGCCGAGGGTGAGTCCCTCCATCCGGACGATGATGTCGGCCGGTTCGATACCCGCCCGGGACGCAGGCGAACCGGACTCGACCGACGAGACCCACACGCCCGAGATGGAGCCGTCGTCGCTTCGGACGGCGCGGCCGTTGATACCGATGGTGTTGACGTTCCTGCCCTGGCGGAGGTCCTCGACGATGCTACGGGCCAGGGGTGCCGAGATAGCGAGGTTGATGTCGAACTTGTCGTCGCCGGCGTAGTTGACACCGACGACCCGGCCGCGCTCGTCGACGATGGGACCGCCGGAGTTCCCGGGGCGGATGCGCGCGTCGTGTTCGAGGACGCCGTCGACCGACGCCCACACCGTGTGAACGGTCGAGGCCTGCTTCGAGATGATCCCTCTCGTCACGGTGTAGTTCGGGTCGCCGAGCGGGAAGCCGAGCGCCCACACTTCGAGGTTGGTCTCGATGGGGTCGTCGTACCACTGGAGCGCCTGGAACTCGCCGCCCGTGATCTCGATGACCGCGAGGTCGGAGCACTCGGAGACTCCGAGCACCTTCGCGTTGTACGACCGGCCGTTCGCGAACACCTCCAGCGTCGCCGCGCCGGTCACGACGTGGTTGTTAGTGACCGCGATACCCGAGGGGTCGACGATGAACCCCGTCCCGCTGCCGGCGGAGTTCGCCTGATACCCCACCTGCGGGTCGACGAACGACCCCTGCGCGACGATGCGGACGATAGAGGCACGAGCGTCCTCGACGCTCGTCACGCCGGAGACGCCCGGCGCGAACTCGGTACCGCCACCGGTGCACCCGGCCAGGCCCGCAACACCGACCGCACCGAGGCCCGCGAGGAACGCCCGTCTGTCGAGCGTCGGACGCGCCCCCCCGGGGGACGTCCCATCGACGGCTGCGGTCGCGGTGTCCGGTCCCGTGTGTGGGAGTCTCTGTCTATCATCTCCTCGAGGGGTTGCTGCGTAGCTCATGATTGGATACCCGTGTGAGAGTGTACCGTACGCTGTCATTAGCTATAAATACATACAGCCTACTATCAATTATTTCTGACAGACACGCAAATTGATAATAGAACGTGTCGAACCGTGTCCGGGCGTCGAGGCTACACCCGGTGACCGGTCCGGACCGTACCACGACGCCAGCCGAGCGTCACCTTACCCGTCACGCCGTGGCTGTACACGCGGAACTCCCGGATGCCCCCACGGGTATTGACGCTCGGTGATCCGAGACGACGGCGGCGAGCGGCCGGGAACACAGTCCTCTTCACCCCGAAAACAGCGACGTGTGAACGGGCGCGTACTCGCGCTCGTCGGGCGTCTCCTCCTCCGCGGTGTCGTGGATGGCGCTGCCCTCCAGCCCCTCGGTGAGGAAGTCCTTCAGCGGCGGGCCGACCTTCTCGGGTTCGACGAGGAACGCGTCGTGGCCGTGGTCGGAGTCGACGACGTGGTGCGCCACGGGGATGTCCGAGTCCCGAAACGCCTCGGCGACTCGCTCGCTCTGGGCGACGGTGAAGTGCCAGTCGCCCGTGAAAGAGAGCAAGAGCGCCTCCCCCTCGAACGCGGCGACGGCGGCGGCGTCGGACTCGTACCCCTCCGAGAGGTCGTAGTCGTCCATCGCGCGCGTGAGATAGAGATAGGAGTTGGCGTCGAACCGCTTGGTGAACTTCTCGGCCTGGTAGTCGAGGTACGACTCCACGTCCCGGTAGGGGAAGAAGGAGGCCGCGGGGTCGACGGGGAAGGTGTCGCGGATGGCGTCTCTGCCCGCGGAGCGGCGGCCGAACTTCTGTTCCATCGATGCCTTCGAGAGGTACATCACGTGGCCGATCTGTCGCGCCAGCGCGAGGCCGTCTCTCGGTTCCTCGCTCCCGTAGTACTCGCCGCCGTTCCAGTTCGAGTCGGTGGTGATGGCGCGCCGGGCGATGGCGTCGAGCGCGAGACACTGGGGGGCGAGGCGGGCGGCCGCCGCGCCCGGGGCGATGCGGTCGACGTCGTCCGGAAAGGCGACGGCCCAGTCGAGGACGTTCATGCCCCCCACGCTCCCCCCGACCACGGCGTGGAGGCGACCGACGCCGAGTTCGTCCAGCAGGGCGCGCTGGGCGTTCGTCCAGTCGCGGACGGTCACCGGCGGAAAGTCGGTCCCCCACGGCTCGCCCTCGGGGTCGTCACTCGGGGGACCGTCGGTTCCGTAGCAGGAACCGGGAACGTTCGCGCAGACGACGTAGTACTGCTTCGTGTCGATGGCCTTGCCGGGGCCGACGATGTCGTCCCACCACGCGCGGGCCTGGCCGGCCGTCCCCTTCGTCTGTCGCCCGGAGACGTGCTGGCTGCCGGTGAGCGCGTGGCAGACGAGGACCGCGTTCGAACCGGTGAACTCGCCGTACGTCTCGTAGGCGACAGTGAACTCCTCGATGACGTCGCCGCACTGAAACTCGAACCGGCCGATGGAGGTGCGGTCGCGGGTCGTCACGCCCCGCTCACCGCCCGCTCGATTCCCTGGTCGAGGTCCGCGACGATGTCCTCGGCGTCCTCGATGCCGACCGAGAGGCGGAGCATGTCGGGGGCGACCCCCGCCGCCCGCTGCTCCTCGGCGCTCAACTGGGCGTGCGTCGTCGACGCGGGGTGGATGATCAACGTCTTGGCGTCGCCGATGTTGGCGAGGAACGACGCGAGTTCCACGGATTCACACAGCGTCTTGCTCGCCTCGAACCCGCCTTCGAGTCCGAAGGTCACCATCCCGCCGTAGCCGCCGTCGAGGTACCGGGAGGCGAGGTCGTGTGTCTCGTGGCTCTCCAGCCCCGGGTAGGACACCCACGCCACGCCGGGGTGGTCGTCGAGGAACGCGGCCACCTGCGCCGCGTTCTCGCAGTGTCTCGCCATTCGCAGTGGGAGGGTCTCCAGCCCCTGTAGCGTCACCCAGGCGTCGAACGGCGACTGCTGATTGCCCAAAGAACGGACGGCGCGCTGGCGGGCACAGGAGGCGAAGGCACAGTCGCCGAACCGAGTCGAGAAGTCGATGCCGAAGGCGGGGTTCTCCCCGGAGAGTTCGGGGTACTTGTCCGTCGCGTCCCACGGGAAGGTACCGCCGTCGACGAGGATACCCCCGACGGTGGTGCCGGAGCCGTGGAGCCACTTCGTGGTCGACTCCCAGACGACGTCTGCGCCGTGTTCGAGCGGGCGACACAGGTACGGTGTCGCGAAGGTGTTGTCGACGACGAGCGGCGTCTCATGGGCGTGGGCGACGTCGGCGATGGCCTCGAAGTCGGGGGTGCGGAGCGAGGGGTTGGCGACCGTCTCGACGTGGACGTACGCGGTGCTC
>JBEPYA010000084.1:0-14390 GCA_041641615.1 Salinigranum sp. | reverse complement strand
CCACGGGCGCCCGCGGCCGCGTCGGCTTCGAGCGTCGTCGCGAGAACCTCGACGCCGGCGCGACCACCGAGCGACGCGACGACGGGCGTCGCCTCCTCGACGTCACCCGCGAGTCGGTCGGCGACGGCGAGCCGCGCCTCCACGGCACGGAACCACGCCGTGACGGTCGGGGGGACGGCTTCGGACGGCGAGTCGACGGTCGGGGGGACGAGGCCGCACCCCTCCCCGCTCGCGTCGAACGCCGTTTCGGCGACAGAGTGGCCGCCGTCGTCGTTCGCTGGCTCGGTCGTGTGGCCGTCGTCCTCGCTCGCCGATTCGGTGGACGGACCGTCGTCCACGTTTGCTGGTTCGACAGGGGGTGCCGACGCGGGTCGACGGGGCGAGTCGGGACCCGAAGGCGGGTCGGGCCCGGTGGACGCATCGGCCGAGACGACGCTTCGCGGTGGGGCGTGGTCGCCGAGCGACCGGAGCGCCCGGTCGAGCGGCGTGTCGTCGTCCGTCGCGTCGCTCGGCTGGTCGTGTATCTCGACCGGCGGGGTCTCCGGGGACGCGTGGCAGGCGTAGCCGACCGACACCTGCCCCTCGCCGGGGACACACCGCGTCAGCCCATTCTCGTCCCAGCCCGTTTCGGCGACCCCGCGACGACGCGGGGGGAGCACGGACCCGTCGAGGCGGTTTTCGAGACGAACCGTTCGGGGAGCGGCGTGCGTGTTCGTCACCTGGACCGTCACGAGCGTCGCGTCGTCCGTGCGCGCGAGGTCCCACTCGGCCACGAGCGGTCCGGCCCGGGCCGAACCGGCCGCGTTCTCGCGTTCGTCCTCGCTGTCGGCTCCGTGTTCGTACTCGTTCCGGCGGGTCGGACGGGCGCGTTCCTGCGAGCGCCCTGCGTCCGGCGGATGCGTCATACACCGTCTGGCCGCCTTCCGGTATATGAACCAATGGACGCTCACACCCGGACGACGGGTGCGTCGAGGCGGGTGGCGGCCTCCCCGGGCGATCCGAAGCGGTCGACCGACAGGACGAGCGGCGCGTCGATGCGGGCGACGCGTGCGACGGCGAGCGCGGCGGTCGTCGGGTCTCCCTCGTATGACGCCGGGACAGAGCCCACCGCTGCGTCCCCCGGAATCGATTCGAGCGCGTCGGCGAACTCGTCGAACACCTCGGAGACGAGTTCGTGGCGCGCGCGGCGGCGAAGGTTGTCGACGCGGTCCGCGAGGCGGAGGCGTAGCTGCCGCTGATCGCGTGCGGACCGCGCGGCGCGCTCGACCTGTCGGAGTCGCTGTTCGGCGGCGATACGCTCGGTCTCGACCTCGGTGAGCGACCCGACCGCCTCGGCGAGTTCGGTCTCGACGGCCGTCGTGTCGGCGCCGACCTCCCTGAGCGCCTCCAGTCGCCCCCGGAGGGTCGCGACCCGCTCGTCGAGTCGGCGTTCTCTGGTGCCGACGTCGGCGACACGCCGCTTCGCCGACGATAGGTCGACCGAGTCGAGGTCGCGCTCGAGTCCGACGAGGTCGGCACGAGCGCGTTCCAGGAGCCGGGTCGACGGGGGGACGAGACCGTTCGACCGCGCAGCGGCGACGAGCGCGTCGTAGAGGTCGAACGAGGGCGGCGGAGGGATTCGAGCCACGTGCACGTGAACCGGTCCGGCGGGTTCGCAGTCGATCTGAACCCGCGGTCGTCGACGGACCGCCGCTCCCGGCATCGCCGCCGTCTCGACCGCGGTCGCGACCGTCTCGGGCGAGGGGCTCGCGTCGCGGAGGTCGAGCGCCCGGCCACGGAGCGAGGCGTCGTCGAGGGTCACGACGACCTCACCCGATCGGCGCTATGGCGCGGGGACCCGCGTCGGAACGAAACTCACAGGTTGCGCTCGCGGAGTGTCGACGGCGACGGGTGGTCGGTGTCGTGGACGAACGCGCGGTACGGTGTGCTCGGCGAGTCGCGGTCCTCGTACGCCCGGGCGGCCGCGCGCACCTCGTCGGGAACGTCGGCGAACTCGTTCAGCGGGCGGGTCAGTTCGACGTGGACGTCCGCACCGTGTTTCTCGACGAGCCGAAGCGCGAGGAACGCGCCGTGGTGGGTGTCGTCGAGGAGCGCCGCACGGCCGAACCGACGGACGACGGTCTCGTCATGGGTGCGACAGACGTTACGGAGCGACGTCCGGGCCGCGCGCGAGTAGGTCACCACGAGCAACACAGCACGCCGAATGCGGAGAGAGGCTCAAAACGTTCGGGGCGCGAGTATCACGATCGATAACGTTCAGCCGAGTCGGTCGACGGTGACGGCGAGGTCGTCGTCCGCGTCGAGCAGCGCTCTGACGCGCGCCTCAGCTTCCTCGGGTGAGGTGGCGACGACGACCAGTCCCTCCGCCCGCTCGTCGCCGTCGGCGCGGTACGCGGCCAGTTCCTCTTCGCCCCCGAAATCGGTCGCGTAGGTGCGCAGGACGTTCACCACCTGCCGCTCCGTCGTGGCGAGGTCGACCTCGCCGCGCTCGAACGACCGGAGCGCGTCCTCGATGTTCCGAAGCGCGGAGATGCGGTCCATACGCCGCACATCGTCGAGCGCACACTAAAACGCTCAGCTTCGAGGCCGCGCGTCTCGGGTGAGCGCGGGTGGTGAGACGAACACACGCGGCGGCAGAACGGTGCTCCGACACGCTGTAGAACGCCACGAGTCGACGGAGCGGCCTGCCGTGGTCAGTCGCGGGCGACGAACCAGTGAGACAGGTGCGTCCGGACGCCGTACGTCGCGTAGACGGAGATTCCGAGCGCCAACGCGAGCGGCAAGAGCGGGTAGAGGTACGGCGTGCCGAAGCCCGCGAGAAACCCCACGGCGTTCAACGCGGAGAGGCCGAGCGCGACCATGATCGGGAGGGTGAGACCGCTCAGCAGCAGAACCGTGACGAACTCCGCGGCCCTCTCACCCTGTTCCTCGCTCCGGACGAGGAGTCCCCCGACCACCGCGCCGGTGACGACGCTCACCAGAACCCCGAGCGAGCCGTCGAGAGCGTAGATGTCGCGCGTCGTCGCGAGGTACTGCCCGTAGAGGACGAACCCAGCGAGACCGACCAAGAGCCCACACAGCGCGCCCTGAACGGCACCGAGCAGACGGTTGCGCCGGCAGGCGTACCAGCCGGGGGTGACACGGTACGCGAGCGTGTACGCGCCTCCCAGCACGAGCATGGAGACGAGAGTGGGGAGCGCGAAGTACGGGACGGTGAAGAGATGGTCGTCGAGTACCACGTCGAGGGCGAGCGTTGGAACGATGGCGAGCGCCCAGCCGGCTAAGAGCGCGCCGACGAACACGACGCGCCGTCGGTGGGCCGCGTGCGAAATCGAGCCGCGACCGCTCGTTACCCACCGGTAGCCGCCGTAGCCGCCGACGAGAAGGCTGAGCGGTGCGGCGAACTGTATCGAGGTCACCCAGCCGGGCGGGAAGAACGCCTCGGTCGTCGCCCGGTAGTAGTTCCGAAGGAATCGACCGAGGCTGTCGAGGACGAACGCGTGGACCAGTCCCCACTGGAGGGTGGCGACGAGCGCGTGTCGGCGGGAAGGCGACGCGGGCATGACGGTCTCGTCGCCGCCAACAGATGTAAATCCGACGTCAGGTCGTCCGCAGGTGGTTCTGCTGTGGCTCGTACACCTCGCCCTTGCGGCGGAGTTTCTCGATCTCGTCCTCGGCCTTCGAGCGATCGAGACCGAGGTCGGTTTCGGCGCGGTCGAGCACTTCGTCGAGCGGCGCGCCCTCCTCGTACTCGCTCTCGAGTTCCGAGATGAGGCCCTTGAGGTTCTTGATGCGGTCGCGCTGGGTCTTCGACCGACCCGTCTCGATGACGTCGGCGTCGAACTCCCCGGTCTCGGGGTCGACGCCGATCGCCTCCAGACAGGAGCGGACGATGGTGATGACGCGCTCTGCGTCCTCGGCCTCGACGGTGTCGGAGAGGCGGACGCGGGCGGACGCTTCCGCGAGGCGGACGAGCGCTTCGAGCTTTCGGGCCGTGACGGGGACCGGGGCGTCCTCGTCGGCCCCCTTCGCCCGGAGGTCGACGTAGAACTCGCGGATGGCCGCCCGTGCCTCGTCGGTCATCGTCGGGAAGCAGTTGCGCTTCGCGTGGGCGATGTACTTCCGCAGGAGGTCGGGCTCGATGACCGGTTCCACCTTCTCGGTGGCGGCGTCGACCTCCTCCTGCGTGAAGTTCGAGTTCGTCATCCGCGTCCGCTGGGTGTTCAACTCGCCCGCGTAGTTCGTCTGCAGGATGTGGTCCGCGAGGTCGCCGTCCTTCTCGGGGTCGGGCTGGTCCGTGACCGTGAAGATGAGGTCGAACCGCGAGATGAGCGCGGGTTCGAGGTCGATCTGCTCGCCGATGGGTTCGTACTGGTCGAACCTGCCGTACTTCGGGTTCGCCGCGCCGAGCAGCGAACACCTGGATTTGAGGGTGGCGTTGATGCCGGCCTTCGAAATCGAGATCGATTGCTGTTCCAGCGCTTCGTGCATCGCCGAGCGGTCCTCCGAGTTGTGGACGATCATCCCGTTGGCGACGAAGTTGTGCGTTCCCTCCACTGTGAGGTCGTAGACGTTCGTCTGGTGTCGTTCGGCAATCTCAGTGAGGAGTCGATCGATCCTCGTCCGCGTTTCCGTTATCAGCTCAAGTCCAGCTCGACAAGCCTCATCGAATCGCTCTGTCGCAACCTGTTCACCGAGCCAACGAGAGACTGTCGACTGGTCGACATCGAGCTCGTTGGCGACAGCGGAGTGAGAAACACCGTGTCGGGCGAGCTCGTCACGAAGGTCACTCCACGATGAGACAGACGGCTCATCAGCGAGGAGATCACGTCCCCGCTCGATCGCCTTCTGCGGCGGGCACCTAAGGAGACCTGCGAGTCGTTCTCGTAAGAGCGGAATTCGACCGTCCACATCGTCAGAAGCGACGTCAGTGACGCTAGCAACACGTCGCCACTTCACACCTCCTGTGACGAGAGTACGAAGTGTCGAGAGATCAGTTTCGCTTACCGAGCCGATGAGGTCACGAAGTCGTCTCACAACCACTGTCCGGAGGTCATCTCGTTCCCCCCAGTGTTCCGACACCTGCTGTTGGCTGAACTCCGAATCAGCCGCAATCTCGCGTTGAGAGACGTGGTATCGGTCTCTGAGGACGCTGAGGGTGTCCCAGGTCGTGTCGTCATCAAGCCCGTCGAGATCCGACCGTGCCCGGGTTCGTCGCTCGTCGAACGCACGAAGCACTCGCTGCGCGCGCCGAATCGAGATGTTCGCGTGCTCGTTCTCGAAGTCACAGTAGGTCGAACTGACGAGTCCACACTCGGACTGGTAGAGGCGAAGTGACTGGCGACACTCGGCGAGATAGTCACCACACTGTGGAATCACGTCGAGAACTGTTCGGTCGCCCGAAGCCGCCCCAGCGACTCGTTCGAGCGCTTTCTGCTTGCGCTGCAGGGTAAACCCGATGTGCCGCTCGAACTCGCTGAGAGACTCTGTAGCTGTGATCGCGAGCGCATGGAGGTTCAATGCGCCATCGCGCTCCTGTGTTTGAATCTGACTCGACACGCCGAACTCCGTGAGCAGGCTCTTCGTACCGAGCAAGAGTTCGTAACTGGCCGAGTAAATTTTGACGTTGCCGGTGGTCATGTCGACGCATCCTTCACTGTCAGCAAGCGCACGGACAAATGCGGCCTTCGCGTCGCGACTGAACTCGGTTACACCAGTGGGAAACGCTTTGTCGTCATACGTTTCGAGGTTCATGCCTGCGTCGAGGACCGCATCGGCGTACTCCCGACCTGACAGTCGAACGGTTACAACCCCGTCGTCGCGCCGTTCGCTCGGTGGACGTGTCGGCTCTGCATCGAACGCATCGCGACACGCCTGTTCGAAGTCAGCGAGCAGCTTTTCGTCGCTGTTCGTGAATCTGATTCCGTACGTGCCTGCATCACGGTCGTAATAGATGTTCCCATCACCGGAGAGATACCCGAGAACCGTAGCGATCCCCCGATGTTTCGCGTTCGTGTCGGGGAGTGGAGCGGTGGGGGTCGAGATAGCACCACCGTCCGTTTCCGAATGAGGGAGTTCACGCGGGACGTACACCCAGTCACCCTCGGTAAGTTCACTTGCTGCCCGTTCGACTCGCTCGCCGTCCTCGAAAGTGAAGTAGGGATGGTCGCGTGTCGAAGTGAGGCGTTCACCGGACTGGAGCCGGACTTCGGTCAAATCGTCGGGAGCCTCGTACTCGTGGATCGCCGTGACAGGCCGTTTGACGAGCGTTCCGTCGTCGGTCATCGTCCACGCAGTGAGGTCGGCATCGAAGTCACGAATCGTCCGACCGTTACTCAGCCCTTCGACAGTTCCTGACTCGGCTGCTGTTCGGGCGATCTCTCCGATGCGCTGAACTTCGCCAGTAGCAAGATGAACCAGTGTATCACCCGTCACACAGCGCATCTTGTCGAGTTCGTCCACCGCCGCGATGCCCTTGTCCGCGAGGACGAGTGCGCCCGCCTCAAGGGTCCACTGTTGGCCGTCGCCGAAGTCGTCGCGGACGGCCGCCGCCGTCAGCCCGGCCGCACTGGAGCCCTTCCCGGAAGTGTACACCGAGCGTGGTGCGATGTGTCGGACGTACGAGAGCATCTGCGAGTTGTGTGAGACGATGTCGTTCGAGAGGTACGTGTGTGTCCCCTCGACTTCGAGGTCGTACACCCACTCCTCACTCGGGGTGACACACTCGATAGACACGATTCGGTCCCACGAGAGGTCGTTCTCCGCGAGCGCTCGGAGTCGCTCGACGTCCGCTTCGACAGCGAACGCGTCTTCGATTCGTTCGAGCAGGCGAGTTTGGGCGGCCGAGACACGTCCACCGTCCGGAACCACCTCGTTCCGTTCGTAGTAGCTCACGGCGGTCTGTTCGACTCCCATCACTTCCGGCAGGACCGCCTGTGAAACGTTCAGTTCGTCGCGAACCGCGCTGACGTCGCTCCAGTCTCCCGCTTCGATCCGGTGTTGCGTCTCTCGAAGCCATCCGAGCCGCTTCTCGAACGAATGGACGACCGTTCGGAGCGACTCACGGCTCGGATTCCGGTCGCCCCGTTCGTAGTGCTGATACGTCGAGCGAGGAAGCCCGCACTCGGATTGTGAGAGGTGAAGTCGCTCTCGAATCGAGCGGAGTTGGTCACCGAGATCGGGAACGATATCGACGTTCGTGTTCGACGGCTGTTCGTCGAAGGCGCGTGATGCGAGGTTCTTGCGCTCGGTGACGAATCCGATACGCTCGACGTATCGCGTGAAGTCGTCGCCGCCGATTCGCAGTCGGTAACTCCCGTTCTTCCGGGGTCGAAGACTGGCAGTGATGCCAAACGTGAGGAGGAGCGACCGAACACCTTCGAGGAGTCCACGGCTCGTCGAGGCGACGGTCACTTCACGCTGTGTCGCAGACACGTGGCACTCCGAGTCGACGTAGGCCCGGAGGAACTCACGTTTCGTCTGTGGCGTCGCACGACGAATCGCATCTGGTACGCGCTGTGCGGCTGAGCGTTCGAGAATTGCCGAGTCGAGACTGGCGAGGAAGCTCGCGAGCTCGCCCGCGTTACACCGGACTCGTTTGGCCGCTTTGCTCGCCCGTGGGCCTTCAGTCGTATACGGGAGACCGAGCGAATCGAGTGCGTCAGCTACGTCTTCGAGGATTTCCTCGTCGTTGTTCGTGACGCGGACGTCACCGGTGTTGTCCTCTCGGAGGACGACGTGCCCCTCGGCGATGACGTACCCGACAAATCTAGCGAGCGACGGTGTCCACTCGTCCGGGAGATCGATGTGAGCGGCGTTGTGCGACCGAGCGCGACGATACGCGACGTCGAGTGTGTCGTCGCCAGTCGTCTGAAGTGTTCGCGGCGTCGCGATGAACTCACCCTCGGTCAGTGTCTCAGCCGTCTTGGCTACGGGAGCACCGTCGGTTTGCGTGAAGAGCGGATGCGACGGCGTGACCTCGATTTCGCGTCCGCTGGCCGTTCGGATTCGATACATCTGCTCCGGTGCTTCGCGTTTCCAGACTTTCGTCGCACGTTGCTCGGTGAGCGTCCCATCCGGTCGCATCGACGGGAGGGCGATGTCGACTTCGTCCCACACGCCGTCGTCGACCGGTTTCGGGTCGTCGAGGCTCGCCTCGACGATGTCACGTATCGGACGCTCGGTTCCATCCCCGAGCGTCACCCGGGTATCCCCATCGACACATTTCCCCGTACCCGGGTCCCCGATCAAGAGCATGTGAAGGTCACCTCTGATACGAGAGCCGTCAGGGAGGTGCTTCGTTACCCCCGAGAAGAGCTGGAGGATCATCGAGAGCTTCTCCTGGTCGTAGCCGTAGATGGAGGGGGCGACGGAGGCGACCATCTCGTCGTAGATGTCGTCGTGGTTCGAGAGCTCGATGATCTCCTTTTTGTCCTCGTCGGTGATCTCCATGTCCTCGAACTCCTCGTCCTCGATGGTGATGGAGACGCCGTCCATGTAGAGGTCGAAGATGGGCGTCTTCTCGTTGTTCGAGGTCTGCTGTTCGATGTGGAGCACGCCGTTGAGCGTGACGTGGTCGCCCGCCGTCACCTTCCCCGTGATGTCGTCCTCGATGTTGATGTCGATGCTCTGTGGCGTCTCTCCCCCCCTCAAATCCTCGGGGGACTCCTGTACGCGAATCTTCTGTGAGTCGACGAACTCCGACTGGTCGAAGTTCACCCTGAACGGCCCCTGTCGTTCACAGCCCTGACACTCGTGTGGTTCCTGAAAGCCGCTGTCCTGCTGGGGAATGTACGTCATCGTCCCGCAGCGCTGGCACTCGAAGGCAGCTTCCGTGATCTTGGGTCGGACGTCCGTGGCCTTGCGGACGATGCCCTGTACAGACACCAGCTTTCCGATGTGGTCGTCGTGGACCCGGATGTTCCGGATGTCGATCGAGTCGGGGATGTTTCGGAGGCGGACGTGCGCCTGGCCGAGGCTCACGTCGACCGGGAGGTCGTAGAGGCGGAGGGCCTCCTCGGCGTACTTCTGCAGCTGGTCGGGCTTGGCGAGGTAGTCCTCGGCGAGGTCGGGGTCGAACGTGTAGAGGTCGTCGTAATCGACGTACAGCGAGCGCTGCTCGTTGGGGTACCGCTGGGCGAGCCGGCCGATCTCGTCGCGGTAGTAGTTACGGTAGAACTGGATGAACCGCTCCGTGAGTTCCTGGTTCTGCGGGGCCTGCGCCATCGCACACTCATTGTTCGTACTCGACTAAAGAGTCTTGGCTACCGGGGCGAAAGTGGACGAGCGTCACCGGCACCCCACCGATTCGACCGTCGGATTTTTGTCTGTATTGTCCGTAGTACACAATATGAACAAGATTAGTGCGCGAACCCTGAGCGTCGCGCTGCTCGACGCCTCGGTGGGCGAGACGCCCGCCGAGCGGAACTTCGGGCGCGAGCTCGACGCCGACGTCCGGGCGTACAAGGTAAGCGAGGGGGAGTTCCCACCCCGGATCGACGGGGCGGAGTTCGGATTCGACGCCGTCGTCGTCTCCGGGTCGCAGACGTCGGTGTACGACGACGAACCGTGGGTCAGGCGGACGGAGACGTGGGTCCGCGAGGCGGTCGACGCGGGGGTACCGGTGCTCGGTGTCTGCTGGGGGCATCAGTTGCTGGCACAGGCGGTCGGCGGGGAGGTCGACCCGATGGGGGGCACGGGTGAACTCGGGTACGAGACCGTCCGCCGCACCGAGGCCGAAGACCTCCTGTTCGACGGCATCGGCCCGGCGTTCGTCGCGTTCGAGACGCACACCGACGAGGTGACCGCGCTCCCAGCCGCGGCGACGCCGCTCGCCGAGACCGACCGGGCGCTGCAGGCGTTCCGCGTCGAGAACGCGTGGGGCGTCCAGTTCCACCCGGAGTACGACCGCGACACCGCCCGATGGGTCACCGAGAACAAGCGTGGCTGGCTCACGGACGAGGCGGTCGACGAGATCCTCGCCACCATCACCCCCGAACGCCACGCGGAGACGGCGCAGGCGACGCGGGTGTTCGACAACTTCCTCGCATTCGCCCGTCGCCGACGCTCGATCGTCGTCTGACCGCGGAGCATTATAATGTGCAAGATATACACAACTGTTAAGGACTCGCGCCGCCTCTGCTAGACCGATGACGGACACAGTGACCGACGCGAGAGACGAGCCGGTACGGATCGAATCGGTCGACCAGTTCGAGGAGGTGGTCGGACGGGGCGGCGTCGTCCTCGTCGACTTCCACGCGGAGTGGTGTGGCCCCTGTAAGATGCTCGAACCCACGATCGAGACGATCGCGGCGGAGACGGACGCGCTCGTCGCGAAAGTCGACGTCGACAGCCACGGGGGACTCGCCGCACAGTACGGCGTCCAGGGTGTACCGAACCTCGTGTTCTTCCGAGACGGTGAGCCCAAAAAGCGCATCGTCGGCGTCCAGAGCGAGGAGACGCTAACCGGCGTGGTCGAGTCGCTGAGGCAGTAGCCCGTCGCCGACCCGGTAGTCACCGGCGACGCTGTCTCGCCTCTCTATATTGTATAATACACACAATTTATTTGCACCCCGGACGAGTAGCGTCGGGTATGGATCCCATCGTCATCGTCGGCGGCGACGCGGCCGGGATGAGCGCGGCGAGCAAGTTCAAGCGCGAGCGTCCCGAGCAGAGGGTGGTCGTCTTCGAGAAGGGCCAGTACGTCTCGTACGCCGCCTGCGGGATGCCGTACTACGTGAAAGGGGAGGTAGAAACGCTCGACGACCTGCTCACGATCACGCCGGAGGAGTTCGTCGAGGAGCGCGATATCGACCTCCGCCTCCACCACGAGGTGGTCGACATCGACGCCGAGAGCCGGGAGGTGAGCGTCGAGGGACCGGACGATCGGTTCACCCAGCCGTACGATCAGTTGCTCGTCGCGACGGGCGCACACGCGGTGGTTCCGCCCTTCGAGGGAATGGACCTGGAGGGGGTGTTCACGATGCACTCGCTCCCCGAGGCCGAGGCCGTCCGCGATTTCCTCACCCAGGAGCGGCCCGACGCGGTGGCCGTGGTCGGCGGGGGCTACGTCGGCATCGAGATGGCCGAGGCGTTCGACGCCCACGGCGTCGAGGTCCACCTCTTCGAGATGCTGCCGCACGTCATGGCCCCGTTCGGCGAGACGGTCGCCGAGAGCGTCGAAGAACACCTCCGCGAGCAGGGCGTTCACCTCCACCTCGACACCGCCGTCGAGCGGTTCGTCGGCGACGACGAGGTGACGGGAGTCGACACGGGCGACGAGGTGGTCGACGTCGACCTGGCGCTCGTCGGCGTGGGCGTCGCGCCGAACACGGAGCTCGCCGAGCGGGCGGGGATCGAACTCGGCGGGACGGGTGCCATCGCGACCGACGAGTACGGGCGGACCACCCTCCCGAACACGTTCGCCGCAGGCGACTGCGCCGAGGCGCGGCACGTCGTCACGGGCGAACCGGAC
The DNA here is from genome assembly GCA_041641615.1 of Salinigranum sp. Lineage (GTDB taxonomy): Archaea > Halobacteriota > Halobacteria > Halobacteriales > Haloferacaceae > Salinigranum. The sequence continues at coordinate 2,917 of JBEPYA010000084.1, read as the reverse complement.
CACGTCCCGCTCGCGCTGACCGCCAACCGGGCGGGACGAGCTATCGGACAGACGATGGCCGGCGACGAGACGCCCGTCGGAGAGATTGCGGGAACCGCGGTGGTGAAGGCGTTCGAACTCACGGCAGCCAGAACGGGACTCGTCGACGAGGAGCGCGCTCGCGAGACGGGCTTCGACCCCGTGTCGGTCACCATCACCGACTCCTCGCGGGCGCACTACTACCCCGGGGTCGAGGAGCTCACCATCACGATGCTCGGCGACCGCGACTCCGGTCGGCTCCTCGGTGCGACGATGGTCGGTCGTGAAGGCGTGGCGAAGCGCATCGACACCGTCGCCGCCGCGCTCCACGAGGGAGCGACCGCCCAGGAGCTGTCGTACTACGACCTCGCGTACGCGCCGCCGTACAGCCCGGTGTGGGACCCCGTGCTCACGGCGGCGAAAGTGCTCGACGGGAAACTCGACTAGGCGGCGGTCAGACCCGGGCGGTTTCGACACGCCTGGGGAGGCCGACGAGCCGTCGGCGTTGCGTGACGAAGTGGACGGGAAGGACGACGAGTGCCGCGGGGAGTCGGAGGCGCCGGGGACCGACACTGGCGCGACTCCGGACGAGGAGCCACCCCACGACGACGCGGAGGCCACTGGGGCGAGCGTGTCGACGCCTGACCGACCGTACCGTCGGGTCGGAGGAACGCCGACTGTCGCCCCTCGCTCACCCGAGGACGACCGGCCAGACGGACCGGACGAGCACCAGCGCGAGCACGGTCGTCAGGAGGATGACGACCCCATCGAGGAGGCCGCCCGCGCGGAGCATGTGTTCGCGCTCGAGATAGCCCGCGCCGAAGACGATGGCGTTCGGCGGGGTCGCCACCGGGAGGGCGAAGCCGTAGCTGGCGGCGACCGCACCGGTCACCGCGAGCATCACCGACGCCGACGTGGCCGAGGTACCCAGCGTGTCGGCGTAGGCGGGTCCGGCGTTCACGAGCAGCGGCGCGAGGATGGCCGCCATCGCCGTGTTCGAGGCGAGTTCGCCCACCACGACGGTCCCAGCGACGACGGCGAGGAGGACGACGACGAGCGGCGCGCCCGCGAGCGCGCCGAGCGTCACCTCGGCGAGCCACGTCGTCGCCTCGGTATCGGCGAGGGCGTTCGCCAGCGAGATGCCGCCGCCGAGGAGTATCAGCGTCCCCCAGTCGATGTCGAGGACGTCGTCCCACGCGACCGCGTCGGTGACGACGAGCGTCGGGACGGCGAGCAGGCCGACGACCACGTAGAACAGCAGTCCCTGGTGACCGGTCGTCCCGAATGCGCTCGTACCCCCGCCGCCGAAGAGCGTGACGCGCCAGACGGGTGGGAGATATTCGGCCAGGAGGAACTCGAAGCCACCGAGCAGCCACAGGCCGGCGGTCGCGGCGAAGATAGCGACGGTCCGCCGCGCCCGCGTCGAGAGCGGGCCCATCGCCTGAAGCTGGTCGGCGGCGCGCGCTCGCGCCTCGCGCACGTCGTACGCGGCGGGCGGGTAGACGACGTAGGTGAGAAGCACCCACGCGACGGGGAGGGTGACGACCACCAGCGGGAGGCCGACGGCGAGCCACTCGATGAACGTGATCTCGACGCCCAGCAGCTCGCGCAGCTGCCCGACGACGATGGCGTTCGGCGGGGTCCCGACGAGGGTGCCGACGCCGCCGAGACTCGCCGCGTACGCGACGCCGAGGAGCATCGCGACCTGGAAGTTCGACGCCTCCCTCCCTCCCTCCTCGGCCTCGACGACCGGAGTGACGCTCGCGACCACGCCGACGACGACCGGAACCATCATCGCCACCGTGGCAGTGTTCGAGACGACCATCGAGAGGAGCGCCGTCGCGACCATCGCGCCGAGAATCAGGCCCCGAGGAGAGGTGCCGAAGCGGACGATGAGCACCAGCGCGAGGCGGCGGTCGACGTCGTGGTGGCTCAGCGCCTCCGCGAGGACGAAGCCCGAAAAGAGGAGGAAGATGACCGGGTCGGCGAAGCCTGCGACACTGTCGCCGAACGAGGGGTAGACGCCGAAGACGACGAGCAGGAGAGGAATACAGAGCGCCGTGAGCGCGAGCGGGAGCGCACCGGTGATCCAGAGGATGGCCGCAAAGGCCATCGTCGCGAGCGCGTACTGCCCGGAGACGGTCAGTGACGGGGGTGTCGGCGCGGTGACGATGGCGGCGACGACCAGCGCGGCGACGGCGAGCGTAAGCAGTCGGAAGTAGGATGACGGAGACACCGGGACTCACTCGTCGCTTCATCGGCCCGGGGCGGTAAATATCGTCCCCCGGGTCGCGGTCGGCCCGCGGAGGAGTGCCCGAGAAGCTTTGTCACCTGGTAGAGAGTAACAGGTATGAACCGTCGTTCGTTTCTCGAGGCAGGAGTCGCGGTCGGCGTCGGTGGAATCGCCGGGTGTGCGGCCCCCTCGAACGGGTCGGGGTTCCGAGAGGGGTTCGAGGAGGGGATGGGCGACTGGACGACGGGTGCCGCCATCGGTCCCGAAGTCGAACTGGCGGACTTCGAGTGGACGGTCGACGTCTCGACCGAGCAGTCGAGCCAGGGCGAACGAAGCCTCCGAATCTTCAACGAGGGGAGCCACGACGACGGCACGACGTGGGCCGTCACCTCGTTCGGCATCGAACCGGGCCGGGCGTACACCGTCACGGTGAGCGCGCAGTTTTGGAGCGAGTCGGAGTCGTTCAACACCCTCAGAGACGCGGTGATGCGACTCGGTCCCGAGCCGCCCGAATCCGAGGCGGACTTTCCGAGTCCCGGCGTGAACACGTCCGCGCTCGGTGAGACACCGTACGGCGGACTTCGCGAGCCGCTGTGGCTCGCCGAGGGCTGGCGGGAGTACACCTTCGAGTGGGACCCCGACAGCGTCCCCGACGCCCTCTATTTC
>JBEPYA010000083.1:0-14514 GCA_041641615.1 Salinigranum sp. | reverse complement strand
CGGCCATCGCAGCACAGGAAGAAGGGGCCGACGTGGCCATCGTCACGAAGCTCCACCCAGTCAGGAGTCACACGGGCGCGGCCGAGGGCGGCATCAACGCCGCCCTCCGCGAGGGCGACTCGTGGAAGGACCACGCCTACGACACGATGAAGGGCTCGGACTACCTGGGGGACGCCCCGGCAGTCGAGACCCTCTGCAAGGAGAGCCCCAAGGAGACGATGCAGCTCGAACACTGGGGGATGGCCTTCTCACGCGACGAGGACGGCCGCGTCTCCCAGCGCCCGTTCGGCGGCCTCTCGTTCCCCCGGACCACCTACGCCGGTGCCGAGACCGGTCACCAGCTGCTCCACACGATGTACGAACAGCTGGTCAAGCGCGGCATCGAGGTGTACGACGAGTGGTACGCCACCCGTCTCGCCGTGAGCGACGAGGAACGGCCCGAAGATCGGACGTGTCACGGCGTCGTCGCCTACGACATCCAGTCGGGCGAGATCGCCGGCTTCCGCGCCCGCAAGGGCGTCGTCCTCGCCACCGGCGGACCCGGGCAGGTGTACGACCACACCACCAACGCCGTCTCCAACACGGGCGACGGCGTGGCGATGGCCTACCGCGCCGGCGCGCCCATCGAGGACATGGAGTTCATCCAGTTCCACCCGACCACCCTGCCGTCGACGGGCGTGCTCATCTCGGAGGGCGTCCGCGGCGAGGGCGGTATCCTCTACAACGCGAAGGGCGAGCGGTTCATGTACGAACACGGCTACGCGAACAACGCCGGCGAACTCGCCTCCCGCGACGTCGTCTCCCGGGCCGAACTGACCGAGGTGAACCAGGGGCGCGGCATCGAGGACGAGTACGTCCACCTCGACATGCGCCACCTCGGCGAGGAGCGCATCATCGACCGGCTGGAGAACATCCTCCACCTCGCGGAGGACTTCGAGGGCGTCGACGGCCTCGAAGAGCCGATGCCGGTCAAGCCCGGCCAGCACTACGCGATGGGCGGAGTCGAGACGGACGAGAACGGCGAGACCTGCATCACGGGTCTGTACGCCGCCGGCGAGTGCGCCTGCGCCTCCGTCCACGGTGCGAACCGGCTGGGCGGGAACGCCCTCCCCGAGCTGATCGTCTTCGGCAAGCGAGCCGGTCAGCACGCCGCCGGCCGCGACCTGGGGACGGCCAGAATCGAGACGGGCAGGCGCGGCGAGTACGAGGTCGGCGAGGTCGACACCCCGGTCGCGCCCGGCGAGGTCGGCGGTCCGGGTGACGTCGCCGCCGACGGCGGGAAGGCGACAGATGGCGGGGCGACGGCCGAACTGACCCCCGACGAGTGCGTCGAACGCGCCGTGACGGACGAACGGACCCGCGTCGACGCCCTGATGTCGCGGGAGGGCACGAACCACGCGACCATCCGCGCGAAGGTCCAGAAGTCGATGACGCGGTTCGTCAACGTCTTCCGCGAGGAGGACGGTCTCAAGCAGGCGCTCCGCGACATCCGCGAGGCGCGCGAGGCGTACCAGGACGTCGCCGTCTCCGACCCGTCGCGGACGTTCAACACCGATCTCATCCAGACCATCGAGACGCGGAACATCCTCGACCTGGCCGAGGCGATCACCCTCGGCGCGCTCGTCCGCGACGAGTTCCGCGGCGCCCACTGGCGGGCGGAACACCAAGAGCGCAAGGACGAGAGCTGGCTGAAGCACACGATGCTCTCGTGGAACGACGGCACTCCCGAGGTGTGGTTCCGCCCCGTCATCCTCGAGGGCGAGGACAAGACGTACGAGCCGAAGATCCGGAGCTACTGAGCACGGCTCGCGCTCACGGCCGCGTTCCCGCCCACTCGTCTCTCCCCTTTCGTCGCACCGTCTCCGTCGAGCCTGTCGTCCGTCACTCGCGTTCTCGTCCTCTGTCGCGTCGCCCCACCATCAACGAGTATTTGATTGCGCCCGGACTACGTACGGGTGGAAGGGTGGCTCAGTGGTAGAGCACACCGGGTCCGACACCTGTCGCCCGGTGCATTTGGCTTCGCGTGGTTCGACTCCCGCCCCTTCCACTGCTCTCCCGTCGTCCCTCTCCGTGTGAGCGACCGGTTGGCCCCGAGAATTCGACGGTCGTCAAATAAGGATTTTAGTATCGTCGAATCCCACCGCTCCGACGATGTCCACACAGTCGACATCCATTGAGGTTCCGTCGGAGGTGCAATCGCCGCGAGGGACACTCGTCCCCCTCGCGCTCGGGGCGGGTACCGTGGAAGAACTGTAGGCCGCGCTGTCGATGTCGAAGGTGACGCTGTACGGCGTCCTTCGGACGCTCACCGAACGGGGACTCGTAGAAGATGCGGAGGGGCGGTACGCGATCAGTTCGTGTTTCTCGGGGACCGGGCCTTCCTGACGTCCGCGCCGTCGCGGACCATATCTTCACAACTCGGGCACACGCGGGGGTTCTCGACACCGTCGGGGGTGAAGACGCGAGCATACGCGGGGGTGACGAAAGAACCGCAGTTCTGGCACTCCGGCATAACGTGACGGAAATATGAGAGTCATATTATAAACTTTTCCCCGGTTGTCGGCGCGGGACGGACACGGCGGGGGGAGCGGATGCCTCGGACGTCACAGGAAACTGATGACGACGCCGACGAGGATGAGTGCGAACACGAGCACCGAGACGACGAGGAAGAACAGGTCTGCACCGTCCATGGGTTGAATTACGTTCGGTGACACATAAATCCCGCCGACCCGACCTTCGCCTCCGTCGTCCCCTCCCGCGTGTGGCTCACACCCCTTCGGCGAGACACGCGCGGACGTAGAGGTACGCCGAAAGCGTCTGAAGCGCCACGGCGCACAGGAGCGCGACGACGGCGACGAAGCCGACGGTGACGCCGAGCGTCGAGGGCTCGAACGGGTTCCCGCCCCCTGCCGCGAGGAACGCACTCAGGAGGTCCCGGCCGCCGAATCCCAGGAGGACGAGCGCGTACGTCGAGACGGTCGCGAGCCCGCCCGTCCCGAACCCAAGCATCGAACAGAGGCTCTCGAAGGTCACCAGTTCGCGAGCCTGTCGCTCGTCGAGGGGGCCGCGTTCGATTCGGAAGTATTCGACGAGCGCGTGACCGACGCCGGTACCGGCGACGAAGACGACCGCGACGAGGGCGACGAACGCGAGCTTCGGGCTGCTCGATGCGACCGTCGGGAGGTACGCCCGGCGGACGGTAGCGGGGAGAACCGAGAGGACGGGGAGGAGCCCGGCGAGCGCGAAGAGCAGGTAGCTCTGCCAGGCGAGTTTGCGGTCGATGGGCTGTACGAAGTAGCTGAGCTGTCGGGCGCGAAGCCGTTCGTACGGGGAGTCGCTCAGGAGCTTTTCGGCGATGGGGTCGTCGAACGACACGGGCTATCCTCCACGGTTTTCCCGTATAACGGTACCGCCCTGGGTGTGCAATTCTGATACGCTGAACGTTCTGGTGGTAGAGAGAGTCACGACGTGGTCGAGTGGAGAATCGTCGATTCAGTTAGCACATGGTGGCTCGACGACCGAGGAGCAAGCCGTTCGTACAACGTTTAAGCCAGCGCCACTCATTCCCTCGGACGAGTATGTGTCGTGTCCGTCGCGTCGGCGTCTTACTCCTCGTCGCGCTCGTGGGAATCAGTGTCGTCACGGGTGCTGCTGGAGCGACGGATCACGGTGTCCCGGCTCCCGGAGCGACGCAATTGGGCGACGCCGGCATCGAACCCGACGGCGTTCTGTTGCGTGCGGACCTGCGTGCGAACGGCGACGCCCGCTGGACGGTCGAGTACCGCGTGCGGTTGAACGACGAGAACACCACGGCGGCGTTCGAGTCGCTCCGAGAGGACCTCGAGGCCAACGAGACCGCGTACACGTCGACGTTCGCGGACCGGATGCGCGCGACGGCCCGAGCGGCCGAGAACGCGACCGATCGAGAGATGCGCGTGGAGAACGTCTCGGTCCGCGCGACGCGCCAGCAACTGCCACAGGAGTACGGCGTCGTCACCTACCGGTTCGACTGGACGGGGTTCGCCGTCGCCAGCGGGGAGACCCTCGAAGCCGGTGACGCGCTCGCGGGGCTGTTCCTCGACCGGCAGACCACGTTCGTCGTGGCGTGGCCCGACGGGTACGCGACGACCGCCGTCCAGCCGACTCCGGACGAACGCCGCGACGACGCCGTCGTGTGGGTCGGGCCGACCGATTTCGGCGAGGGGGAGCCGGCCGTCTCACTCTCGACGACGGCCTCGGAGACCGCGAGCGACGGAGGCGGCGTTGGCGACGGGGGGGACGACGAAACGAGCGAAGCCGACGCGACGGGCGGTGGGCCGTCGCACCTCGTCGTCGCTGGTGGGGTGCTCCTCCTCGCGGGCGCTGTCGCAGTCGTGCTGTGGCGACGGTCGCAGGAGGACGCCGACCGTGGCTCCGCTGTCACAACCGGCGAGGGGGGTTCCGGGACAGCTGCGGAGGCGACAGCGACCGACACCGCCGAGAACCCCGGCACCGACACAGAAGACGGCGAGGACGTCGAAGCCGGTGAGGACGCAGTCGTGACCGAGGATCTCGTAGCGGACGAGACAGCGGAGGACACGTCCGCTCCGTGGGAGGACGAACTCCTCAGCAACGAGGAACGGGTGCTGGCGCTCCTCGAATACAACGACGGACGGATGAAACAGCAGGCCGTCGCCTCCGAACTCGACTGGTCGGACGCGAAGACGAGCCAGGTCATCGGGAAGCTCCGCGACGCCGAGGAGATCGAAACGTTCCGACTCGGGCGAGAGAACGTGGTTTCTCTCCCCGGAAGCGGTCTCTCGTGACGAGAGGAGAAACCACCCGACAACACGGCGATGAACCCGCGTGAATCGGGGTTGATTCGGCGCGACGACTGTGGAGGTATAAGGAGATTCAGCTCGAAGCGGAAGACGAGATGAGACGAATCGGGACCGTGCTGGTGGTCGTCCTTACCGTCCTCGCCGGCGTCGCGATTCCGGTCGTCGGGATGGGGACGGCGTCGACGGCCGATGTCGGCGGAGCGACGACCGCGGGACAGACCGAGACGGCCGACGCGAACAACGGGACCGCAGCAGCCGCACCCGGCACCCGACTGGCCGGCTCGGTCGGGGTACAGGGCGCAGAGCTCGGTGGCGAACTCGAGACTCGGTCGTTTAACCACCAGTTTAACGGCTCCGATTCGAACGCGTCGAAGGCGCAGGTCGTCGCCCGTCAGGCGAACCAGAGTCGAGACCGGCTGGCAGCGCTCCGGGCCGAGAGAGAGCAACTCGAGAGGGCCCGCGAGAACGGCACGATCAGCGAGAACGCCTACCGGGTCCGAGCGGCCCAGTTGAGCGCACGGACGACGGCCCTCCGGCAGGTGACAGACCGGACCGCACAGCGGGCGCGGACGCTCCCAGCGGAGACGCTCAGACGGAACGGGGTGAACGTGACCGCACTCGAGACGCTCCGGACCGAGGCCGACGAACTCACCGGTCCTGAGGTCGCCGCCATCGCACGGACCCTCGCGGGACCGGGCGCGACGCGAGGGAGCGGCTTCGGACCGCCGGAGAACGCAGGCAGGGACGCACCGGGCCCGTCGGGTCCCCCCGCCGACTCACCCGGACCGAGCGAGAACGCCTCCGGAAACGACTCGAACCAACCTCCTGGACAGGAGCGAGAGCAGGGACAGGGCGCGGCCGGCACTGCCCACCCAGGGAACGAGACGTCGACCGGTCCCGGTGGACAGAACGGAACCGCCGGCGAATCAGGACGGAACCCAGACGGAGGGAACGACCCCGGTAACGCGGGCGGTAACAGCGGCGAGAACGGCAACGACAACGCGGGTGGCAACAACGACGAGAACGCGGGCGGTAACAGCGGTGAGAACCCCGGAAACAACGGTTCCGCGAACGCGACGGACCCGGAGCGCTCTGGATCCCGTAGCGGCGGGAACTGATCCGTCCCCGTCTCGTGAACACTCTGTCGACAGCGCGAAACCTGTCCGAAATCGTGTCACTCCGTATAGAAGATACAATTATACCCCCGCTTCCCGTATCCAACACCGATGCAATCCGCGTTCGCAGTGATCGCGCTCCCTGTGGGACTCGTCCTCGTGACGGTGAGCGTGGTCACTGCAGCGCTGTACACCCCGTACACGACGTCGCGTATCGACACCACCATCACCGCGTTCATCGGCGTGACGCTGCAGCTCGGGTGCCTCGTCGCGACGTCGTCGACCGTTCTCTTCGTCTTCGGGACGCTGGAGATCGCCGGGCTCGCCGTTCCGCTGCTCGTCCAGGTGGTCCTCGCCTATGTGGCGAGTCACCTGACGATCTACGTCGCCTGTCTCAAGGTCACCGAACTTCAGGAACGCCCGCTGGACCCGGACGTCGTGTTACAGTCGGGTCCGCTCCGGTTCGTCTCCCGGCGGGCCCGCTCCGGCGAACCGGCAACCGAGAAATCGTGAGCAAGAGACGGCGTCAGACGTGCGTCTGTCACAAAGTATTTACTTGCGTCGTGGGTACGTGTGAGTAGACCGAGGAGACCCAGCGGCAGACTGCGGGTAGGGGTACACGCACCTGACGCTGGCTCCCGGCGCATTATACAGACACCTACTACCGAGAGAGCCATCAGGTTCCCCGGACGCTCACGACGATAGATATTTCTCGGAATACCTCATAATCGTTCATGGGGGAGACACATGAGTACAACACCACTCGTTCACTGTCCAGCCTGTGGCTGGAGCGGAGACACGTTCGAACTAGACGACACCCACGGGGGTCCGAACTGCCCGTCCTGCGGCGATCGAGTCAGAGTTCGCTGAGACGACACGGTCGGGATCGACAGAGACGAACACCGGAGTCGTCGTCGCCGGGACAGCCGTTCGACTGCCGGAAGCACGGACCGCAGGTCCGAGGTACATCGATCTGTGGCGACATTTTTTCGGACACCGCCCGCTACCTACTGGTATGGTACGCACCCGCTCCCTCCTGGTCACCCTCTTCGCCGCCCTCCTCCTCGTGGGGACGGTCGCCGCCGTGTCGAGTCCCCGAACGCAACCGGCCGACACGAGCCCACCGGTCCGCGTCTTCGTCGGCGAGACGCTCGACGTCTCGGACGTGCAGTTGACCGGCGGTGGGACCGTCGGGTCGGGCTCCGTGACGCTCGTCGGTGTCGCGGGCGACGCAGACGGCACGAGCGAGTCCATCGACCCGACGAACGCCGACTTCGGCGGCTTCGAGACCGGAGGCTACGACGTCGCGGCCGACGGTGACGACCGCGCGGAGTTCGTCGTCGCCGAACCGCGCGTGACGAGCGTCGTCGTCCGGAACCAGAACGGCGCGAACGTGACCGACGGCTGGGAGCCGACGGGTGGAGATCTCACCGTGACCGTCGAGTACAACTTCGCCGAGGCCGACCGCCTCGACCTGACCGTCGAGAGCCCGGACGGCCTGGACGTCACCCCGCAGGTCGCCGCCATCGACCGCATCACCCGGAGCGGGGGAAGCGTCACCCTGGACCTCTCCGACGAACCGGTGGGGACGTTCGAGATCACGGTCGAAGGGAGCGACCTCGACCGGGCCACCCGGACGGTGACCGTCCGGACGGGTCCACGCGGGACGGCGACGCCGCTCCCGACGGCCACACGGACGCCCGGGCCAGCGACCCCGACGCCGACCGACACCCCTACGGCGACAGTCACCGGGCCGCTGACCCAGACCCCGACGGAGACGCCGTCGGAGACGACGTCTCCGCCGACATCCACAGCCACGGAGACGACGGCTGCGACCGCGACTGCGACGGAGTCGTCGACGCCCCGGGAGACGACAGCCACGTCGACGCCGGGGTTCGGACCGGGCATTGCGGTGGTCGCGCTGCTGGTGGCGCTCGTGGTCCTCCGACGCGACCGATGAACGGACGGTAGGTGCCCGCGTCGATAGCGCGCCGAAGGAGGGCTTCGACCCGCGGCCGCTACTCGGCCCACTCGGAACCGCCCCTGGAGGTCACTCGTTTCCGCTCCGAACCGCTCCGCGCGCTCACGATTCAGCAGCGCGGTCGGCCGCCTTCCGGTCGGACTCTCCGAGTAGCCACCGATCGAGCAGAAAGCACTTACAGGATTATCGGAATAGCTCTGGTATGAAAGGTTACGAACCCTCCGACGAACTCTGTCCCGTCTGTCGAGCGACCCTCCTCACGAGCGTCAGCGGCGAGGGCGAGCCGGTGTGTCCGAACTGCGAGGACTGGCGACGCAAGGCGTCCAGAGTCGCGTAAGCGCGCGACGTGTGGGTCTCCCGGCGTGTGCGGACTCGACCGCGGTGGTGGGGTCGATACGGCTCGAGTCAGCGGAAGTCGACCCTCCCCTGGCACGCCCGGGAGCGCGCCGTCGCGACCGGCCGACGGTGACACGGGCGAGCGCGCCCCCGTCAGACACGTCGCCGCCGGCCCTCCTTTCGGCCGATAGTCACGCGAAAACCACCCTCCATCGGCCGATTCGTTCCAGCTAAACGGACACTCTCTTTCGAGTTGCTTGATTTATCATGGTATGCGTCCGTGGGTTCTCAGCTCTGATGCGCGGAGCCGAGGTATTATGTAGAGGAGCAGGTCTGCTCAGCCACATCGACGCTATGAGAGACGTTCGCAACCCCACCGTCCACGTCCCGCTGACGACCGATCTCGACCCCGTCTTTCACAGCACGGATCGGTGCCCGCGACTCCCACCCACGACCGAGGCGGTGAGCCGGCTGGCCGCACGGCGACAGGGACTGACGGAGTGCACCCACTGTTACGAGCACCGACGGCAGTCACAGGAGTGCGCCCTCCCGGTGAGTCTCTCGCCGACCGCGAACACTTCGATCTCGGCGTCCTCCGTCTCGGGGTTTTCCGGGTTCGAAGTCGAGTGACTGAAGGCCGAGAGGAGCGGCGCTCACAGATGTTCTGCAGAAGAGCCAGGGACGGGATATCGAACCACGGTCGTTCCGCTCACTTCGTTCGCTTCACTCTCTGGTTCGAATCCCTCTGTCGGCGATCGGCCCTCGCTGTCGCTCGGACACGAGAAGCCAGGGACGGGATTCGAACCCGTGAAGTCTCGATTACAAGTCGAGTGCATGAACCGCCCATGCTCCCCTGGCGCGGGTGCGACTTACCCGTCCTCCTTTGAGTGTGTATCGTTTTGGGCCGATTTCTCCAGTTCCACGCGGTGGGTCCGGTAGCCGTGTCGCTCGTAGAAGCGCCGCGCGTCGTCGTTGGTCGCCATCGCTTCGAGCGAGAAGACGTCGGCACCGAACCCCGCCAATCCCTCCTCCGCACGCGCGAGGAGTGCGCTGCCGATTCCCTCGCCACGGCGTTCCGAGACGACGAAGATGTCGTGTACGACTCCGCGGGTGACCGTCTGTTCGTAGTCGCCCTGTTCGAGACCGAACATGGCGAACCCGACGAGGGCTCCGTCTCCCGCGCCGTCAGTTCCGCTCCCCTCGTCACCGCCCCCCGCCGCACGCGCGACGACCACCCCGTCGCCGACGACGTGCTGAGCGAGCGACTCTCGGATGGGGGTCCTGTTCTCGTCGGCGAGCAGGTGCGAGTCGTACGCGCGCTGACCGCGCGCGAGACTGACCCACAGGTCGGCCAGCGCGTCTACGTCGGCGAGGACTGCGGATTCGATGGTGACCCCGGGGGGTGCGGGCGACATAATCGTCTAATGTTCTCCTGATAGTTGGATATGCCGACGGAGATACACAATAACACCCCCCGATAAGTATCATCGACTGACAAATTCGGTCGTGGGAAGAAAGGTTTATGCGTGTTTCACGACCGCACACCCATGAGGACAGTTATCATCATGGGCATCGCTGATACCTATTCCCGCGGCCGAAAGCTCGCGATCGAGCGCCCCGGTGTGCTCCTGGTCGCGCTGGTCGCCGTCGTGCTGGTCGCCGACCTCGCTCGGCAGTTCAGCACCGGCGACGTACAGGTCCACGACATCGGGTCACTCGTCTGGGACGGCCTGATGCGTGGACTCGTAATCGGTCTCGCCGGAATCGGTCTGTCGATGACGTACAGCATTCTGAACTTCGCGAACTTCTCACACGGCGATTACATCACCGCCGGCGCGTTCTCCGGCTGGGCGACGACGTACCTCGTCGCCGGCTTCGCCCGTCCCAACGCCGACCTCGGCTCGCTCCTTCTAGTCGGGGCGGGCGGGTCGGTGTTCGGCGGGGCGCTGGGGATCGGCGTGCTGGGGACGCCGCTCGCGGTGGTTCTCGGCCTCGTGATCGCTGGGGCGTTCACCATCCTGCTCTCGCTCGGGGTGGACAAGTTCATCTACAAACCCATCCGTGACGAGTCTGGCATCACCCTGCTCATCACCAGTATCGGCGTCGCCTTCGCGCTCCGGTATCTGATGCAGTTCGTCTTCGGCTCCGACGTTCGAGGGACGACGGCACAGCCGCCCCAGATCCCGGCGTACTTCTGGGACGGCCCAGTGTTCATCTCGGCGCACGACATCGCCCTCGTCATCGTCGCCGGCGGTCTGATGCTCGGCGTCCACGTTCTCCTGCAGACGACGAAGCTCGGGAAGGCGATGCGGGCGATGGCAGACAACGAGGACCTCGCGCGCATCACGGGTATCCCGACCGAACGCGTCGTCCGCTCGGTGTGGATCATCGGCGGCGGACTCACCGGGGTCGCCGGCTACATGTTCGTCCTCTGGAAGGGGACGCTCGGGTTCAACGACGGCTGGCTCCTCCTGCTTCTCATCTTCGCGGCGGTCATCCTCGGCGGCATCGGCTCCATCTACGGCGCCATCGCCGGCGGACTGGTCATCGGTCTCACCGCGTCGATGTCGGTCATCTGGATCCCCTCCGCGTTCGCGCGCGCGGCGGCGTTCCTCGTCATGATCGTCATCCTGCTCGTCAAGCCGCAGGGCATCTTCGCCGGGAGGTCCACCGCATGAGCGTCGACGTCGACCGGTTCACCGAACGCGTCCCGGGCGGCGACGCCGGGCTCATCGTGCTCCTGCTCGCCGTACTCTACGCCGCGTACATCGTCAGCGGCGTCATCCTCGGTTTCTCGCTCCGTGGCCAGCTGAACTCGCTCGCCGTCCTGACGTTCTTCATCGCCGTCTTCGCCATGCTGGCGCTCGCGCTGAACCTCCACTGGGGGTACACCGGGCTGTTCAACATCGGTATCGTCGGCTTCATGGCGGTCGGAATCTACGTCATGGCGCTGGTCTCGAAACCCATCTACGAGCCCGGAAGCGCCGCCCAGGTCGGGGGACTCGGCCTCCCGCTTATCGTCGGTATCATCGCGGGGATGGTCGCCGCCGCCCTTCTGGGGCTGGTTGTCGCGCTCCCCGCGCTCAGACTCAGGGCGGACTACCTCGCCATCGTCACCATCGCGATGTCCGAAATCGTCCGCTTCTCGTTCCTCTCCTCACAGTTCCAGCAATTCCAGCTCTTCGGGAGACGCGTCGGCTTCGGCGGCGGCTCCGGCGTCATCCTCAACTACACCGACCCGCTCCAGGCGTTCTTCGAGGCGTTCGGCCTCTGGGGCGCGTACCAGGGGTTCATCGAGGCGTCGACAGCCGTCATCCCGACCAACCCGAAGCCCGTCATCGACGGTCTCGTCTACGGAACGGTGCTCCTCTTCTTCGTTGCCGTCTACTTCTGGCTCCTGAAGCGGACGGGCGAGTCACCGTTCGGCCGCGTCCTCAAGGCCATCCGCGAGGACGAGGACGTCGCCAATTCGCTCGGCAAGGACACCAACGGCTTCAAGATCAAGTCGTTCATGCTCGGCTGCGCCCTGATGGGGCTGGCGGGCATCCTCTGGTTCATGACGCAGGGCGCGGTGACGCCGAACACCTTCAGACCGCGCATCACGTTCTTCGTCTGGATCGCGCTCATCATCGGCGGTGCCGGCTCCAACACGGGAAGCATCGTCGGCGGCGCGGTGTTCGCGGCCCTCCTCTACCAGGGCCCACGCTATCTGAAGAACGTCATCGAAGAGATCCTGCCGTCCGCGAGCGCGCCGAGTTCGTTCGGGCCGGCCATCTCGCCGCTCATCTCCGAGGCCGACCCGCTGCCGTTCATCTTCTACACGCTCGACAGCGTCCGCCAGCTCCAACTGGTCATCATGGGGCTCGTGCTCATCTGGCTGATGCACAACCGTCCGGAGGGGCTGCTCGGCCACCGCAAGGAGACGGCCGCGAGCATCGACCTGACGGCACGGCGCGGTCGTGCCGTCGCGGCGGACGGGGGTGACGACGATGAGTGAAGCCACCGACAGCGGCGGCGGACAGGGCGCGCCCGACGAGGTGCAGACAGGCGCGGACGCGCTCTCGGCGACGAGCGACGTCGGCATCGACCACGAGTACCCGCTCCGGGTCGACGGGCTGGAGAAGTCCTTCGGTGGGATCACGGCGGTCGACGGGGCGACGTTCCAGGTCGAACAGGGCTCGTTGACGGGGCTCATTGGGCCGAACGGCGCCGGCAAGTCGACCACGTTCAACCTCATCACGGGAATGTACCGCCCCGACGCGGGCACCGTGACGTTCAACGGTGAGGACATCACCGGGATGGAGCCGTACACCATCGCCAACCGCGGTCTCGTCCGGACGTTCCAGATCGCCCGCGAACTCAAGGACATGACCGTCCTCGAGAACATGATGCTCGCCCCGAAGGGGCAGGTCGGCGAGAGCCTCTGGCGCTCCGTCACCCCGGGCGTCCGCGGCCAGGTCGTCGAACAGGAGGAGCAACTGCTCGAACGGGCCTGGGAGACGCTCGAGTTCTTCGAGATCGACCACATCGCCGAGGAGTACGCCGGGAACCTCTCGGGGGGGCAGCGGAAGCTCCTGGAGATGGCGCGCGCGCTCCTCACCGACCCGGACATGCTCCTCCTCGACGAGCCGTTCGCCGGCGTCAACCCCTCGCTGGAGAAACGGCTCCTCGAACACGTCCACGAACTCCGCGAACAGGGGTACACGTTCCTGCTCGTCGAACACGACATGGATCTCATCATGAACAACTGCGAACACGTCATCGTCCTCCACCAGGGGAGGGTGCTCACCGAGGGGACGCCCGCCGACATCAAGTCGAACGAGGAGGTCATCGAGGCGTACCTCGGGGGGAACGTATGAGCGCGACGACCGAGGCGGAGACGGAACCGGACCGGCCGCCGGAGACGAGCCTGCTCGAAGTCGAGAATCTCGACGCGGGCTACGGCGACCTCCAAATCCTCACCGACGTGGACATGTTCGTCGACGAGGGCGAGTACGTCACCATCGTCGGCCCCAACGGCGCGGGGAAGTCGACGCTGATGAAGAGCGTCTTCGGTCTCACGAACCATATGGGAGGGACCGTGACGTTCGCCGGCGAGGACATCACCGGCCTCATCCCCGAGGAGATCATCCACAAGGGGATCGGCTACGTCCCCCAGAACGACAACGTCTTCTCCGCGCTGTCGGTCCAGGAGAACCTCGAGATGGGCGCGTACATCCTCGACGAAGTGCCCGAGGACGCCCTCGAAGCCGTCTTCGAGCGCTTTCCCATCCTCCGCGAGCGGAGAGAACAGAAGGCCGGCACCATGTCCGGCGGACAGCAGCAGATGCTCGCCATGGGCCGGGCGCTCATGCTGGAACCGGACCTGCTCCTCCTCGACGAGCCCTCGGCCGGGCTGGCGCCCGACCTCGTCGACGACATGTTCGACCGAATCGACGCCATCAACGACGACGGCACCGCGGTTCTGATGGTCGAGCAGAACGCCAAGGAGGCGCTCCGTCGCTGCAACAGAGGGTACGTCCTCGCCAACGGGAAGAACCGCTACGTCGACACCGGCGACGCGCTCCTGAACGACCCGCAGGTCCGACAGGACTTCCTCGGCGGCTGAGGCGTCGGATTTCGGAGCGGACACTCTTTCGTCGCTGTCCTCTCGTGCACTGCCTCACGACGAGTCCGAAGCGGCGCGTTCAAGGCCACGCCGTCTTTCCTCCTGGGTATGACCGTCGTCTGCGTCCTCTGTGACCCGCCGCGACCCGGACTGGCACTCTCGGACCTCGTCGAGAGCGGGCCGCTCACGGCCGAGGAAGCCGCCGATCTGTACGCCGCGCTGCTGAAGGACACGTTCGTCGCCGTCGAGCGGTCCGGGGGCGACCTCCTCGTCAACTACCGACCCGAGGAACTCCTCCCGGAGGCGTACCGAAGCGACGAAGGCGACGCGGAGGCGGCGGTCCGCGCGCTCGCGGCCGACGCCCTGTCGGATCTCGACGACGTCCGGTTCGAGGTACAGGTCGGCTCGTCGTACGCCGCCCGCGCCGGAAACACGGCGACGCACCTCCTCCGCGAGGAGGACGCGGACTCCGTCGCTGTCGTCCGCGGGACGGCCCCGTTCCTGACGCGAGCCACGATCGACTCGGCGGCGATGAAGCTCCGCTCGACGCCGGTCGTCCTCGGCCCCGCCCCCGAGGGGAGAGTGTTCTACGCGGCGTTCACCGAACCCATCGACTTCGCCGACGCCTTCGCCGCGCCCGAGGTGGCGACGCTC
>JBEPYA010000082.1:0-14767 GCA_041641615.1 Salinigranum sp. | reverse complement strand
GTCGAGGACGGACTGCCCGTCGTCCTCGGCACGCTCGCTACGCTGACTCATTGTTCGTGTGGACCGCCATCTCGCGCATAAGCCTTGTGAAACGAAGCCCGAGGGGTGTGAGAAGGCTCACACGCCGCCACGTTCCCAGGAGTGTTGACGATGCGAGCGCGCGTCGTCGCCGCCGGGACGGCTACCAGGTCAGCCCCTCGTAGACGATGCCTTCGCGCCGCGCGATGCAGTGGCGGCCGTCGAGGACCAGCGGGTTCGCCATCGCGTCGAACTCCGCATCGAGGTCGGCGTACGCGGGCCAGTCGGTCGCGACGAGACACGCGTGTGCCCCGTCGAGCGCTTCGGCGGGCGAGTCCGCGACGGCGAACGAGAGGTCGGGGAACGCCGTCCGCATCGTCTCGACGGCCGCGGGGTCGTGTGCGACCACCTCCGCGCCGCGCTCGGCGAGGCCGCGGAGCAGCGGGGCGGCGCGCGTCTCCCGGACGTCGTCGGTCCCGGGTTTGAACGACAGGCCGAGCAGGGCCACGCGCTTGCCGGCGACGTCCAAGTGGTCGTCGAGGAGCGAGAGGAGGCGTTCCGGCATCGTCTCGTTTACCTCGACGGCGGCGGTCAGCATCGGCGGTTCGTACCCCACCTCTCGGGCGGCGGCGACGATGGCCGCCACGTCCTTCGGGAAGCACGACCCGCCCCAGCCCAGCCCGGAGTCGAGGAACGACCGCTCGATGCGATCGTCGAGGCCCATCGCGTCGGCCACCTCGTACATGTCGACGCCCAGTTCCTTGCAGATGTTCCCGAGGTCGTTGGCGAGCGACACCTTCGCCGCGAGGAACGCGTTGTTCGCGTACTTCATCATCTCCGCCTCGCGCGTCCCGGTCTCGACGACGGCGGTGTCGTACTGTTCGACGAGCGGTTCGTAGATGCGCCGCTGGGCGGCCAGCGTCCGGTCGTCGTCGGCGCCCAGCACGACCTTGTCCGGCTCCATGAAGTCCATCACAGCGGTCCCCTCGCGGAGGAACTCGGGGTTCATCCCGACGCCGACTTCCTCGCCGAGGACCTTCCCGCTTCTCTCGGCGACGAGGGGTGCGATGCGGTCCTGGGTAGTGCCGGGAACGACCGTGCTCTTCACGACGACGGTGTGCCACGTCTCCTTGCCGGCGAGCGTCTCGCCCAGCTGTTCGATGCCGGCCTCCATGATGGCCAGGTCGATGCTGCCGTCGTCGCGAGAGGGTGTCGGCAGCGCGACGAACGTCGCCTCCGTCTCGAGGACGGCGGTGTAGTCGGTCGTCGCGCGCAGGCGTTTCGTCTCGGTGACGTGTCGCGAGACGAGCTCCGGGAGGTGTTCCTCGTGGATAGGTGGTTCGCCACGGTTGAGGGTGGCGACGGTTTCCTCGTCGATGTCGACGTTCACGACGTCGTGACCCAACTCGGCGAGACAGGCCGCGAGCGTCGTGCCGACGTACCCGCTCCCGATGACGCTGATATCCATGCGTGTCAGAATGTCGGGCGGCGGGAAAAAGGCGCGTGTGAGGTGTGCCACCACGGGCGGTGACGCCCGACCGGACACCCGCCACGAGGCCGTCGCACGGCGACACGGAGACGAGAAGACATATCTCGGCGGGTCGTCATCTCCTGCCAGTGAAGGTATCCGTCGTCATCTGCACCTACTCGCCCGACGCCTTCGACCACTTCGTCGACGCCGTCAACAGTGTCCTCGCCGGGACGTACGACGACGTCGAAGTCGTGGTGGTCGTCGACGGCGACGAGGCGCTCTTCGAGCGGGTCCGCGAACGGTACGGGACGCACGACGACGTCGTCGTCCGCTGCAACGACGAGAACCTCGGGCTGTCGGTGAGTCGGAACGAGGGTGTGAGACACGCCTCGGGCGACGTCGTCGCCTTCCTCGACGACGACGCCGTCGCACACCCCGAGTGGGTCGAGCGACTCGTCTCGCTGTACGAGCGACACGACGCCGTCGCCGCCGGCGGCCGGATGACGGGTCGATGGGTCGCGGGGAAACCCGGCTTCCTCCCCGCGGAGTTCTACTGGCTGGTGGGGGTGACTCACCGCGGCTTCCCCGACCAGGAGTGCGAGGTCAGGAACACGTTCGGGTCGAACATCTCCTTCCGCCGCGAGGTGTTCGAGGAACTGGGTGGGTTCGAGCCGAACCTCGGGCGAACGGGCGAGCAGAACCTCCAGGGCGAGGAGACGGAGTTCGCCGCACGGATGCGCGAGCGCTACGGCGAGGGCGTGTGGTACGACCCCGAGGCGGTGGTGGAACACAAGGTGTTCGACTACCGGACGAAGCCGACGTGGCTGCTCGAACGGGCGTTCTGGCAGGGGTACTCGAAGCGGGTGATGGCCGACGTACTGCCGGACGCCGAGGGCGGCGAGGAGGGCGACTTCCTTCGGCAGGTGCTGTTCGACTCCGTGCCAGACCGGGTTCGGGGAGTGGTCTGCGAACGCCGTGGCGTGGACGCCCTCCAGCTGTTCACGTTGTGTCTCCTCACGGCGACGGTCGGCGCCGGATTCGTCTTCGCGACCATCCAGCGCTGGCGTGCCGCCGATCCACCGGAGCAACATACTTAATACTCCCATCGGGGAACTCTGCGTATGACCGTCTTACTGACAGGTGCTGACGGCTACGTCGGGTGGCCGACTGCACTCCGACTCGCCGACCGATTGGACGAGCGTATCGTCTGCATCGACAACCTCGCCCGGCGTGAGTGGGTGGAACAGGTCGGGAGCGTCTCGGCGGTCCCCGTTGACTCACCGGCTGAGCGATTCAGTGCAGCGGAGAACCTGAGTTTCGTCGAGGCCGACCTAGCCAACCGTGACGCCGTGACGGGTCTTCTCGACGTTCACGACCCCGACACCGTCCTCCACCTCGCGGCTCAACCGAGTGCTCCCTACGCGGGTATCAACGGCGAGCGGGCCCTGTTCACCCAGCAGAACAACGTGTCCGCCGCGTTGAACCTCCTCCACGGCCTGCACGAGGCCGGCCTGGACGATACGCACTTCGTCGAGACTACCACGACCGGTGTCTACGGCGCGCCCGGCTTTCCCATTCCCGAAGGTGGGGCCACGATGGAGAACCAGGGAGAGCGGGACGACGTTCCGTTCCCCGCGGTGGGAGGAAGCTGGTACCACCAGGCGAAGGCGTTCGACGCGGGCAACATGCGTCTCGCCGCGAGCGACTTCGGTCTCGCCATCAGCGACGTTCGAACCGCCATCGTCTACGGGACGACCACGCCCGAGACCGACGCGACCGGGTTAGAGACGCGATTCGACTTCGACTACTACTTCGGCACGGTCGTCAACCGGTTCTGTGCACAGGCGGTGGCCGGCTACCCCATCACGGTGTACGGCAAGGGTGAACAGCGGAAACCGATGGTCAGCCTCGAGGACACCGTCGAGAGTCTCGTCCGGCTAGTCGAGCGTGGACACACCGGCGAGTCAGGGACGGTCGACGTGTACAACCAGGTGACCCGGCCGGTGGCCATCGTCGAGCTCGCCGAGACCATCTCCGACGTGGCCGCCGAGTACGACATCGACGCCGAGGTGAAACACTACGAGAACCCGCGCGACGAGGACGAGAGCCACAAGATGGAGATTGAGAACGACCGGTTCGTCGACCTCGTCGGAGGGCAGCGTCAGACGCTCGAAGAGGGTATCCACGACGTCTTCGGGTCGCTCGTCAACCACCGCGACCGAATCGAGGCCCACGAGGACCGCTTCTTGCCCGGCGTGCTGGTCGACGAGTAGGCCCCAGACGGCCGTTCACCGCTTCAGAAGGGCATGTTGTCGACGACGACCTGTCGGAACCGAACCGAGATGCCTGCCAGCGTGAGGAAGTACACCAGTCCGCCGACGACGACGAGGACGACGCCGGTCAGGAGCGTCGGCGGTAACAGGTAGCGACCGCCACCGACGACGAGGCCCATCGCCACGGCCGCTGCTGTCTGTCGTCTGACCTCGGCCACCGGTAACTGTACACCGACGACGTCCTGCACGGCACGGTAACCGAGGACGAGCGCGATGACCGCCGAGACTGCCGTCGCCACGGCGGCACCGAGCCATCCGAACTGCCAGACGAGAAGGAGGTTGAGTCCGACGTTCATCACGATGAACACGCCGTCGACCCGGAAGGCGCGGTCGGGACGGTCGAGCGCGTTCAGTGTGTTAACGATCTGGTACTCGTAGGCGTAGACGGTCCGCGAGAGCGTGAGGACGACGAGGACGAGGTGGCCCCTGGCGAACGACTGACCGTACAGCAACAACACCAGGTCACCGACGAGTGCTGCGCCGACGAGTCCGGGGATGAGGAGCAGCCCGGTGAACGCGACCGAGTCAGAGAACAGGTCGCGTAGCTCCTCGATGTTCCCCTCGGTCGAGAGTTCGCTCATAGCCGGAAACATCGAGGTGGCGATCGCGATACCGAACACGGCGAGGATCGACGCGAGGTTCCACGCTACCTCGTAAATACCGATGAGACCGTCAGCGACGAACAGACCCAGGACGAGGGTATCCATCGACGCGAACGCGCGGTTGCTCAGGTTACTCAGCCACGAGTACTTCGCGAAGCTCGTGAGCGCCTCGACGTGCGCTCGCGTCGGCAGCGAGAGTGGCGTCGAGAGGAACACGACGCCGAGGACGGTGCCGACGAGCGCGCCGAAACCGTAGCCGAACAGGAGTCCCGTGATACCGAACCCGAACACGATGAGCAGAATCTGGACCACACTCCGAACGAACCGGTCGGCGGGGGCTAGGAGGGAGGCGATGTGAACGCGGTTCTGACCCTCGAGCGCCGTCGTCACGAACGCGAACGAGAGGGTGAGCGCGAACAGCACGACGACAGTCTCGGCGGGCGTCCCACGGAGATACGACGAGACCCACGGCCCGAATCCGAGGACGACGCCGGTCAGAACAACGAAGACGACCAGTTGTGTCGCCACCCCTGCGACGAGAAAGGGACCGTCGTCACCGGGCTCGGAGAGCCGCTTCTTCAGCGCAGTCTGGATACCCAGCCCGCCGATGATCTTCAACCAGATGACGACTGCCAGGACGAGGCTGTACACCCCGAGAGTCGCCTCACCCAATTCGCGAGCGATGTAGATGGTCGCGACGAACCCGGCGACGGAGGTGAGCGACTGTGAGAGAAAGACGATGATCGAGTTCTGTCCGATGCGCATTTGGGTCGACGCTACTCTTCGCGGTAGCCGAGGGCGGCGAGGCGACCTTCGATGTCTCGGTTCACATCGACCGCGACGAGGTCGGTGTCGGTCCGGGCGACGGTGGCACGGTGGTCGGCGAGAACTTCATCGATTCGCGCACCGACTTCGGGATGCTGGTCGAGGACGTTCGATCGCTCGCCCGGGTCGGCGACGACGTCGAACAGCTGTGGGGGACCGCCGTCGACGATGTACTTCCAGCGGTCGTCGCGGTAGTACATCCGGGCGTTGCCAGCGTCGTCGGTCGATCCCCGCTCGCCGACGACGTGATCGCGGGTCCACTCACCTCCCTCGAGCAGGGGGCGGAAGCTCTGCCCGAGATACGTCTCCGGGACCTCAACGCTGGCGTAGTCCAAGACCGTCGGGGGGAGGTCGAGTAGCCCGACGAGTTCGTCGTGAACGCCGGCACGGCCGTCGACGTCGACGATGAGCGGGACGTGGACGCCCTCCTCGTGGAGCGTCCCGTGGCTGAACGAGCCGTGTTCGCGGAACTCCTCGCCGTGGTCGGCCGTGAAGAAGACGGCAGTGTCGCCCCAGCGGTCGGAGACGTGTGACAGCAACCGTTCGACCTCGTCGTCCATGAACCTGATCTCGGCGTCGTACAGGTCGAGGATGGTCTGGAGCTCTTCGTCGGAGATCTCCGCGGGGTTCTGGAGCATCTTCCGGCGTAGCCGGATGGATTGTCTGTCCTCGACGGGTTCGGAACGGAACAGTCGCTGATACCGCGCCGGTGGGACGTACGGGTGGTGGACGTCCATGTAGTGGATCCAGAGGAAGTTCCCCGTCGCGGACGCCGAATCCCGGTCCAGCCACTCGATGGCACGGTCGGTCAGGTCGCCGGCCTTGACGTACGACGACCCGATCTCGATGCCCGCCTTCCGTTCGGTCGCGTTGAAGGCCGAACTCAGGAGGCCGAACACGACTCCGTCGTTGTCGAGGTTCTGTTTCACCCACTCGCGGAGCTTCGAGAACAGCGTCGGCTCCGACTGCGAGTCGTAGAACGTGTCGAACCCACGTTCGTAGCCGAACCCCCGCGAGAGGAATGGATTGGAGTGAAAGCCCGCCGTGTCGAACCCAGCCTGCTGGAGCGGTTCCGCCACGACGGTCTGTTCGGGGGCGAGTCGCTCGAACCCGCCGTACATCGTCGGGTACGTCGAGGTCAGGATGCTCGGGAACGATGCACGGGTCGCGTGTGCGTGGGCGAACGCGCTGGTGAACCGGTGAGCGGAGTCGGCGAGGGCGTCGAGCGACGGGGACGTCTCCCGCTCGTAGCCGTAACAGCCCATGTGATCGGCCCGGAGCGAGTCGACGGTGATCAGGAGAACGTTCTGCATGTCGGAGATTGTATTACCTCCCGACAGTGGGACACCTGAATCTTTCTACTACCGGCGGGTCGTCGAACTGTAGCGGCGATGAGTAGTCGTATTGCGCGGGGACGACGGTGATGACAGTGAGGTCGAGCTCACCGAGACTACGTCGAACAGAACAACTGGTACGAGTCGAGGTCGACGGCGCCATCCATGCCCTGTGTTCGATCGCTAGACGTTCGCTCTTCGTCCCACGATTCCCAGCTCGAACCGAGACTGCGGAACGCCCGACAGCGACGGACGTCCGTGTAGTGCTCTGAAATCGTCCGCAGGACGTCTGCTTCGACACCGTCGAAGTGCTCGTGAATCTTGTTGGGGTGCATCTCCACGATGAGGGTGGGCGCATGCTCCTCGATTGTCTTCCGCAGGCCACGAATTCCAGGAACTTCAGCCCCTTCGATATCGACCTTGACGAAATCCGGAGGCGCGGTCCGGCCCACGTACGCATCACCCGTGACGTCGGTCGCCGAGTCGTGGTCGTTCACCCGTGCTTCGACCACGTTCAGGCCGTCTTCACCGTATCGATGGTCGCTAATCCGTTGTATTCGGACACACTTGTACGGAGACATCTCGAACGTGTGAACCGACGTCGGATCACCCGTCAGTTCCGCAGCCAGTTGCGAGAAGTAGCCGTACTGCGAACCCATGTCCCACACCACATCGCCCGGTTTGATCTCTTCGATAAATGTCCGGGTGGTAATCGGTTCGTGTGAGGAGTGTGTGACAGTCGGGTCGTAGTCGAGCCACCATGGGTCGAACCGCGTGGGCACGACGACAATGAAACTGAAGTCGGACGTCGGAGAGACTCGGAGCCGAGTGAGTTCCTCCCGGCGAGCCAGTCCGGTTCGCAACAGCCGATACATCGGCGTCTCGGCCAGTCGCGGTTGCACTCCCTCGGGTATCCGGTTCCAGACGGTGGACGCCATCTTCAATCTAGTCATATCGCTTACCTATACCACAGGAACACTACCGATATACCTTCGGACCTAATTATCAAACATATTAATGAAGAGGTAGGTCACGCTTCTCGAGGACGAACGTGATGCAGAGAGTCACGAGATGGGGAGAGTCAGTTCGACCCGTTCTCGGAGTACGTGGGGACCTTCTTTGACTCGACGTCGTCCCTCG
The DNA here is from genome assembly GCA_041641615.1 of Salinigranum sp. Lineage (GTDB taxonomy): Archaea > Halobacteriota > Halobacteria > Halobacteriales > Haloferacaceae > Salinigranum. Next base: position 7,044 of record JBEPYA010000082.1, on the reverse strand, counting down.
GCCTATCGGCCTTCGAATCTGCAGGTGTTATTCGCAGTTCGACGTGGAACTTCCGACCGTCTTCAACGAAGTAGGCGTTGTCGTACGGCGGAAAGGTGAGCGCACGGAGACGGTCGAGGAAGTCACCGACACGGACGACTTCGTCGCGGTCGATTTCCCATAGGTCGACGAACTCACGCTTGTAATGGTAAGTGCCTTCGTCTCCACGCTGTTCAGTCGGGTCGACAGTCCCCTGACGGATTTCGGGCCACATGTCGACGAACTGCTCGAACTGGGCCTCTTCGAGTCGTTCGTACAGGTCTCGGGCATCGTCCGCTGGTTTCACTGGGACCATCCGTCGGTCGATGACGGGGCCAGCATCCACGTCTGCGGTCATGTAGTGCAACGAGACGCCCGCAGGGTTGTCCTCGACGATACTCCACACGTTAGGGTTCGCTCCGCGGTTGTACGGAAGATACGACTTGTGGAAGTTTACGGCACCGAGGCTCGGGATGTCGAGGACGTCGTCCGGGACGACATGTCGAAATCCGGCAGATATCAGCAGCTCCGGTTGGAGTTCGTCGACGATAGAGAGCTGTGACTTCTCGGTCACCACCGCCAAAACGTTCGTGTCTTCTTGATTTACGAGCCAGTCGTAAATCCGCTCTCCGATGTCGTTGAGTCCGAGAACTAAGACGCTGGTCACTGAACGACCCCCCTGTTCGCTTCCGCACTTCCGGTGAGTTTACTCACGGTGTGAGGGCCGTACTGGCCGACTATATGCCAGGCATGAACGGTAGGGACGCTAGCCCAGAGCAGTTGGGACACGGTGAGACGAGTATATTCCGACAGAAGTATTATGCTTGCCATACTCCAGGCAGTTAGTCAATGCGCGAGGACGGGGAGTCGTCCAGAACAGTTCTTCTGATCTCTGATTACCTTCCGACAGACTCCGGTGGTCGCGGTGAAAAACTGGCGACGAGGCAGTCACTCTTGCGCGAACGGGGGTGGAACCTCGTCGTCTGTCCGGTGAGAGAGCCGTACGTCCTCACGGCAGCGCCGAGCGTACTACGTGGTGTCCGTCTTGCTCGGAAGACCGACGCCGACGTGATTCACTCGATCAATAATCCGTTTCACCTCCATTTAATCGGATTCTTCGTCAGTGTGCTCACCGGGTTGCCATGGCTCGCTGAACTTCGAGACGCGCTCACGACGGACCCTGATCTTGAGAAACACTCTGTTCGTGACTACGCCCGACGGTTCGTTGAGTGGCTCGTCGTCACCCGGGCAACGAAGGTCGCCTGGATCGACGGGATACAACTGCCTGCGGGATATTTCGAGCGACGGTATCCCGACAGGAGTGCGGCGATAGAACGACTCCCGTTCATCGGGTTCTTCTCGGACCAGTTTGAAGACATCGAACCGGAGTCGTACGAGACGTTCACAATCACGTACGCGGGGTCATTCTACCAGGGATGGATAGAGCCGATGAGATTCCTTGATGGCCTGAGCCGATACTTGGAGACAACTGATCGTTCAGATGTCAGCGTGCAGTTCTACGGAGATTGGTGCGAAGCGTATCGGGACTATGCTGAGACAGTTGGGACCGAATCAGTGATTCGAACGTACGATTTTGTTCCACACGAGGAAATCGTCCCGGTCCTGAAAGGCTCGGACGTGGTTTTGTACATCGGCGGAAACGACCCGAAGAACGCAAGAAACATCCCGTCCAAAATCTGGGACTACATTGGGTCCGAGCGACCAATTCTTGCTATCGTTGACCCTTCGTTCAGGGTCGCGGACTTCATCCGTACCTACGAGCTCGGTGTCGTCGCGCCGCCTGATGCCCCTAATTCGATTGCGGATGCAATTCGGCGACTTCAAGATAGTCAGTTCGAGGGTCCATCGATGGACGTCTCTGAGAAGTTCTCGCGAACGAAGATGGTGAACGCACTGGCTGACGTACTCGACGAAATGTACAGAGAGCACGCCTGAACGAGCGTCATACCCACCTCGTTACATATAGGGGTACTCGGAGTTCCGGAACTGGTCTGCCTGATAGCCGGTAATGTCCGCTTCGTCCATCCACGACTTAATCTCCTGAACGCCGTCGGCGATGTCCCGCTTCGCCTCCCAGCCGAGGATGTAATTGATCTTGTCGAAGCTCACCCGGTAGGTCCGTTCGTCCTCTTTGTGCTCGACGAATCGGACTTCGGCGTCGGTGACCTGCTCCTCGACGATGCGGCCGACTTCCTTGATCTGGTAGTTGAGGTCGTCGTCGCCGACGTTGAAGATCTGCTGGTCGACCTTCTCCTTCGGGGCCTCCAGGACGGCGGCGAACGCCCGGGCGGCGTCCTGGGCGTGGACGAGCGGCCGGTACTGCTCGCCGCCGTAGACGGGGATGTCGTCCTCGAGGACCGCTTTGGCGGTGAGGAGGTTCACGACGAGGTCGAACCGCATCCGCCGCGACCAGCCGAAGATGGTTCCCAGCCGGAGGATGGTCGGCGTGAGGTCGTCCGCGTCGGCGAACTTCTCGTTCGTCGCGTGAAGGATGATCTCCTCGGACTCGATCTTCGACTCGGCGTACAGAGAGAGGGGGTTCAGATAGGATCCCTCGTTGAGTTCCATCAGTTCGCTCGCGCCGTAGACACTGCAGGTGGAGGCGAAGACGAGGCGCTCGATGTCGTGTAGCTTGCACGTCTCGACGAGTGCCTTCGTCGCCTCGACGTTCACCGACTGCGTCGCCTGCTCGTTGACGTCACACGCAGGGTCACCGACGATGCCGGCCATGTGGACGACGGCCTCCATGTCCTCCAGCGCGTACGAGAGGTCCTCGATGTGGCGGATGTCCCCCTCCCTGATCTCGAGTCGCTCGTGACCGAAGAACGGTTCCAGCGCCGAGTCACCGAAGAGCATCGAGTCGAGGACGCGGACCTCGTGGCCGCGTTCGAGGAGTTCCTCGACGATGTAGTTCCCGATGTAGCCTGCGCCGCCGGTGACGAGTACTCGCATCTCGCGCGTCGGTTGACGAAGCGAATATTAAACACTTTGTTTTTATTTAGTTGTCCCGGTAATCACCCGAGGGACGTGCCTCTCTCTACAGACCGCATCGCGTACGCCCTCGACGAGATCAGGACGAACGGCCGGAACACCTTCTGGTGGCGCCAGCGGTTTCTCACCCACGTCGTGAGCCAGTACTTCCGTCGGTTCGGCGGAGGGGGTGACCGTCCCGTCCACGAGGAAGACTGGGACACGCTCGTCATCCTGGACGCCTGTCGGTACGACGTCTTCGAGAATGCGGCGGCCGAGCACGGCCTCGACGGCCGTATCGAGCGACGCCACTCGCGTGAGTCGGGGACGCCCGGGTTCCTCCGTGAAAACTTCTCCGACGGCCAGTTCCACGACACCGTGTACGTCACGGCGAACGCGTACGTCAACACACTGCTCGAACGCGATACCTTCCACGACGTCGTCCCGGCGTGGCGCGACGACTGGGACGACGACCTGAACACGGTCACTCCGGAGGCGATGGCTGATGCCTGCCGAGCCGCACTCGGGGAGTACCCGAACAAACGCCACGTCTTCCACTTCGTCCAGCCGCACGAGCCGTTCGTCGGCGAGCAGAGGCTGGGGATTCGGGAATCCGCCCTCCGTGAAGCGGCACTGGGTCGTGAGGCGAAGGCCCACGCCGAACGGGAGCCGACGTCGTTCGAGCGCCTCGCCCGTGGCGACCTCTCAAAGGAGACTGTCTGGTCGGCCTATCGGTCCAACCTCGACCGGGCGATGCCGGTCGTTCGCGACCTGCTCGACGAAGTCGAAGGGAAGACGGTGGTGACGGCCGATCACGGCGAGGCGTTCGGCGAGTTCGCGTGGCCGTTCCCCATCCGGGTGTACGGACACCCGGTGGGTGTCTTGATCCCCGTACTGACCGAGGTCCCGTGGTTCGTCTCCGAGTGTGGTCCGCGACGAGAGATCGAGAGCGAGCCACCACGCCAGCGAGAGCAGCTAGACGAGAACACCGCCGCGGAACGACTCCGGATGCTCGGATACGTCGAGTGAGCCAGGAGAGACCTCACCGTACCTCGTCGCCGAACGCCCGGACGGTCTCGACGACGTAGTCGATGTCCTCGTCGTCGAGTTTCGGATGATTCGGAAGTCCGATGGTGTTGCCCGCGACGGCCTCGACGTTTGGGAGGGAGAGGTCGTAATTGTGGGTGTGTTCGTTCGCACTCCACGGAAAGTCGCTGTTGAACCCGCGGTGTTCGGCGAACACCGGCTGGTCGTATAGTGGGTCGACGTAGCGGTGACGCGTCTCGACGCCTCGATCTTTGAGTTCGCACCACACCTCCTTACCGCTCATCCCGATGGCGTCGGTGTCGATCTCGAACGGCGCCCAGAAGTACGCGTGGTCGACGTAGTCGCGAACGACTGCCGGGCGGAGCCAGTCGAGGTCCGACAGTTCCTCGAAGAGTCGCTCGGAGAGCTCTCGGCGGCGCTGATTGAAGCCGGCGAGGCGGTCGATCTGCGCGGATCCAATGGCCCCGTTGAGGTCGCTCATTCGGTAGTTGTAGCCGAGGGTGACGTGCACGTCACGGTTCGCCATCCCATGGCTCCGGAGCAGCCTGATCTCCTCTGCGAGGTCGTCGTCGTCGGTGGTGACGACGCCCCCCTCACCAGTGGTGATGTTCTTCGTCGCGTAGAACGAGAAACAGCCGACGTCGCCGATACTCCCGACAACGTCACCTCTGTACCGCGCGCCGTGGGCCTGTGCTGCGTCTTCGATGACAGCCAGGTCGTGTTCGTCGGCGAACGCACAGATCTCGTCCATCTCGGCCGGGTGTCCGTAGAGGTGGACCGGCATCACGGCTACGGTCCGGTCGCTCAGACAGCGCTCGAGGTCGGTGTGGTCGAGGGTGTAGAGTTCTCGGTCGATGTCGGCGAAGACGGGCACTCCGGCTTGGTGGACGACGGCGGTCGCCGTCGAGCCGAACGTCAGGCTCGGGACGATTACTTCGTCACCGGGCTGGAGGCCGAGTGCCTTCAGCGAGAGCTGGATGGCGGTGGTGCCGTTGCTCACGGCGATGGCGTGGTCGACACCGACCAGGTCGGCCCACTTCTCCTCGAACTCCTCGACGTACGGTCCCTGGAGGAACCGGCCGGTCTCCAGGACCGCCTCGACGTTCTCGTGTTCTTCGGGCCCGAGAATCGGCTTGGCCACACTGACGTATCGGTCGCTCATACATCATCTGACCTGTCGGCACATATCAATGCAGCGTCGCCAACGCCCGCCGGGTCGTCGGATAGTTCTTCGTCGCGGCCGGTCGCGGCTCTTGCATCCGACCTGTCCTCGACGCTTCAGCAACCGGAATCCACAAACCACCCGGGCGAAATACTGAGCACAATGCGCGTTCTCGTAACCGGCGGTGCCGGCTTCATCGGCTCACACATCACCGAAGGCCTCCTGGAAGCGGGCCACGACGTCGTCGTCTTCGACAACCTCGAACCGTACTACGACGTCGGCATCAAACAGCACAACGTCGACATCTGTCGCGAACTCGGTGGCGACGACTACACCTTCGTCGACGGCACCATCCTCGACGAGGAGCGCGTCGAGGGGATCTTCGACGAGTACGACGTCGAGTTCGTCTACCACCAGGCCGCGCAGGCGGGCGTCCGCGCCAGCGTCGAGGAGCCCAAACGGGTCCACGCGGTGAACACCACTGGACTGCTCAACCTCCTCGAAGCCGCCGCCGACCACGACGTCGAGCGGTTCGTCCACGCCTCCTCCTCCTCCGTGTACGGGCGCGACGAGTACCTCCCGTACGACGAGGACCACCCCACCAACCCCCGCTCGCCGTACGGCGTCACCAAACTCACGGCGGAACACTACTGCAACGTCTGGACGGACCTGTTCGACCTCCCGTGTGTGAACCTCCGGTACTTCACCGTCTACGGGCCCCGGATGCGTCCGAACATGGCCATCTCGAACTTCGTCTCGCGGTGTCTGAACGGCGACCCGCCGCTCATCTACGGCGACGGGCAACAGACGCGGGACTTCACGTACGTCGACGACATCGTCGAGGCGAACCTGACGCTCCTGGAGACGGACGCCGCCGACGGCGAGACGATGAACGTCGGCTCCACCGGCAACATCACCATCACCGACCTCGCGCAGTACGTCGTCGACGAGACGGGTGCCGACGTCGACATCGTCTACCAGGAGGCGCTGGAGGCCGACGCGCGGCACACCCACTCGGACGTCTCGCGTGCGGAGAGGCTCATCGGGTACGAGCCGTCGACGTCGATTCGTGAGGGCGTCTCGAAGTTCATCGACTGGTACCGGGAGAACCGTGACTGGTACGAACCGCTCGTGTTCGACTCCTGAGTGCGGGCGCCGAACCGGAGACCGGCAGTCGAAGTCGAGGGCGCTACTCGACGGTGACGCTCTTCGCGAGGTTTCGCGGCTTGTCGATGGAGCGGCCCTTCAGATTGGCGACGTGGTAGGCGAACAGCTGGAAACAGACGTTCGCGATGAGCGGTGAGAGCGACCCGAGTTCGGGCATGTCGAAGGTGACGTCGAGGAACTTGCCGGCGTCGGGGAGCGAGGTACACCCGATGACGGGCGCGCCGCGCGATTCGACCTCCTTGACGTTGTTGAGCGTCGCCTCGGGGCTCGACCCCTCCGTGAGGACGGCCAGGACCGGCGACTTCGGCGTGACGAGCGCGAGCGGCCCGTGTTTCAGTTCGCCGGCGGCGAACCCCTCGGCGTGGACGTAGGCGATCTCTTTCAGTTTGAGCGCCCCCTCCAGCGCGACCGGGTAGCCCAGTTTGCGGCCGATGAAGAAGAACGCCTCGCCGTCGCCGTACTCCGTCGCAGCCTCCTTGAACGCCTCCTCTTCGTCGAGGACTCGCTGGACGGCACCCGGAAGCTGACGGACGTTCCCGAGGAACTCGATCGCCTCCGTCGTCGACATCTCGCCGCGCGCTCGGGCGAGCGCGACTGAGAGGAGCGAGAGCGTCGCGACCTGAGAGACGAACGTCTTGGTCGCGGCGACGCCGATTTCA
>JBEPYA010000081.1:0-14836 GCA_041641615.1 Salinigranum sp. | reverse complement strand
CTCGTCGACGAACAGCACGCCCTTGTTGGCCTGGTGGATGGCACCGGGCTCGACGCGGTCGTGGCTCGGCGTCTCCATCCCGCCGGACTGGAACGGGTCGTGGCGGACGTCGCCGAGCAGCGCGCCGGCGTGGGCACCCGTCGCGTCCTCGAACGGCGCGGTCGTCTGGTCGGAGTTGTTGACGATGAGGTTCGGGATCATCGCGTCCCCGCTCCGCGAGCCGTAGCGGAACGCGAGGTAGATGATACCCGCCGCGAGGATGCCAAGCAGGATCTGCCCGGCGATGATGAGCGAGTAGCCGAGGACGATGGCGATGATGATCCACATCAGGAAGGAGCGCATCTGGTTCCGCTTGCGCGCCTCCTCCTTGTGCGCCTCGACGATCTGCTCGCCCTTGCCCGAGGGGACGGTCCGGACCTTGGGCTTGTTCCCGTCGTCGGGGTTGTGGTAGACGAGGACGTCCTGCAGTTCCTCCTTCGGGAGGAGTTCGGACATCGCCTTCGCCAGCATCGATTTGCCGGTCCCCGGCGAACCGATCATCATCACGTGGCGGCGCTGCTTGGCGGCCTTTAGGATGACGTCCCGTGCGTGTTCCTGTCCGATGACCTGATCGACGAGCCGGTCCGGTACCTCGATCTCCTGGGTCGAGCCGATGCGGAGGCCGCCGAGGAGGTCGTCCTCGGAGGGGTTCTCCTCGATGGTCGCCTCACCGTCGACCTCGACGTCGACGGCGCTTCCGAGATCGTCGAGGTCGTCGACGGTCTCTCTGTCTGTCCCGTCGGATCCGTTCCCGTGCTCGCGCCGCGGCGCGTCGCCAGTGCCGCGGTCCGTCGGCTCCTCCCGGTCGGGGGACTCGCGCGACTCCTCCTCCGAAGGGGGCGAGTCGGGGTGGTCTTCACTCCCTCGTTCCGGGGGAGTTTCGTCAGATTCCATGTCGTTGCTCATAGAAGCGTTGCTACCCTGAGACAGGGGTGCGCGACTGATATACTTTCTCCCCGGCGGTGATCCGAACGCATCACCCAAACACCCGATTCGACGGTGCTACGACGGGAATTCGGCGTCTAAGTCGACTCGTGGGCTTTATAAAAGGTGGCAGAGAACCACTCTGCCATGCGGGGGTTCTACATCGGACGGTTTCAGCCGTACCACAACGGCCACCACAGGATGGTCGAGGAGATCGCAGCGGAGGTCGACGAACTCGTGCTCGGCATCGGGTCCGCGGGCGACTCGCACTCGCCGCGCAACCCCTTCACCGCCGGCGAACGGGTCATGATGGTCACCAAGTCCGTCGCCGAGTTCGACATCGTCAGCTACGCGGTCCCCATCGAGGACCTCGACCGCAACTCGGTGTGGGTGAGCCACGTCCAGTCGATGTCGCCGACGTTCGACGTGGCGTACTCGAACAACCCGCTCGTCATTCAGCTCTTTCGGGAGGCGGGCGTCGAGGTGCGTCAGTCGCCGATGTTCAACCGCGACGTCCTCGAGGGGACCGAACTCAGGGAGCGAATGCTGTCGAACGAGGACTGGCGGTCGCTCGTTCCCGACCCGGTCGTCGACATCGTCGAGGAGATCGGCGGCATCGAACGCATCCAGCGCGTCTCCGAGACCGACTCGAACGGCGACGCGACGAGCGACCCCGAGTGAGTGAGAGCGGAGATGATCACGCTGAGTTCGGACTTCGGCTCGCCGTACCCCGCTGCGATGCGCGGCGTCCTCCTCTCACACGACCCGCGCGTGCGGCTGGTCGACGTCGCCCACGACCTCCCCCGCCAAGACGTCCGCGCCGCCGCCTTCTGGACTCGGTTCGTCCTCCCGGAGTTCCCCCCTGCCGTCCACCTCCTCGTCGTCGACCCTGGTGTCGGCACCGACCGTGCCGCGCTCGTCGTCCGCGCTGGCGACCACGCGCTCGTCGCGCCCGACAACGGCGTCGCCCTCTCGGCGGCGCGGGCGCTCGCACGTGAGAGCGAAGCCGAGCGCGACGGAGGAGGAGAGCGCGACGGAGAGGTAGCGGTCTTCGCGTACGCGTACGACGAGCCGGCCTCGCAGACGTTCCACGGCCGCGACGCCTTCGCCCCCGCCGCCGCGGCCGTCCACGAGGTGGGCGTCGACCGGGTCGAAGAACTCGACCGCGTTTCGCCCGCTGAGGAGTACGTCGACTGCCGACTCCCCGAGGCCGAGGTCGACGGCGGGACGGCCCGCGGCGAGGTGCTCGTCGTCGACGACTTCGGGAACGCGATTACGAACGTCCCAGGGGAGTTCGTGGCCGACGTCGACCGGGTTCGGGTGAACGGCGAGGAGGTCTCCGTCGGTGAGTCGTTCGCGTCGGTCGCGGAGGGTGACCGGCTGGTGACGGTCGGCAGTCACGGAAACGTCGAGTGCGACGTCAATCGGGGGAGGGGAGACGAGGCGTTCGGGCTCTCGGCAGGCGACGACGTAGTGCTTGTATACGACCCCTAATCGTCGGCTCTACTCCCGCCGCGGGTCGCGCACCGCGCTGGAGAGCGACCGGAGTGTGTCGGACACGCGCGGATCTCGGAGGAGTGACTCGACCTCCGGCGACAGTGTCGCCCGACCGTCGACTCGCCGGTCGTCCGGAACCCGTTCGCGGGGTGGCTGCCGGCAGAACCGCTGCAGGCAGTCGAGGACGTCGTCGGTATCGACATCGTGTTCCTCGAGGACCTCCGCGAAGGCTCCCCTGGTGAGACATTCGAGCAACTCACAGAGTCGCTCACGGTCGGTCCAGGCGTCGTCGCGTCCGATCGGCGGCGCATCGTCGCCACGAGGCCAGACGACGGCGGTTCGCGTCCGCTCTCGGGTGAACGGCCGGCTCCGGAGGGTGTGGCCGTGCGCCGTGGTGTGGACGGTGTAGACCCCCGTTGTCGGCGCGACGAGGTCGGCCGCGAACCGACCGGGTTCGACCTCCGCGAGGCGGTGGGTGTCGGTCGCACCCTCGGGAGTCGTGACGACCGCCTCGACCGTCGCTCCACCCAGGGGGTAGTCGTACTGCGAGAGGGACGCCTCGAGCGAGAGCGTCGCCCCCGGTTCGTACGAGCTCTGGCCGAGCGTGGCCTGGAACCGCAGGTCCGAACGCGCGTGGACGCTGAGGTTGTACCGGGCGCCGTTGCGCTCGACGACGTGGAACCCCTCGGGGTCGGTCTCCTCGACGTGGTTCAGATACCGACGGTAGCCCTTGCTCTCCTCGTCGATGCCGACGACGGCGCGCCAGGTTCCCGCGCGTGCCCCGTCGCCAACTGGGAGCGGGAGCGTTAGTCGGTAGAACGTGACGCCCTCGCCGTCGACGTACGACGAGCCAGGCACCGTGGCGAGGTCCGCTGGCGTCACAACGTCTCCGGCCGGCGTCTCCAGCGTGAACTGGAAGAGGCACGACACGGGGGGTCCGAGGAGGACGACGTCGACGGCGGTGTCGGCTTCAGTCACGACGAAGTCGACGCCGTGTTCCTCCCCGGGTCGGAGGAAGTCCTCGGGGTCGGTGACGATGTCCGTCGCGGTCACTCCCGCGAGCACCTGGAGGAAGTACTTCGCGACCCTGAAGCGGTCGTCGTCGTCGAGAACACCGGTCATCGTCAGGAAACCGTCACCCGGACCGGTGAGGTCGGCGAGCGCGGTCGGTCGGACGACTTCTGGCGTCCCCATTCCGATGGCGTACACGTCGATATCCGCGGCGACGACGACGTCGGCGATGTACTGCGGTGCGTTCTCGTGGCCGTCCGTGAGGACGACAACCGCCTTCGTTGGATAGCCGGAGACGCCGGTGAGACGGCCGTTCGCGATGTCGAGTCCGTCACCGATCGAGGTCGATCCACCGGGGGAGAGGCCCTCGATGGCGGCAACGGCGTTCGACCGTCCACTGCCGAACACCGGTGGCCCTGCCGGCTCGACGGTCGCAGTCGCGGGGGCCGCGTTCGTCGAGAACCTGACGACACCGATAGCGTCGTCGTCCTCCAATAACTGGACCAGCGGGAAGGCTCCGACGTTGGACTGGAGCAGATCCATCCGCGGGATGGCGGCGCCGCCTGCGGTCTCCACCCCCGAGTTCCAGGCCATGCTCCCCGACTCGTCGAGGACGAGTTCGACAGCCGCCCTCTCTCGAGGCGCCGCCGTCGCCGTGATCGGGACGTCCCAGACGTCGCCGGTCTGGACGCAGCGGACCTGAACTGTCCCGTCGGCGTCTGCCGTAGCTGTGTAGGAGATCCAGAGACGAGCCCTCGTCTCGAACCGGACGCCGGCCGGGACGGTATCTGTCGTCCCGAGCGGTGTTCCGAACGCGCCTGCGGGGCCGTCGGTTACGGTCGGTCCCGACACGATTTCGAAGGAGACGTTCTCGCACGCGGCCACCTCGAAGACGGCCGCCCGAACCGTCGTCTTCCCGTTCGGGACGTTCGAGAACGTGAGCGTGGGTGTCTCCCGCGTGACCCGGATCGGGTCGGTGTCGTACAGATAACAGAGTTCGCGGTGGTCGAGGACGTCGGCCGGGGTCGTACTGAACGGGACCATCACGTCGTCGAGTCGGTGGCCGCTCGGCGCACCGGGCGTCCCCGGTGCCGGGAGATAGTCCTCGTCGGGGTGGGCCTGCTGCCAGTCCGCCCACAGTTTGTCGATGAAGCAGTGGTGCAGGAAGAACAGGGGATCGTTCGGCGAGGTCATCGGCCACATGTCGCCGTCGATCCAGACGTGGACGCGGTTGTGCGTGTTGGGGGAGATTTTCCCGTTGAGGGTGGGCCACCCCTCGTTCGCGTTTCGGTAGCTGGGCGAGCTACTGTCGTCCCAGTTGGCGCTGTCGTACGGGGTGATACTCTGGATTCCGTCGGTATCCGCGTCACCGTAGAGGTCCTCGGCCGTCGGCAGGGTGGGTTCCCAGGCGGAGTCCAGAATGCCCGTGTTCTTCCGGTTGCCGAACGCGCGCTGGAGCCCCGGTCCCGTCTCCTGGATGGACCCGGGGACGAGCGTCATCGGGTTCCCCGCCGCGTCGACCGTGATCCACGTGTCCGGGTCGGACGGGTCGTACGCGAACGGTCCGGTCTTGACGTAGTAGTTGTCGTCCGGGTCGCCGTTACCACCCATGAAGTCCGACGCGAACACCGGCGAGTTCGCCTCGATGAACGCGATGTTCTCCTCGTCGGTCCGGTCGTCGTCCCACAGGGCGGCGTCCTGCGTCCAGTCCCAGTAAGGGAGGGCCACACCGGGCACCTTCCGCTGGAGGTCGCGCTCGAACCGTCGGATGAACTCGCGGTGCCACGGGAGGAACGCCGGTCCGACGTGTGCGGCGTTCCGTCCGGACGGGTTGCCCATCGGCGTCTCGTGCTCCGTCGCCTCCATGTGCCACACGACGTACTTGTCGTACTCGCCGTCTGCCTTGAGCTGTTTGACCGCCGTGACGAAGTCGACTCGCTCCTGTGCCGAGAGGTCGCGGACCTCCTTGCGACAGTCGTAGGTCGGACAGTGCATCTACGCCTCCTCGTCTGTCCCGTTCTCCCTCCCCGGTCCCTCGTCTCCCTCCCCTTCGGCGGCCCCCCTCCCGCGGACCACCGGGGCGACGTACCCCCAGTTGTCGACGACCGCGTGGGCCAGGTCGTCGAGGTCGTCGTAGGTCACGTACGGCGTGTATGGTGTGTAGTAGCTGCCGTCGTCCCGCCTCGTGACGGGGACGGGGTTTCCGTCGATGCGGACCGTCAGGCGCGCCCCCTCCTCGTCGACGGTGATCGTGTGGTTCTTGTACGTCTCCTCGGCCATGAGTCGAAACGACGACGTGACAGCTGATAAAGATGTAGTATGAAAAACATTTCCGTTCACCATCCTGTTGACGGGAGTGTCGTCGCCGGCAGCAGAGGTCGACGGAGGTGAAGAGAGGCCGAGGGAGGACGCTCGAAACAGGGCAGAGATCGGAGAAGAGCGGGAGAACAGGACGGAAATCGTGTTGCAGTTGCAGAGAGAATCGAGCGGCGTGAGAGGAACCGAGCCGGTAGCCGGTCCGAGGACGTTACTCGGCGGCGATGACGTCGTCGATGCGGAGGATCATCGTCGCGGCCTCCGTCGCCGACTCGACGGCCTCGCGCTTCACCGCGGCGGGGTCGAGCACGCCGTGGTCGACGGGGTCGCCGATCTCACCGAAGCGGCCGGTGGCGATAACGCCCGCGCGGCCCTCGCTCTCGTACCGCGAGCGCAGGTCGACCAGCGCGTCGATGGGGTCCATGCCGACGTTCTCCGCGAGCGTGCGGGGAAGGGCCTCGACGGCGTCGGCGAACGCCTCGACCGCGAGCTGCTTGCGACCTTCGATGCCCGCTGCCTCGGAGCGGAGGTGGTCGGCGATGGCGACCTCGGTGCAGCCCGCACCGGGGACGACGCCGCCCTTGTCGATGGCGGCGACCGTGACGTCGATGGCGTCGTTGATGGCGCGCTCCAGTTCGTCGACGACGTGCTCGGTGCCGCCGCGCAGGAGGAGCGTGACGGACCGGGAGGCAGAGCCGCCTTCGACGAACGTGAGTTCGTCCTCGCCGTACTTCTCGATGGAGATGCGCTCGGCGTGGCCGAAGTCGTCGGTGTCGATCTCGGTGACAGAGCCGAGGCGCTTCGCGCCCGTCGCGTGGGCGATGCGGCGCGCGTCGGACTTCTTGACGCTCTTGAACGCGAGGATGCCCTCCTTCGCGAGGTAGTTCGCGACGCGGTCCGAGATGGACTTCGTGCAGAACACGACATCGACGCCCGCCTCCTTCAGCGAGGTGGCGTACGACCGCAGCTCGCTTTCCTCGGCGTCGAGCGCCGCCGTGAGTTGCTCCACCGAGGAGATGTTGTACTCGGTGTCGGCCTCGGCCTTGCGGACGTCGAGCTTCACGTCGACGACGGCCACCGTCGCGTCCTCGACGGACCGGGGCATCGCGTCGTTGACGGGCTCCTTGTCGATGATGACGCCCTCGACGAGTTCGGTCGCCGACGAGGAGGCACCCGTGCGGGTGTGGACGTTGATGTCGTCGCGGTCGAACCGCTCGTCCTCGTCGTGGACCATCCGGACGGCGCGGACGACGTGCTGGGCGAGGACGTCGGCGGTGACGTCGCCGGTGCCTTTGCCGGTCATGGAGGACTCGGCCACCTTCACGAGGAGGTCGTCGTCGAGGTCGACGTCGAGGACCTGCGCGTCGATGGCGTCCTGCGCGAGGCGGGCGGCCTCGGTGTAGCCTTCGACGATGACCGTCGGGTGGATGTCGTCGTCGAGGAGGTTCTCGGCTTTGGCGAGGAGTTCCCCTGTGAGGACGGCGGCGGTCGTGGTGCCGTCACCGACCTCGTCCTCCTGGGTCTCGGCGACCTCGACGATCATCTGCGCGGCGGGGTGTTCGATGTCCATCTCGTTGAGGATGGTCGCCCCGTCGTTGGTGATGACGACCTCGCCCGAGGAGTCGACGAGCATCTTGTCCATCCCTCGGGGGCCGAGGGTGGTGCGTACGGCGCTGGCGACCGCCCGGCCGGCACGGATGTTCGAGTCCTGCGCGCTCTGGCCGCGGGTTCGCTGGCTGCCCTCTGCGAGAATGAACAACGGCTGGCCCTGCTGCATGCGGGATGACATAGTAATCACCAGTAGATGGTTTGCAGTTCTATATAACACTTTCTTCGATTTGCCTTCCAAAACCGCACGACAGCGTAGCAAGGGATACGTGTGCACAGGTACCACACTACCCCGTCCGTCGAACCGCGAAGTACGGCGGAGAGGTCCCGAATCAGAATTACCGTTCGTCACCGGGTGTTCGCGGCCCGCGCCGGGGGGTCACACCGCTTTATAGTCCGGGCGAGCGACAGAGGACCAGAGAGGATGCTGGAACTGGAACACGGTTTTCGCGTGGTCGACGTTCGGGCACGGCTCGACCCGAACGGTGACGAGAGCGCCCGGTTCGGGCGCGAGATGGGGCCCGAACGCCTCGAACGCGAGTTCCACCAGGCGGGCGTCGTCAGGGCGCTCGTCGCGCCGGGACCCCGTCCAAAGGGGGAGGGCTACCTCCGGGTGAACAACGCGGTGGCGCGGCTGAGCGTTGACCGTCCGTTCGTCCCGCTGGCGCGACTCACCGGACCGCGCGACCCCAGCGACCGCCCCGCCGCCCGCCTCCGGAACCTCACCGCCTCGCGCGCGGACCACCACACCACACCCGACGACGTCGAACAGTACGGCTACGGCGACCGGTTCTACGGGTTCACGCTCGACCCGGCACACGACGGCCTCCCGGACGAGGAGACCCTCGACCGCCTCGACAGCGTGGGCCTCCCGGTGGTGGTCCGCGCCGGAGACGGGTTCTCCCTGGCGGCGGTGGAGGCGACCCTCCTCCGGTACTCGTTTCCGGTGGTGCTGGAGCGGTTCGGCGGCTACCCGCTCGATCGCGAGCGGATGCACGCGGCCGTCGACCTGCTCGACCGACACGACGACCTCTACGTCGAGACGAGTTTCGTCCGCTACCGGGACGTGCTGGAGCGGGGGCTCCTCGAACACCCCGACCGGGTGCTGTTCGGGTCGGGCGCGCCGGCGACGCACCCGAACGTCAGCGTGATGGAACTGCTCACGCTCGACGTGAGCGAGGACCTGATGCGCCGCGCGTTCGAGAAGAACGCGACACGGGTATTCCCGGCACTCGCGTCGTCGGTGTGAGCGCGGGACGGATCAAGGGAGTTACGTGAAACGAGCGAAGTGAGGACTACCGCCAGTCGTACTGGGCGACGGCGCGGTCGGCGCGGGTCGAGACGCCGCGAGGATTGCGCGTCGGCGTCCGGTCGCGGGCGCGAGCGACGAGGCCGTCGCGGAAGCCCGTCACCATACCGACCGTGACCGACCGGCTGGTGCCGAACCACGACGTCGGTACCGACTCACCTCTGAGGACGTCCTTCGCCGTCGAGAACGCGTCCGACCCCGCGTGTCGGAGCGTCCGTCGGGCGACCTCGGGTCTGAGGCCGTAGTTCTTTACGAGGCGATACGCGAGCGCGCGGTACTTCCACTCCCAGTCGCGGGTCTCGACGCCGCCGTCGGTCTCGTGGTCGAGCGACACCTGCATCTCCGGTTCCCACACGACGCCGTAGCCGAGACCCGCGAGGCGGTGGGCGGCGTCGCGCGCGCCGCCGGTCTGGAGGTACTCGTCGAAGCCGTCGAGATCGTCGAGAGCCGCCCTCCGAAAGGCGACGTTGCCGCCGTCGAAGTAGGTGACGTCGCGCTTGCAGATGCGTCGTCGTTCGGGGGCGTCGGCGGTCTGGCCGCCGTAGACACGCCGGCGGGTCGGCCCGGTCACGACGGGGGCTTCGACCAGTCGGTCGCGGACGGCGTCGGCCCACCCCGACTCGACGGCGAAGTCGTATCCCAAGAATGCGACGGCATCGCCGCTCGCGGCCTGGATACCGGCGTTCCGGGCGACGTTCAGCGTTCGCGCGGAGAGTTCGACGAGGACGTCGACGTCGGCGCGGTCGCGCACCATCCCGGTCGTCCCGTCCGCCGAGGGGCCGTTGACCACGACCACTTCGGCGTCGGGAGCGTGAGCGGCCAGCGAGTCGAGGCTGGTGGCCAGCCGGTCGCGCCCGTTGAGCGTCGGGACGACTACCGAGAGGTCCATGCCCGTTCGTCGGCGAGCGAACACTTAAATCCGGCCGCTCCGCCGCTATTCGGCCTCGCTGGCCCGCTCGACCGCCTCGTCGCCCAGTTCCGGAACCTCGGCGCTCCAGTACGAGACGGAGGCGAGTCGCTCGCCGACGCTCGTCTCGCCGACGGCCGTGTCGACGGAGCGGATGTCGGAGGCGATGGCACCGGGCATCTTCCGGTACACGCCGTACGGGACGACGAAGTCGTGCGACTCGGAGGCGAGCGAGAGCCCCGCGCCGTCGACGAGTCGTTCGACGTCCTCGCGGGAGTACAGATGCGAGCCCATCGGGAGGAGCCAGTTGTAGACGACCCGCGAGGAGAAGTCGTTGAACGTGTCGAAGAAGACCTGCCCCTTCGAGACACGGGCCATCTCCGCGAGGAACTTCGCGGGCGTGTCCGCGAGGTGGAAGAAGCGCATGGCGAACACGGCGTCGAAGTGGTTGTCCGGGAACGGCAGTCTGGCGGCGTCGCCGAGCATGAACGAGATGTGGTCGGCGACGCCGGCCTCGTAGGCTTTCTCGCGGCCCTGTGCGAGCATCGCCCGGGAGATGTCGAGCCCGATGACGTCCGCGCCACGCTCGGCGAGCATAACGCTGAACCGGCCGGTACCGCACGCGATCTCGAGGACGCGCTTTCCGTCGACCGGCGAGAGTGCGTCGAGCACTGCACCCTTCTCCCGGCGGTCGATGAGTCGACCCCCGCGCGAGAAGCGTTTCGAGTCGTACTCTTCGGCGACGTCGTCCGCCTTGTACCACTCTTTTCCTTTCACTCGTACCGGCACTGGGTACGCCTCCACCATGAACGTACTGGAACATGAACGGGCTGGAACGGGATTTCGGACCGAACGGCCGCGTCGGGTACGACCGAGCTACGCCGGAATCGCGGAATACGCCGACGCGTCCGGATACGCACCGCCCTGTTATGCTGCGCGCGATGGCCTCTCGCGATCATCACGCGCGACGGCTCCCGACTGGGAGACGGTGTCGTGTAACTAATATGTGTATAAGGTGTACGGATTGTTTTGTCACACATGTAGCTAACCTTTACCACACGGCGTAGCCCTTCAGTCGGTATGAGCACCAGTACCGCAGAGGGAGAGGCCGAAGAACTCTTGTCCGAGACCGAATTCCGCGAGCGGCTCCGCGAACTCCCGCCGAGCGCGAAGCTCGTCGCCAAGGTCCTGCAGATGGACGCACCGCTCTCGCAGGGACAGCTCGCCGAGGAGTCGCTCCTGCCCGACCGGACCGTCCGCTACGCACTCAACCGGCTGGAGGAGTCCGACCTCGTCTCCTCGCGGTACAGCTTCAAGGACGCCCGGAAGCAGGTGTACTTCCTCAACACCTGATACGGCCGAGCATCCCAAACACGACTGACCGAGCAGCCCGTTCTCGTGCAGCGCACTGCCGTTCCAGCCGACCGGGCCGTCCCCAGCGGGACGACGAACAGTTACCTCGTCGGCAGCGACCGCGCACTCCTCGTCGACCCGTCGGCGCGACACGCCGACCTCGATGCGCTCCTCGCGGGGCACACCGTCGACCACCTGGCGGTCACGCACACCCATCCGGACCACGTCGGCGGCGTCGCCCACTACGCGACCGAGACGGGCGCGACGGTGTGGGCACGTCGCGGACACGAACGCGCGTTCGAGGCCGCCACCGACCTCACGCCCGACCGGACGATGACGGAGGGAACCGTCATCGATACCGACGCCGGCCCGGTGACGGTGATCGACACGCCCGGTCACGCGCGTGACCACGTCGCGTTCGAGGTCCGAAGTGAGGACGGGAACGAGACACTCTGTGGCGACCTCGCTGTCGCCGAAGGGAGCGTCGTCGTCGGGGCACCCGAGGGCGACATGCGGGCGTACCTGACGAGCCTCCGTCGCCTCCGTGCGCGCGCTCCCGCCCGACTCCACCCGGGACACGGTCCGCCCATCGACGACCCACGCACGACGCTCGACCGCCTCATCGACCACCGACTCGCTCGCGAGGCGCGGGTCCAGCGGGCGGTCGACGCCGGCGCGCGAACGCTCGACGAGGTGGTCGACGCGGCGTACGACAAGGACGTCTCCGAGGTGTACGACCTCGCCGTCGCCACCGTCCGCGCCCACGTCGAGAAACTCGCCGTCGAGGGGGGAGTGCGGTGGGACCGCGGAGGGGAACGAGTCGAGCCGGGCGACGGGGTTTAGTCCGGCCCGACACGAGAGATGGGTGTGTCATCGCCCTCGCCGTCTTCCTCGCTGGAGGCCGAACTCGCCCGCGCCCGCGACCTCGACGTCACCGCGCTCGCCGACGCCATCGAGTCCATCGGTTTCGAGTGCACCCGCTGTGGCGCCTGCTGCAAGGGGTACGAGGCGTGCGGGAGCGAGAGCACTGCCGACGAGGACAGGCGAGGAGAAGAGGACAGGGGCGAGCGCGAGCGAGTCGAGAACGAAGCGGGAGGGCGGGAGCCGCACACGGCGACGGTGTTCCCCGACGAGGTCCGGCGGCTGATGGACGCGGCGAACGACGAGGGCGAGGCGTACGACTGGCGCGACGTCGCCCGACCGATGCCGTACGGTCTCAGTGAGGGCGAGGAGGGAGCGGAGGGGGAGACGTTCGAGTGGGCGCTGCAGACGACCGGGTGTGGCGACTGTACGTTCTACCGCGAGGAAGAAGGAGAAGGGGCGTGTACAGTCCACGACGCCCGGCCGCTCGTCTGTCGAACGTACCCGTTCAGCGTCGCGCTCGGCGGGACGAGCCAGCCGATGGGCGAGGCGGTCGACGCCGAGGGAATGGTCCGGGCCCACGAGTGTGAGGGCCTCGGGCGCGACATCTCGCGCGAGGACGCCGAGGAGCTAGCGGCGGCGCTGAAGACCCGGGCCGTCCGCGAGTTGGAGGAGGCAATCGACGTGCGGGACAATTACCGTGCCACGAACGTCGACGGCGTGGTGGTCCACGACTCGGAAGGACAGAAGCGACCCGACGGGCGTCCGCTCCGGGAGGAGCCGTAGTCGCCGGCGGTCGCCGACTCCGTAGACGCTGCGGGCGGTCAGAGATGGTCGAGCCGCTCGGGGCGAAACGCGACGAACGACGGCGTCGAAAGCCGCCACAGCGGTTCCGGCGGTCGGTACCTCTTTGATGACGGCCGATGTGAGTACCGATGGAGGTCTCACTATGGAAATCTCAGATAAGCTCCTGTGTTTGTTCAACGCCGAGGTCCGGGCCGAGGACGACAAGTACGTCGTCGAGGTCCCCCGTCGTGAGGTCGAGACGGGCAGCGTCGACCCGGGCGAAATCTATCGCGTCGCGCTCATCTCCCGGACGGAAGTCGAAGAGTCCCGCCCCGAGCGGAAACAGACCGACACGTCGGAGCCACAACCGCCCGTCGAGGTCGGCGAACTCCGCTACGTCGAGATCGAGGACATCGGCAAGCAGGGCGACGGTATCGCTCGCGTCGAGCGTGGCTACGTCATCATCGTCCCCGGCGCGGAGGTCGGCGAGCGAGTGAAGGTAGAGGTGACGGAGGTCAAATCGAACTTCGCCGTCGGCGAGATCATCGAAGAGGACTTCTGAACGCCGTCGGGGTGTCGGGGAGAGCGGGGGGGAGTGGAGCGTTCCGCCTCATCTCTGTACGGACACGGATCGACGTCAGTCGGCGCGTTCGGACGAGACCGTCACGAACCGCGAGAGGTCGACGTCCGCGCTCCCGGGGAGTTCTTCGACAGTGGCGTAGGGACGTCCGACGACGATGTCGCCCGCGGTGCGCTTTCCGACGCCGGGGATGGACTTGAGTTCGTCGAGCGACGCCGCGTTCAGGTCGAGGGGGTACGGAACGCCCGTGACGGACCGATAGCCGTAGTCGACGACGGCGACGTCGAGCGTCTCGCCCAGCGGTCGCTCGCCGGGAATCGCCACGAGCAGCGAGTACGTTCCAAGCTGGCGACCGAACGTTTTTCCATCCTGGTGGTACTCGAGGTGGACGCCTTCCAGCACCGTCCCCGGCGGGAGGACGCGCTTCAGCATCGGCCGGTCGATCTCCTCGCGAATCTCCCGCTTGTACGGTTTGAACTGCTGTTTGTGCTCCTTCGCGATGTCCGCGCCCGTCTCCGACATCTCCGTCCCCGCGAAGGCCATCACCTGCCGGATGTTGATACGACGGAGCATCAGCCCCTCGTCGTACACGCGCTGGAGGAAGCGCTTGTTGTGCTCGTACGTCTCGGGGCGTTCGCCCATGAGACCGTGGACGAGGTTGATACCCGGGAGCAGTTTGGGGAGGCGGGTTCCCTCCAGGGAGGGCCCCTTCTTCACCTCGTCGCCGGGACGCCACCCTCCCTCTTCGTTGACGACGCGGACGGCCTCGAGACACTCCTCGGCGGAGACGAGGAGGTTGTTCTCCTCTTGCACCACGGGGTCGGCGGATTCGAGACCGAACGCCGCCGTGTCGCCCGGCGTGTTGTGCTCGGCGATGATGCGGACGGCCTCCCTCGACCGCTCGGGGTAGTCGACGATCGTCACCGGGTTCATATTGTCGAGGTGGAGGGTTCCGAGGTCGGGGACGACGTCTCTGATCCCCGCGTACAGTTGCCGGAGCGCGTCGGGGTTCGGCGCCTCCCCGTCGCCCCCGAACGCGAGGATGTCGGCCTGTCGGCCGATGCGGAAGTGTCTCACGCCCGAGTCGGCGAGGCGGTCGACCTCCCGGACCACAGATTCGGGAGTTCGGAAGTTGGGGTCGCCGTACAGGGGTTCGGTGCAGAACGAGCATCGGTACGCACAGCCGCGGGAGGTCTCCAGTTCCGCGATGAGGTAGTCGGGGTGATTGGGGTGCTGTTCGACGACGAACGCGCCCTTCGAAGCCCACCGCTCGACCTCGCTGTACTCGCGCATTCGGTCGCCGAACCCCTCCAGCCCGGAGGAGACGAGGTCGTACGCGGCCGCCTCGACGTCGCCCTTCGCGACGAAGTCGTAGTCGAGGTCCTTCCGTTCGGTGTCGGACGCGCCCTCGTTCTTCTCGCCGACGCCGAACTTCACGGGGCCGCCCATCAGCGTCGTCCCGTCGGCGGTCCACGCCAGCTCCCTCACCTCGTCCGGCTCCGCGGGCGTTCCGCCGACGTACTTCCCGGGGACGGTCATCCCGCCAACGTAGACGAGTAGATCGGCGTCGGCGACGGCCCGCCACTTCTGCCGCTCGTCGCGGAGTTCGTCGATGGTGTGATACGTGATCTGTCCGGGCGGAACG
>JBEPYA010000080.1:0-15004 GCA_041641615.1 Salinigranum sp. | reverse complement strand
GGTCGAGCGGACGTACGCGGACATCCGCGCGGGGATGAACCGCTTCGCGAACGCCCTCGCCGACCTCGGCGTCGGGAAGGGCGACCGGGTGATGCACCTCTTCCCCCGCCACCCCGACGCGTTCGCCGTCCAGCTCGGCGCGCTGAAACGCGGTGCCCTCCTGGTCCCGTGTTCGTCGATGTTGAAGCCGAAGGACCTCTCGTTCCGCGCGTCGGACTGCGAGGCGTCGACGATCGTCGCCCATGCGTCGCTCACCGACATGGTCGAACCCGTCCTCGACGAGACGCCCCTCTCGAACCTCGTCGCGCTCGACGGCGATCCCGAGGGCTGGGACTCGTTCGAGTCGCTCACGGCGGACCAGCCGACCGACCACGACGGCCTCGACGTCGGCGCGGCCGACCCGATGTCCATCAACTACACCTCGGGGACGACGGGTCAGCCGAAGCCGGTCCTCCACAAACACCGCTGGATGCGCTGTTTCGAACTGGTCAACGGGCCGTACTGGTGGGGGCTCTCGGGTGACGAAGACCTCTCCGACGAGCTGATGTGGGCCACGACCGGGACGGGCTGGGCTAAGTGGTTCTGGAGTCCGGTGGGTGTGGGCCTCACGACGGGTGCGACGCAACTCATCTACGACGGTGACTTCGACCCCGGGACGTTTCTCGACATCATGGCCGAGGAGGGCGTCACGAAGCTGTGTGCGGTCCCCACCCAGTACCGGCTGTTCGCGCAGGAGGAGCTGAGCGAGTGGGACCTCTCGCTCACCGACGCGCTCTCGGCGGGCGAACCGCTCAACCGCGAGCCTATCGAGGCGTTCCAGGAGGGCGCGGGCGTGACCCCGCGCGACGGCTACGGGCAGACCGAGACGGTCGCGCTGGTGACGAACTACCCCGGCATCGAGGTCAAGGAAGGATCGATGGGCAAGCCGACGCCGGGCATGGGGACGACCATCATCGACACGATGGAGGAGGAACCGGTCGAAGACGGCGAGATCGGCGAGGTCGCGGTCCCGGTGGACTGCCCCGGCATCTTCGACGGCTACTACGAGAAGCCCGACCTCGACGCGGAGACCTTTTCGGGCGACTACTACCGGACCGGCGACCTGGCTTCGAGAGACGACGACGGCTACTTCTTCTTCGAGGGCCGCGCCGACGACATCATCATCTCCGCGGGGTACCGAATCGGCCCGTTCGAGGTCGAGGACGCGCTCGTCTCACACCCCGCGGTCACGGAGGCCGCCGCGGTGGCGTCGCCGCACGACGAGCGCGGGCACGTCGTCAAGGCGTACATCGTGCTCGCGGAGGGACGAGAGGGCAGCGACGAACTCGCGCGGGAGATACAGGAGTTCATGAAGGAGGAGACCGCGCCGTACAAGTACCCCCGGCGGATCGAGTTCGTCGACGACCTCCCGAAGACCTCCTCGGGGAAGATCCGACGCATCGAACTGCGACAGAGCGAGAAGCAGCAGTTCGGGTCTTAATTCTCGGCGGCGACGGACGCCGCCCCCGCGGCGCCGACGAGGGCGACGACCACACCCGCGAGAGCGTTGCCGTAGCCTACGAACCCGAGCAGGACGCCGGCCACGACGAGGCCGCCCAACGTGGCGAGGACACCCGTCGCGCGTCGCCTGCAGTCGTCCGCTCCGAGCCAGTCGCGGCCGGCAGTCATGACGTGCCACGCCAGGAGCGCGACGACACCGACGACGGTGGTTCGCGCGAGGAACCGGCCGAGGTCGACGAACGGTCCGAACGACGCCGGGTCGGACTGGAGGACGAACGTCGCGAGCAGGGCGACCGCGAGCGAGAACAGCCAAGTGGAGGGCTGGCGCATGGTCGACGGACACCGTCCACCGAAAAAAACCCTCGGCCCCGACGACGCTCACTCGGTGGATTCGGGCGGTTCGAGCGCGTCCTCGTCGGGGAGTTCCCGGAACGCCGCCGCGAAGTCGTCGCTCGAGTACTCCGTCAGCGTCTCGTCGAGCTCTCCGCGGAGTTCCTCCATCCGTTTGGTGAGCCGTTCGTACTCCTCGCTGGCGTCGTCCTTCTGTGCACTCTCGAGGGTGGCCTTCTTCGAGGCGAGCGCGAAGAACTCCTGGGTGCGGCTGTCGAACTCCGCACGCGAGAGCAGTACCGTCACGACCGAGTGGAGTTCCTCGCGAGTGACGGGCTTGACGAGGTAGTCGTCGAACGGCATGTCGACGATGTCGACGTCGGGTTCGACCGCCGTGATCATCGCCACACGACAGTTGATGCCGCGCTCGCGGAGCGCCGAGAGGACCTCGTCGCCGGTCATCATCGGCATCCGTCGGTCGAGCAGGGCTACGTTGACCTCCTCGGTCGCCTGTTCGAGCGCCTCCTCGCCGCCCGTGGCGACGCGAACGTCGTACTCGTCCGCCAGCCAGTGGGCGTACAGCTCGGCGAGTTCGGCCTCGTCGTCGGCGACCAAGACGACCGGGCGCCCCTCACTGTCGGTGCCTGCCATCTGTCTTCGATACTACCGTCTCGCTCCTTGTATATCATGGTGACGACAAGCATTGCGGGACGGACGGCCACAACGGATTACCCGAGAGGGGCCTTACCTCGGCCATGAGACCGATTATGCCCACTGTCGGGAGCGGGCAATGACCGTCTGGCTCCTCGGCGACCAGCTGTCCCCCGACGCGTCACCGCTCGAAACGGCGGACCACGTCCTCATGATCGAGGCGCACGGCTTCGCCGACCGCCTCCCGTACCACCCGGCGAAGCTCACCACCCTGTTCTCGGCGATGCGGCACTGCCGCGACGAACTCCGTGAGAGAGGGTACGAGGTGACGTACCTCGAAGCGGAGACGTTCGGCGACGGGCTGGACGAGTACTTCGACGCGGCTCCCGACGACGCGCTCGTCCTGATGGACCCGCCGAGTCACGGCGCGGCGGCGCGCTTCTCCGAGATGGTCGAGACACGCGGTGGCAGCCTCACCATCGTCGAGAACGACCGCTTCCTCACCGCACCCGACCTGTTCGACGAGTGGGCTGGCGACCGGGGTGGGGGGTTCAGACAGGAGCGGTGGTACCGGTTCGTCCGCCGCGAGTTCGACGTCCTGATGGACGGCGACGACCCCGAGGGCGGCGAGTGGAACTACGACGACCAGAACCGCGAGACTCCTCCTCCCGAGTGGACTCCCCCCGAGACCCCGACGTTCGAGCCCGATTCGCTCACGCGGGAGGTTCACGCGTGGGTGACGGAACGATACGAGGACCACTGGGGGAACGCCTCGCTGGAAGCGGTCGTGTGGCCCGTCACCCGGGCGGAGGCGCTGTCGGCGCTCGAGGACTTCGTCTCGACGCGACTCCCCGAGTTCGGCGACTACCAGGACGCGCTCGTCGACGGCGAGTGGGCGCTCGCACACTCGCTTCTCTCGTCGTCGCTGAACCTCGGCCTCCTCCACCCGCGGGAGGTGGTCGACGCCGCCGTCGAAGCCTACCGCCGAGACGAGGCACCGCTGAACTCCGTCGAGGGGTTCGTCAGGCAGGTCATCGGCTGGCGGGAGTTCATGCGCCACGTCTACCGCCGGGCGATGCCCGACATGGGTCGGGCGAACCAGTTAGGACAGGAGCGGGAGTTGCCGCCGCTGTACTGGGACGGCGAGACCGACATGACGTGTCTGTCGGAGGCGGTGTCGCACGTGTGGGAGCGAGGTTACGCCCACCACATCGAGCGGCTGATGGTGCTGTCGAACTTCGCGCTCGTGTACGGTGCGGACCCCCACGAACTCAACCGGTGGTTCCACCTCGGCTTCGTCGACGCCTACCACTGGGTGACGACGCCGAACGTGGTCGGAATGGGCTCGTTTGCGACGGACGTGCTCTCGTCGAAGCCGTACGCCTCGTCGGGGAACTACATCGACAGGATGAGCGACTTCTGTCCGGGGTGTCCCTACACGGTGTCGCGGACCACTGGCGAGGGTGCCTGTCCGTTCAACGCGCTGTACTGGGACTTCCTGAAGGAGAACGAGGAGCGACTGAGGGGAACGGGTCGGATGGGGCTGATGTACTCACACGTAGACAAGAAAGGCGAGGAGGAGTGGGAGGCGATTCGGGAGCGAGCGCGTGAAGTTCGGGAGCTGGCGCAGGAAGGTGAACTGTAGCGTCGGGAGTGCACGGGCGGTTCCGAGAGCCTGGAGTCAGTCCCGTAGGCGCCGGTCGATAGCCGGGTCGCGCTGTTGGCGGCGGGCGTTCCGCTTCGCTCGACCCACCACGGACTCGTCATCCTCCGTGACCGGAAGCGCTTCTGTCCCGATCAGTTCCTCGGCGATCGAGTCCAGCGACTTTCTGCCGCTCGGCCGTTCCGGGGACTCATCTCGTTCGACCGGCCGTTTATCGAGGTTCGTGGGGGCGACGACGGCTGCGTCTGCGATGAACAGGTAATTCGTACTGTCGCCGCTTCCGAAAACGAACCTTTCGCATCGCGCTCTCACCCGAAGAGAAGCCACCGAGTCGTCGATGGATATAGTAGACTTTGAAAGAATCCACTCACTCAGGTGTCAAGACCTGCTGTGAACCCGCTGGGACGACCGGAGTGACGCAACCGGCTGCGAAGAGTTTCAAAGTCTACTATAGGTCACCCGGGAGAACACATCGTACCCGACCGTCGGTGGGTCCGTTCGATACATACCAGTCGGATCCTCGTCGGGCGAGCGTGATCCGTCCCGTCGCGCCAACCCGTGTGAACCACTGATCAGTCACTAAACTCGAAATTATCTCGTACAATCATAAAATGTCGGGTGGGCTCCGCGACGCAAGAGGCCCACACTCACTCCCGCTTCTCGCGGCCCAGCGCGTGGAACTCGTCGTTCGGCCGCATGTCGGCGAACATCGCCATCCGATTGGAGAGATTGAAGAAGGCGGTGACCGCCGCGATGTCCCAGATGGCCTCCTCGGAGTAGCCCGCCTCCTCCAGCAGAGTGATGTCCTCCTCGGTCACGTTCGCGGGTGATTCGGTGAGCTTCACGGCGACGTCGAGCATCGCCATGCGCTGGTCCGAGACGTCCGCGGTGCGGTAGTTCGCCACTAACTGGTCGGCCAGTGTCGGGTCCTTCGCGTAGATTCGCGCCAGGGCACCGTGGGCGACGTTGCAGTAGTAGCAGTGGTTGACGCCCGAGACGGCGACGACGATCATCTCGACCTCCTCTCGGTCGAGGGCGGAGTCGTCGACGAGCGCGTCGTGGTACGCGAAGAACGCGCGGAAGTGCGAGGGCTTGTAGCCGAACGCCGAGAAGACGTTGGGCGTGAAGCCCGCGCGTTCGGTCTCCGCGGCGATTCGCTCCCGGAGGTCCTCGGGGAGCGCTTCGAAGTCGGGGACCGGGAAGCGTCGCATCGCATCGTCGTCCAGTTCGATGTCGTCGTGAGAGTCGGAGTCGGAGTCGGTCATGGCCGGCGTTCGGCGGGAGGGGTCAAAGGTGCACCGGCGGAGGGGGTGATAGGCCGGACGTTCGGCCGACCGGGTGTCGACGCACGGTGGAGCGCTTCCGTCGTGGTCGAGAAGCGGGGCGGTGGATTTGTGGTGGTCACACGGCGAGTCAGTGGGTTCATCGTGGTCACACGGCGAGTCAGTGGGTTCATCGTGGTCACACGGCGAGTCAGTGGGTTCATCGTGGTCACACGGCGAGTCAGTGGGTTCGTCGTGGTCGAGAGGTTAGTCGGTGGAGTCCCGTGGTCGAGAGGTCGGTTGGGACGGTGACCGCGCGACACACGGGCGCGGTGGACCGCAGCCTCACCCCTCCCCAGCCGACTCCTTCGCTCCTTCACTCACTCCGTTCGCTCATACACTCAGTCGCCCCTCGCACGCGGGTCGCGCCGATGAACCGGCGCGACGCCACGCGCCAACCGCCTGGTCCCCAGGCGCGCGCTTTCGCGGCTCCGTCCGCAGCGACGAGCGTGCGAGGGACCGGCGCGCGCACGGAGGCGCGAGCCACTGGCTGGAGAGGAATGAGGTATACACCGCGTCCGTGTACCGCTTCGAACAGTCTCGGACGGTACCGTGCCCGATGGCGAACGGCTGCTCCAGCAGGCGACAGTTCGACTACGCGGCTGCCGAACCGACCCCCACCCCGGACGAGAGTGCGACCCCTCGTCCCCGTTACCCCACGAACAACACGGCGACCCACGCCGCGGTCACGAAGACGCCGAGCGAGAGGAGGCCGTAGTTGCCGAACCGGCTGTCGGCGGTGACGACCGAGAGGGTGAACTTCCTCCCGGACAGCGGCCAGAGGGGTCGGATTCCCATCGGCGTCAGTGCATCCGCCAGGAGGTGTGTGCCGACGCTCAAACCACCGGTCACCGCGCCGACCAGCGCCAGCGTCTCGGGGCCGTACGGCGCGCCGAATCCGACCTGGCCGACCGCGAAGCCCACTGCGCCGAGCGCCGTCCCGACGAGCAGGGCGAACCAGACCGTGTGGGTGATGCCGCGGTGTGAGACGCCGGGAATCCGGAGGTCGACGTCGGGGAGCATCGCCAGCCAGAGCGTCCCCGCGCCCACGACGAACGCGAATTCGACGAAACCGGCCGTCACGAGGGCGACGCCTATCGGGGCGAAGGCGAGCAGAGCCACGCCGTAGTGGCCGTTACGGTACACGGCGGAGGCAGGACGTGAGGATAGGAGAAGCTGACGACTCCGGGTCGGTACCTGTTCGGCTCAGTACCACTTGATACTGCAGCCGCGGGAGGGGACGACCTCGACGTCGACCTCCTCGCCGGCGAGGACGCTCTCGACGGCCTCGCGCAGGACGTACTCTTCGGCCTCCTCGTCGGGGCTCATCGCGTCGTCGATGCGGCCGTGGTATCTGAGCACGAACGTGTCGTCCTCGTTCGCGAAGAGGAACGGGTCTGGCGTACAGGTCGCGCCGTACGCCTCGGCGACCTCCTGAGACTCGTCGCGGAGGTACGCGGTGTACTGGACGCGGCCGTCGTCCACGTACTCGCGCATCTTCTCGACGGAGTCCTCGGGGTACTCCTCGGCGTCGTTCGGGTTGATACCGACGACCGCGAGGTCGTCGTACTCCCGGGCGAGATAGTTCAACTCGTCGAATTTCGCCTGCGCGTACGGGCAGTGGTTGCAGGTAAAGACGACGAGCAGCGCGTCGTAGTCGTCGAACGAGTCGAGCGAGTACGTCTCGCCGTCGGCGCCCTCGAGCGAGAAGTCGGGCGCTTCGTCGCCGGGTGTGAGGTCGTCCTCGGACTCTCTCAGAACCATACGCCCGTTTGGGCGGCGACGAAAAAAGACGTTGTGTGTGCTTCGTCCTCACGCTCACCCACCGACCGACCCTCAGGGCGGCGTGACGACGGCGCGACCGTCGATCTCGCCGTGTTCGAGCCGTTCGGCCACGGTGTTGACGTCGTCGAGGTCGTAGCGCTCGGTGTGGAGTTCGACGGCACCGCGGTCGACGAGCGCGACGAGTTCCTGCAGTTCGGTGTAGCGGCCGACGAGTGTTCCCCTGAACGCGAACTCGCCGTTGACGAGCGCCTGGGCGGGCTCGTGGATGTGCCCGCCGTAGCCGATGATGTGGTGGTCGCCGCCAGCGGCGGTGATGTCGGGCGCGAGCGCCGTCGTCTCGTCCCGGCCGACGAAGTCGAGCACCTGCTGAGCGCCGACGCCGCCCGAGAAGTCCTCCACCGCACTCGCGACGTCCTCGGTCTCGGGGTCGACCGTGTCGTCGGCTCCCAGCTCCGACGCGAGATCGCGCGCGGACTCCTTGAGGTCGATGGCGACGATATCGGCGGCTGACATCGCCCGGAGGCACTGCAGGCCGATGTGGCCGAGGCCGCCGACGCCGATGACGACGGCCGTGTCGCCCGGATTGAGTTCGTCGACGGCCTTCTTCGCGGCGTGGTAGGCGGTGATACCCGCGTCGGCGTGCGGTGCGATGTCCGTCGGGTCCACCCCGTCGGGGAGCGGGATGACCGCCCGTTCGGACGTGTGGAGGTACTCGGCGAACCCGCCGTCGTGCGTGAGGCCGTTGAACTTCGAGTTCTCGCAGTACATGTCCTCGCCCAGTCGACACGACCGGCAGGTCCCGCAGGTCTGGACCGGGTGGCAGATGACGGGGTCGCCGGCCTCCACAGCGGTCACCTCCTCGCCGACCTCGCTCACGATGCCGGCGTTCTCGTGGCCGAGCGTGAGCGGAAGCTCCTGCGGGACGTACTCGGTCCACATCCCCTCGATGATGTGGTTGTCCGTCTGGCACCATCCTGCCCCCTCAACCTCGACGATGACGCCGTCGGAGGTATCGACGGTCGGGCGGTCGACCTCGTCGATCGACAGCGCTTCACTCATGTCGTCGGTGTACTCGTGTAGCCGCGCGGCTTGCATAGCGATTAATCGTGTTATTTCATAGACTAAAAGCCCTCGTCTTGCGGAGAGGCGTACACGGCATGTGACGCCACAGGACACTACTCTCAACCGAGTAACACCCCGAGGGAAAAATTCGCGCCCGGTATGATGAATAATTATGTTAATTATTTATGCAACGTGTCCTGAGCCACATTCGTATGTACCAGCACCAGGGCGAGGACGTGTTCGTCATCGACGGGCACACGCACATGTGGGACGCGACGGAAGAGAACATCAAGCACGAGGGTGGCGAGCAGTTCATCCAGTGCTTCTACGACTACCACACCGGGTTCACGCCCGAGGACAGGGTTCGCGACATCGACGACTACCGGAAGTTCACCCCCGAGGAGGTGAAGGAGGACCTGTTCACCAACTACGTGGACATGGCGGTCTACCAGCCGACGCATCTCCACGAGTTCTACACGGAGGGGTTCAACACGGTCGACGACCTCGGACAGACGCTGTATCAGGACTACCCCGAGCGGTTCGTGCTCAACGGACGGTGGGACCCCCGCGACGGCGAGGCGGGCCTGAAAGAACTCGAACGCCAGAAGGAGGAGTACGACGTGATGGGCGCGAAGGTCTATACAGCAGAATGGAAGGGCGACTCGAAGGGGTGGCGCCTCGACAGCGAGGAGGCGTACGAGTTCTTGGAGAAGTGCGTCGACCTCGGTATCAAGAACATCCACCCGCACAAGGGGCCGACCATCCGGCCGCTGAACCGCGACGCGTTCGACGTCGCCGACGTCGACGACGCGGCGACGAACTTCCCCGAACTGAACTTCATCGTCGAGCACGTCGGCTTGCCCCGCCTCGACGACTTCTGCTGGATCGCCACGCAGGAGCCGAACGTCTACGGCGGCATCGCCGTCGCTGCGCCGATGGCGCTCGGCCGTCCGAAGAAGTTCGAGGAAATCATGGCCGAACTGCTGTTCTGGCTCGGCGAGGACCGCATCACGTTCGGTTCCGACTACGGCATCTGGGACCCCGACTGGCTCATCGAGGCCATCATGGACATGGAGTTCTCCGAGGAGACGGTCGAGGAGTTCGGCGTCGAGTTCGACCTCGAGACGAAGAAGAAGGTGATGGGTGAGAACATCGCCGAGCTGTACGACATCGACATCGAGGAGCGGAAGAAGCAGTTCAGAGACGACGCCATCAGTCGGGAGTTCGGCCTCGAAGAGTCGTACGGAGCGCCCGCCGCGGCGGACGACTGATGCCCGCGACACCCACCGACGTCCGCGCGCGACTCGACCGCGTGACGGACCCCGAACTAGACGAGTCCATCGTCGACCTCGACTACGTCGACCGCATCGACATCGAAGAGACGACGGTGACGGTCCACTTCACGCTCCCGACGGCGTGGTGTTCGCCCGCGTTCGCCTGGATGATGGCGACCGACGCGCGCGACGAACTCGAATCCATCGACGGGGTCGAGCGGGGGGAGGTGTACCTCCGCGACCACATGCACCAAGCGGAGATCAACGAGGGGGTCAACGCGCGGCAGTCGTTCGAGGCGTCGTTCCCCGACGCCGACGGCGAGGTCGCCTCGGTACGCGCCACGCTGGACGACAAAGCCCGCCTCTCCCGGCAGTACGCGGCCGTCGAGACGCTCCTCGACGCCGGCGTCTCGTCCGAGCAGATCTGTGAACTGACTCTCGGCGACGTCGACATCGACGACGACCCGCGCCGCGAGGGCGCTCGGGCCTCCGTCTACCTCGCTGGGGGCGCGTTCGCGGTCACCGTCGAGGCGCGGCCGCTCGACCGCTATCACCGCAAGGCACGGGAGGTCGGCCTCGTCGAGGACGAGGACGACCGGCTGTTCCGGACTCCCGAGGGCGACCCCATCGAGCCCGCATCGTTCGAACTCGTTCACCGACGCGGCCGACTCGCACAGACGAACATGACCGGACAGGGCGGCGTCTGTGACGCGCTCAACGAGAGCCGCCGGAAGAAGCTGAACCGTGACGGGCCGCCCGTCGTCGACGCCGACTGACCCCCCGTCCTGTACGACCTATCTGTTCAGAACTAATTGGACCGAGAAGAGTCGGACCCTTTCTGCCGGATCAGTTTCTCACAGTGAGACTCATTGAATCGTGACACACACTAATAAATACGGATCGAACACGTTACATTCACAGTATGGATGGTCGAATTATTCTATCGAATATTCGAGATTCTAACCTGTAATGTCTATCTACTCGTCGTGACTCGGGGTGTGCAGCCCGACCGAGCGTGACCCCGTAGACGACGACTGGTGATGATTACACCGATAGGTGTGTAACACTCGGGGTCGGGTTCAGAGGTACGTGATGTTGAGTTCGATGACGTTCGCGGCGCTCCGGAGTCGATCAGGGAGGTCCGAACGGAACCGGTCCCCGCGCAGTCGACTCGTGGGGCCGGCGACGCTGATGGCGCCGAGGATGTCCCCTTCGTCGGTCCGCAGCGGAACGGCGACGCTCCGCAGACCGTTGATGCGTTCCTCGTCGTCGAAGGCGACCTCTTCCTCACAAATCCGTTCGAGTTCGTCGAACAGGGCATCCTCGTCGGTGATGGTGTGGTCGGTCAGCGCCGGGAGTCCCCGGCGGTCGATGACCTGTTGTACGTGTCGCGCCGGCGAGAACGCGAGCATCGCCTTCCCGAGCGCGGCCCCGTGGAGGTGTATGCGCTTGCCGACGTGCGTGTCGACGTGGACCGCCTCGCTCCCTTTCGCCCGGTGGAGGAACACCCCGTAACAGTGCTCTTCGACCACCAGTCCCGCGAGTTCGCCCGTCTCCTCCGCGAGCGCAGTCACCTCGTCGCGGGCGATGCGGTAGACGAGGTACCGCTCCCGTGTCATCGACCCCAGTTCGAGGAACCGACAGGCGAGGCGGTACTCGTCGTCGTCCTTGACGACGTACCCCCGGCGGTTGAGCGTGTCGAGGTGGTTGTACACCGTGCTCTTCGGTTCATCGAGTCGACGGGCCAGTTCGGTCACGCCGGCCGTCCCCAGGTCGTTGAGCGTCTCGACGATGCGGAGCGTCGTGTCGACCGCACGGATGAGCCCGTCGGAGTTGTCGGCGGCGTCCATGGGTATCGATACCACACGTGTGCAGACACAAAAAACATCTGTTCTGCACCGTTGAACATAGTCGTCGAGAGCCCCGGTTGTCACTTGTACACATCCGACACGTGTTCAGCCGTATCGAACAGTCGGCCCACGAGGGAACTGTCGGCCAGCACGCCGACGGCGATGTGAGTGAACCCCACCCCAGAACCCTGTCGAGCGAGAAATTAAATTTCTATCTGTCTGAAATAAACTCCCGGCGACGGTCAGCGGTTCCGTCTCGGCTGTTCTGTACGGCTGAACAGCGGCGCGATCCGCGCGTCCGCTCGCCGGCCGCACCTCGCGGGCGCGGGGAACAACACTTATCACCCTCCTGCGGGAGGTGAACGTGTATGCTCGACGGATACGAGATGTACGACCTCACGCAGCCGTGGTGTCAAGACACCCCCGCGTGGCCGACGTACGACAACCCGAAGATCTGGTACGAGAAGTCCCTCGACACCGAGAAGGTCAACGGACAGAAGATCGAGTTCATGAACCACACGGGAACACATCTCGACGGCGAGAAGCACTTCGTCGCTCATGGCCGTGACATCGAGCAGATGTCGCTCGACGAACTCGTGGGCGACGCCGTCGTCGCCGACATCTCGGACAAGGTGGGCGAGTACGACGTCTACACCTCCGAGATGATCGAAGAGGTCTGCGACGTCCGCGAGGGCGACATCCTCTTCATCCACACGGGCTTCCAGAAGTACGCCTGGCACAAGGAGGAGGCCGACCCGCACGCCTTCTTCTGCAAACACCCCGGCCCGAACATGGAGTTCGCCGAGTGGTGCCGCGAGATGGACCTCAACTACCTCCTCCTCGACTGCGGGAGCGCCGACCACCCGATGAACACGGTCGTCCGCGACGTCCGGCCCGAACTGGCGGCAGAGGCCCGTGACCACCTCGGCGTCGACGATCTCGACGAGATATTCCCGCCCGAGGGCTACCAGCTCATGCACACGGAGCTGTTCCCCCACGGCATCGTCCACGTCGAGAACGCGCAGGTCCCCGAGGAACTCCTGAACGAGCGCGTCCAGATCGGCACCTTCCCGTGGCGGTTCCGCGGCGGCGAGTCGTCGGTCTGTCGGTGCGTGGCGTTCAAAGAGGCGTAGACGCGCCTCGGCTCCCCTTTCGGAACCGCCACAGCGCCCTCAGCGGTGGAAATCCACTGTTCGGTCCCCGCCGGACCGGTGGACGACGGTCTCCCGCGGTTCGGTCGCCGCGACGACGCGGCCCTGCTTCACCACGACCGTTCGTGCCGCCCGGGTCCGCAGCGCGTTGAACGGGTCCGGACTGTCGTAGACGACGAGCGACCCCTCGTTGCCCTCTTCGAGTCCGTACTCAGTCGCCCCGAACACCGCCGCGTTCGACTCGGTGAGCATCCGCCAGAGCGTTCCGACGTCGCCGCGGCCGCTCATGTGCGCGTAGTGGAGGAGGACGAACGCGGCGTCGAGCTGGTCGCCCATCCCGTAGTGGTACCACGGGTCCATCACGGAGTCGTGGCCGAGCGCGACGGTCACGCCTGCGTCGTGCAGCTGGTCGACCCTGGTGTGGCCTCTCCGTCTGGGGTAGTCGTCGTAGCGCCCCTGCAGGACGCTGTTGTCCGGCGGGTTGGTGACGACGCTCACGCCGCTCTCTTTCAATAGGGAGATCAGCTTGTCCGCATACGCGTTCGGGTACGAGTGCATCGCCGTCGTGTGGCTCGCCGTCGTCACTTCTCCGAGGCCCCGCTTCAGCGCCTCACTCGCCAGCACTTCGGTGAAGCGCGACCCCGGGTCGTCGGTCTCGTCGATGTGGAGGTCGACGGGGGTTCCGTACCGCTCGGCCAGGTCCATCGCCGTCTCGACCGAGTCGACGCCGTCCTCGCGGGTGTGTTCGTTGTGCGGGATTCCCCCCACGAGGTCACAGCCCATCTCCATCGCCTCGCGCAAGAGGTCCTCGTGGTTCGACCGGGTGAAGACGCCGTCCTGTGGGAAGGCGACCACCTGGAGCTCCACGAGGTCGGAGACCTCCTCGCGGAGTTCGAGCAGCGCCTCGACGCCGGTCAGCGTCTCCTCGGTGGTGTCGGCGTGCGTTCGAACCCGCGTGATTCCGTTGGCCGCCATCCACTCGATCGCCTGCGTCGCCCGGGCTTTCACGTCCTCCTTGTCGAGCGACTCCTTGTACTCGGCCCAGATTCTGATGCCCTCCGCCAGCGTCCCGGGGTCGTTCCAGCGTGGCTCCCCCGCGGTCAGTGTCGCGTCGAGATGCAGGTGGGGTTCGACGAGCGGCGGGGTGACCAGCCTCCCGTCGGCGTCGTACCGGCGGTCGGCGTCGAACGCGTCGGGATCGCCCTCGCCCGCCGGGACGATTCGGTCGAGCCGGCCTGCCCGGATCTCGATGTCGACCCGGTCCCCGTCGAGCGTCGTCGCGTCGGTGACTGCGTACTCCATACGGGCAGAGGTCGGAGGAAGAGCATAACTGTTCGGTGGAGGGGGAGAGGGTCTCGGTACGGAGCTAAGGAGTCGAAGGACTGCAGTGGTGTTTTCTACGATTCGGTATCGTATTATGACAAGCTATATATGGGTCATTCGAACATAGTGTGGCATGGCAACACAAGACACGGGTTTCGATTGGCGTACAGTCGTCTTCGGTGACGAGGACCTTCCGGACCCCGACTGGCCGGTCGACCACGTCCCGAAGTCGGAACGGAAAGGGCTGGTGAGCATCTCGGCGGTCCTCCTCGGCTTCGTGTTCTTCGCGGGCACGATGTGGGCGGGTGCGGAGGTCGGTGCCGCGATGGGCTTCGGCCCGATGCTGGCCGCGATGTCGGTCGGCTACGCCATCCTCGGCGTCTACGTCGCGGCGCTCTGTGCCATCGCCGCCAAGGCCGGTCTCACGACGGTGCTGCTCGCACGGTACACGTTCGGGCGACTGGGTGCGAAGTGGGCCGACCTCCTCCTCGGAGGGACGCAGGTCGGGTGGTTCGGCGTCACCATCCCGATGATCGCCGTCCCGATGGCGACGTTCCTGGGGATGGACACGCCGATGTTCGTCTCGGCGCTCATCGTCGTCTGGGGCGTGCTCCATCTCGCGACGGCGTACTTCGGCTACGAAGGCATGGAGCGCCTGTCGTACGTCGCGGTGCCGACACTGGTCGTCGTGGGCCTGCTCTCTATCGGCATCGCCGTCTCGGACGCCGGCGGGGTGGACGGCCTCCTCGCGGCGACCGGCGGCGGCGAGATGGCGTTCGGGGCCGCCGTGACCATCGTCGTCGGGACGTTCATCAGCGGCGGGACGCAGGCGCCGAACTGGGCGCGGTTCGCGTCGAGCAAGCGCGTCGGGTTCTGGGCGGGCCTCGTCGCCTTCCTCGTCGGTAACGGCTTCCTCTTCATCTCGGGCGCCGTCGGCGGGTCGGTGTACGACGTCTCGCCCGCGGGCGACCTCTACGCCGTCCTGACCGCCCAGGGGCTGGCGTTCATCGGCCTCGTCGGGTTGCTGTTCAACATCTGGACGACTAACGACAACGCCGCCTACGCCTTCGGCGTCGCCGGGAGCGAGGCGTTC
>JBEPYA010000079.1:4754-15064 GCA_041641615.1 Salinigranum sp. | reverse complement strand
ACCAGACCGTCCTCGACCGCTTCAACTGGATGCTGTCGAAGTTCGTCACCAGCGAGGAGCGCGCGGACGAGGTCCGCGAGCTCGTCGACGGTCACCTGTAGCTCGGTCGGTCACAGCCGGCCGCTTCGAACAGGAGTCGTAACGACTCTTCGACCACCGCTTTTTGTTCCGCTGTCGGCCAGGCGTTGCGCGGATAGTACTCGGTGAGGAACTCCCGTATCTCCCTCC
Organism: Salinigranum sp.; assembly: GCA_041641615.1. Taxonomy (GTDB): domain Archaea; phylum Halobacteriota; class Halobacteria; order Halobacteriales; family Haloferacaceae; genus Salinigranum. The sequence continues at coordinate 14,836 of JBEPYA010000079.1, read as the reverse complement.
CCGAGGCCGCCTCGATTCGGCGGGTGTAGTGGTTGCCGAGGAAGTCGGCGAACGCGCGCGCGTTCGCCGCGTGGACGGCCCCGTGTTCCACACTCACCTGCTGGACGAGCGCGGCGTTTTCCTCCTCGACCTCGCGCCAGTCGTCGTCCGCGCCCGCACCCGAGAGGGAGACCTCGACCGCGCGGGAGAGGTCGTCGATACGGTCCGTGCGAGCGACGCCGTCTTCGAACCAGTCAGACGGGTTCAACACGAGCGTGTCGTCCTCCTCGCGGTACCGGGCGGTGTAGCCGTGGTCGGCCAGGAGCTCGTCCCGCCGCTCCCGGTGGGCTGCCGCCTCGTCGGGGCTCGGCACGTCGCGTGCGAGTCGGGTCAGCCGTTCGGCCTCGTCGAGTAATTCCTCGGGGAGTTCGTCGGGTAAGTCGTCAGCCATCGTCGAGCGCCTCGTTCGCTAGGGAGTCGGCGCGGTCGTTTATCTCCCGCGGAACGTGTTCGAGCGACCAGCGGTCGAACCCCGAGAGGAGTTCGCGCACGGTGACGCGCCGCTCTCTGAGGTCGGGGTCGTTCGTGTTCCACTCGCCGCGGACCTGCTTGACGATCAGTTCCGAGTCGCCGCGGACGTCGACCTCGTCGAAGCCGTGGTCGCGGGCGACTTCGAGCGCGCGAATCAGCGCCTCGTACTCCGCACGGTTGTTGGTCGACCGCCCGATGCGTTCGCCCCCTTCGGCGACGACCCCATCCGACGTGACGAGGGCGTAGCCCACCGCGGCCGCCCCCGGGTTCCCCCGACACGCGCCGTCGAAGTAGACGTGGGCGCGGCCGCCGCTCTCACGCAGGTGGGCGAGGAGGTCGACGGGAGTCGCCCCTTGCACCACCACCTTGTCGTCGTAGGCGACGGCGACGGCTCCCTCGTGTGACGCCCGCCACCGCTCGTACTCGGTGTTCCCGGGTTCGACCGCGACGCCGGCCGCTTCGAGCCGTCGCCGTGCCTCCTCCGGGTCGCACGCAACGCTTGGCATCGTTCCCGCTTCGGCAAGCACGTATTAAGAGCGTTCGTCCTCCTCTCGATTCGATTTCTGTGCCAACCATACCCACACGTCCCCGCACGCTTAAGTGTCAGCGGAAATGGTAGTGAAAAATGTGATGTCACGGCCCACCCGTCAACGGGAGCGCGATGGTGATCGGCCCCGATGGAACGCGGACACGGACGAGGAGGAGGACACGGAGACGATCGACCCCGACGAGGTGGACTCCGAGGAGATCATCCGGACGGGGGACGGCGAACTCATTCACGAACCGACGGGACTCATCATCGAGGAAGAGCAGATCGACCCCGGGCCGGAGTGGCGGGCGTTCAACCACTCCGAGCGCCAGCAGAAGTCGCGGGTCGGCGCGCCGACGACCCAGACGATGCACGACAAGGGCCTGACGACGACCATCGACTGGAAGGACAAGGACGCCTACGGCCGGTCGATCTCCTCGAAGAAACGTTCACAGATGCACCGCCTTCGAAAGTGGCAGGAACGCATCCGGACGAAGGACGCGGGCGAGCGCAACCTCCAGTTCGCGCTGAGCGAGATCGATCGGATGGCCTCTGCGTTGGGCGTTCCGCGCTCGGTGCGCGAGGTCGCCTCCGTCATCTATCGACGCGCACTCAGCGAGGACCTCATCAGGGGACGGAGTATCGAGGGCGTCGCCACCAGCGCGCTGTACGCCGCCTGTCGCAAGGAGGGTATCCCCCGGTCGCTCGAAGAGATCGCCGAGGTATCCCGCGTCGACCGCAAGGAGATCGGCCGCACGTACCGGTACATCTCACAGGAACTCGGTCTGGAGATGAAGCCGGTCGACCCCAAACGATACGTCCCACGCTTCTGTTCGGAGCTCGACCTCCCGAAGGAAGTCCAGTCGAAGGCCGAGGAGATCATCGAGACGACGGCCGAGAAGGGGCTGCTCTCGGGGAAGTCTCCGACCGGGTTCGCGGCGGCGGCCATCTACGCGGCCTCCCTGCTCTGTAACGAGAAGAAGACCCAGCGCGAGGTCGCCGACGTCGCGCAGGTCACCGAGGTCACGATTCGGAACCGGTATCAGGAACAGATCGAGGCGATGGGTATCCACCACTGAGGTCGTCGCTCCGTTCCCTCCTCCGCCCCCGAACCTTCTTATCCGAGGACGCGTCCCACCCCGTCCTATGTCGTGACCGTCGTCCGGGCCGGCCCGTCGAGTGTGGCGCACCGGTTCGTGACTCTCCGATCCGCGCCACCAGTTCGCCACGACCCCGCCGTCGTCGCCGCCTCTCCGTCGACGACGGGTAAGGCTCAAGCCCTCTCTCATACTAATCTCGGTAGATGCGTCTCGACGAGTATCTCGACATCGAGGAGAACGGGCGCGCCGAGCGCCGCCGCCTCGTCGAGGAGAAGTCCTACGCCATCCTCGACCACCTCGAGACGTTCCAAGAACGGTTCGACGACGTGGTTCAGGGCGACTCACTGTACGGGGGTGTCTCCCCCTCCATCTTCGTCGGACGCGCCAACTACCCGCGGGTCTCGACGGGCATCCTCTCTCCCGTCGGCCACGACGAGGACGCCGCGACGTTCGAGACCTCGGCGGGGTGGTACGACGAGGGCGTCTCCATCTCCGACGTGTTCGAGCGCCGGACCTCGCTTCTCAACTCGAACCAGTCGGCGACGGTCGAGTCCGTCCACGACGCGTGGGACGGCTTCCTCGGCGTCCAGCGGGAGGTCGCCATCGCAGACCGCCCGGTCACCGTCGAGATCGGTCTGGACGGGAGACCCGACCTCGACCTCGAACCCGGTCGCGAGGACATCGCCACGCCGACCGGACCGCGCGCACGGGCCCGCTCCGCACAGCTCGGGGAGAACCCGCACGTCCCCCGCCCCGTCGAGAAGACGCTGGAGGACGACGACTGGAACGCCCAGGGGGCGATGACTTACCTGTACCGGCGGGGCTTCGACGTCTATGACATCAACACCATCCTCTCGGCGGGCGCGCTCGGGCAGGCCCGGAACAGAAAACTTGTCCCGACGCGGTGGTCCATCACCGCCGTCGACGACACACTGGGGCAGTACCTCCGGGGTCGCATCCGCGACGCTCCGTCCGTCGACTCGGTGGAGGTGTACCGCAACGAGTTCCTCGGGAACGCCTTCTGGGTCGTGCTCGTCCCCGGCCAGTGGGAGTTCGAACTCGTCGAGATGAAAGCGCCGGGGAGCGTCTGGAACCCCGACCCCGAGGCCGGCGTCTGGCTGGCCGCGGACCGCGAGGGCCACGAGGGGCGGACCGGCTACGTCGAAGAGACCGCGGGAGCGTACCACGCTTCCCGGCTGGGCGTCCTCGAACACCTCGAATCGCGGGGCCGACAGGCGAAGGCGCTCGTGCTCAGACACGTCTCCGACGACTACTGGGGGCCGTGTGGTGTGTGGCAGGTGCGAGAGAGCGTCCGCAACGCGTTCGACGAGGGGGGTGACGCGGAGACGCTCGGCGAGGCGGTGCGGTCCGTGGTGCCCTACCTCCCCGTCTCGCTCCAGCGGCTGCGACGGAAGTCCGCGATGGTCTCCGGTCTGCAGGCGACGCTGACCGACTTCTCCGTCGGAGAGTAGCTTCCCCGCCTCCGCTTCCGGTGTCCGTCGCCGAACCAAAAGTCGATTACCCCCGAATCAGAACCCCCGCACATGGTCCCACTGTTTCCCGGCGTTCCCGGCGGGCCGGAGCTGCTCGTCGTGCTCTTGCTCATGGTCGCGCTGTTCGGCGTTCCGGTCGTCGTCGCCTTCGTCGGGTGGCGGTATCTCAAAGGCGACCGCGTCGCCGACCTCGAAGCACGCGTCGACGAACTGGAGTCCGAACTCGACGCGGAAGACGGCGAAGACGGAGACGCTACCGGCGAGAGTGCCGCTACCGACGCCGGAGACGACGAACGCCACGCGTAGTCGGACGCGTCGGTTCAGTCGTCGGCTTCGGTCTCGACGGCCGTGTCGAGGTTGCCCCACGCCTCTTCGACCATCTCACCCGTCGTGGCGACGACGTCGGCCATCTCCTCGTCGTCGGGTGCCATCCCCACCAGCCGAGCGATGCGCATGATGCTCACGTGGTAGACCTCTTGGACGCCGGGTTCGACCTGCCAGACGACGACGTTGCACGGGACCAGTCCGCCGAGTCTGTTGTCGGTCGCGTCGAGCGCCCTGTCCGCGACCTCGGGATTGCACGCGCCGAGGACGTAGTAGGGGTCGCGGTCGGCACCGATCTTCTCGTGGAGCAAGTCGGAGAGGGAGAACTCGACGGCCGTCCCGAAGCCGGCTTGCTCGAACGCGTCGCGGACGTGTTCGATGGCTTCCTCGTGTTCCATGTGGAGGGTCGCGCGGTGCTCGCCGATGTCCTCGCTCGTGAGGACGGACGGGTCGATTGGAAGTGTCATCGGTTCCGTCTTCGACAGCGACGGACGAAAAGGTACGGTAGTGTGTTAGAAGCGCAACACCGACGCCGAACCGCACCGATTGGGTACGGTCACGAGGCTCACAGCGGGATCGGGAGGAACGACAGCCACTCGATGACCTGTTCGGGAGGGAAGAGCGGCGGGTGGAGCACGAGCCAGTCGAGGAGCGCGAGGCCCAACCCGTGGGCGACGATCGAGGGGAGGATGGAGTTGGCGTCGTAGTCGACGGCGCCGAAGAGGACGTCCGTCGGTCCCGAGAGCAGCAGTTCGATGGGCGGCTTCCCGACGTGGTGGAGCGCGTACACGACCGGCGAGATGAAGACGCTCTTGAACCCCAGTTCGTCGCGGACGCCGACGCAGAGGAGGCCGCGGTAGTACGTCTCGGCCGCGACCACCACCACGAACTGCTGGAGGGCGTGCGGGAGGAACGCCGAGAGCGCCGTCGACGTCTCCCACATCGGGTAATACGCGCGGATGCTCGGGAGCGACGACCCCACGAGGTAGAAGGGGAGGACGAACAGTGCGATGAGGACGGCGTTCCGTACCGCGCGGCGGTCGACGCGCCAACCGAGGTGTCGACCGTGGGTAATCGCGAGTGCGGCCGGGAATACGATGAAGACGACCGTATCCCGGAGGGCACGCATCGTGAGGTTCCCGCGCGGTATCTGCCAGGCGCTCCAGAGGACGGAGAGGACGAGCCCGACGAGGAGCGTCCGCTGGACCCACGAGAGCCGGTCGAGCCGAGCGGGAGAGAACCGTTCGAGTCGCGTCACGCCCTCACTCGGTCTGGACGGGGGCGTCCCCGACCGCCGCCGTGACGGCCGCCACGAAGGACTGCCGCGTGTCGAAGTACGTGACATCGACGTCCGCGAGGACGTCCGCGAGCGACTGGGGACCGTCGGGCGTTCGGATGACGCTCTCGCCTTCCTTCTCGATGACGCGGCTCTTCTCGTGGGGCCAGGTCAGTCGGGACGCGACTCGCGCGAGCGGCTGTCCCTCGACGGGTTCGCGCTCGCCCAGTTCGACGGCAGGCGCCTCCTCTTCCTCTGCGTCTTCGTCGTCTGCCATGCGCGTCGCTTGGCAATCACCGACAGTAAACCCTTCCCTTCCCGCCCTGCCTCGTTCCCTCACCCATCCGCTCGCAGTCCTGCCCGCCCACCCGACCGTCCGAACCCCCTTCGGCACGGCGACCGACGGCCCGACCCGACGCGGCCCGAGGTATCCGCAGGGAACCAGAGGTCGACGGTGTCTTGCGGGTGTCTGACGTAGCGTTTTGTGCACGGGCGCTGTATTCGGGCGTATGACCAGTCTCTCGGAGGTGTACACCGGGGAGGGACGGTCGGGCACACACCGCCCGGACCTCCGGCGGCTGTACGCAGGTGTCGGTCTCTTCCTCGTCGGTGCACTCCTCGTGCTGAGCGGGATCCTCGTCGCGGCGACGGATCTCCTCTACACGACGGCGACCGTCGAAGGCATCACGAACAGCCGCCACGTCGGCGGTGTTCTCGGCGGTATCGGGGTCCCCGCGGTGTTCCTCGGCGTCCTGACGATCCTCCCCTCCGCCAGACGCACGCGGATGGCCGCGCTCGTCGGGGCCACCATCGCCGTCCTCGGCGTCGGCATGTTCTGGCACGCGTACCCCTGTCAGTGGTCCGGGTCGAACTGCGGGGCCGGACTGATGGACCTCACCTTACCGACTGTCGGCGTCTACTTCTTCGGCGCCATCACGACCTTCTGGTGGCTCTTCGTCGGCATCGCCAACTTCAAGACGCGGAACGCACCCGGCGGGACCGTGAAGATGGAGATCACCCGCCAGGGCGAGACGAAGGTCGTCGAGGTGCCACAGCCGGGTGCGGGCAGTGTCGGCCTCTTCGGCTCACAGCCCGACGGCGGCGTCGAGACACAGACGGGGCCTGAAGGAACCGGTGACGGCACCTCGTGGAGTTCGGCGATGCTCTCGCCGAAACAGCCGTCCCCGCCGTCCTCGTCGGCTTCGCGGTCCGGGTCGCCCGCGCTGTCGTCGACGACGGCTTCCGACGGCGGGGCGACCTCCACCGACATCCGCTCGCCGCTCGATGGGAGTGGCGACGACGGCACCGAGTTCGTCCCCAACGCGGGCGACGAACCGACACCTCGACAGGTCGGCGACCAGTACTGCGGGAGCTGTCGGCACTTCGACTACGTCCGGACCGGACAGGGGATTCAACCCTACTGCGGCCTCCACGACGACCTGATGGACGACATGGACGCCTGTGAGGAGTGGACGCCGCGCTGACGACTCGACTCCTTCTTCCGACGACCTCGGGCACCCCCCGGTTCGTCGATGCCGACTCCCGAGGTCGCCGTCACAAGACATGTCCCGCTGCGGTCTGTTCGTCGGGCCGTGCCCGCTCCTACCGCCACTGCAGACGACGAGTGGCCCTGGCCGGACTCACTCGACGCGCTGGCGGCGGCCCCGAACTCACACCACGTTTGCTTCGAGAACGACCGCGCGCGCGTCGTCGAAGTGGTGGTTCCACCCGGCGAGATGGAACCGGTCCACACCCACCGCTGGCCCAGCGTGATACTCGTCGACAGGGCCGCCCGTATCCGGTACTGCGACGGGGACGGCGACGTCGTCTCCGAGTCACCGGAGCGGGCCGACGACGAGTCCGCTACGGAGTCGCCGCCTCAGATCAAGTGGCTCGAGCCCGAGGGACCGCACGCCGTCGAGAACGTCGACACGGTCCCCTTCCACGCCATGCGGGTCGAACTGAAACGAGGGTGAGTGCTCCCCGTCGCACTCACAGCCCGGCGAGCGTCTCCCGGACGTCGTCCCAGTGACTCCCCTTCCAGAACACCTGTCCGCAGTCCCGACACCGGTGGCACGGCGTGTCGGCCGGGTCCGGCGCGTAGTCCGGAACCGTCGCTCCCGCGTCGATTGGCTCCACCTGTCCGTTGCACCGTCCGCACCGCACCGGGCTCTCCGAGAGCGTGAGTTCGAACCCTTCCCTCCGTAACCCGCGAAGCTGGTCGTCGATCGCCCGGCCGTCGACGTGAATCCCTCCGGGCGCGCGTTCGGCCAACTGTCGGTCTCGCGTCAGTATCTGTCGCCTCTCGCCGTGGGCGAGCGCGAGCAGGTCGTCGTCGGCTTCGATACCGTGGTCGAGCGCGTACGCCGCGTCGTACCCGCACATCCGGAGGTAGCGCGCCAGTTTGCCGAGCATCACGTCGAGGAGGAGCCGTCGGGACATCGGTGTCGATTCAGTCGTCGAGGAACGCCCGGATTTCTTCGACTCCCCAGGTGTTGAGGACGTCGCTCCCCTCGGCCCACCCGCGACGCGCCGTGTGAACGCCGTAGCGGACGTAGTCGAACTCGCTCGGCGCGTGCGCGTCGGTGTTCACCACGACCGGTGCGCCGGCCTCGACCGCCGCCCGGACGCCCGCGTCCGAGAGATCCAGTCGATGCGGATTGGCGTTCACCTCCAGCGCCGTTCCCGCTCTGGCGGACGCCTCGGCGATGCGCTCGTAGTCCAGTTCCATCCCCCGCCGACGGTTCAACAGCCGACCGGTCGGGTGGCCGAGGACGTCAACCGCCGGGTGCTCGATCGCCTCGACGAGCCGTGCGGTCGCCTCCTCGCGTCCCTGGTCCAGCGCCGCGTGCGGCGAGGCGATCACGATATCTAGGTCGTCGAGGAGGCCCTCCCCCACCGAGAGGCCGCCATCGGCGTCAATGTTCGCCTCGACGCCGTGGAACACTTCGATCTCGAAACCGTCGGCCACGTCGGCGACGACGGCCGCCTGTTCTTCGAGTTCTTCGTCCGAGAGCCCGACGCCGCCGACCATTCCCGAGCCGGTCGCGTGGTCGGTCACGGCGTGGTAGCGGTAGCCCCGCTCCTCGGCACCCGCGAGCATCTCTTCGAGAGTGGCGCGGCCGTCCGACCAGTCCGTGTGGGTGTGGAGGTCGCCGCCGATCTCCTCCGTGGTGACGAGGTCCGGTAACTCACCGTCGGCCGCCGCGTCGACTTCGCCCGTGTCTTCTCGGAGTTCGGGCGGCATCCACGCGAGGTCCAATGCCTCGTACATCTCCTCTTCGGTCCTCCCGGCGACCCGCTCGCCGACGCGCTGGCCGGCGTCGGGGTCCTCCACCTCCGAGACGTCGAAGACGCCGTACTCGTTCATCTTCAGGTCGCGGGCGATGGCCCGGTTCCGGAGGGTGACGTTGTGCTCTTTGCTCCCGGTGAAGTACTGCAGCGCCGCGCCGTACTCGTCGGGGACGACGACGCGGAGGTCGACCCGCTCGCCGTCGACCCGGACGGCCGCCTTCTTCGTCCCCGACTCGATGACGCCCGTCACGCTGTCCCAGTCGGTGAAGGCCGAGACGACGCGCTCTGCGTCGTCGGAGGCGACCAGCACGTCGATGTCGCCGACCGTCTCGCGCCACCGCCGGATGGAGCCGGCGACCTCCGCCTCGACGACTGATTCGCGTCCCCGGAGGTAGTCGAGCAGGTCGTCCGCGACCGGGCGGGCGTCCCCCAGGAGCGACCGCTCCCGCGACTCCCGGGCGAAGGGGATGTTGTCGAGGATGTTCTCCTCGGTCTTCTTTCCGAATCCCTTCACCTCCTGTATTTTTCCCTCCCGGGCCGCGGATTCGAGGTCGTCGAGCGTCTCGATCCCTAGCTCCTCGTACAGCGTCCCGACGGTCTTCGGCCCCACGCCCTCGACCCGGGTGAGTCCGGCCATGTCGACCGGGAGGTCCGCGCGGGCTTCCTCCAGTTCCTCGATCTCGCCCGTCTCGAAGTACTCGAGTATTTTCGAGGAGATGGCGTCGCCGACGCCGTCGATCTCTTCTAAGGCCTTCTCGCCCTCGGCGGCGACCTCCTCGATGGGCCGTGGATGCTCGCGGATGTTCTCGGCCGCCCGGCGGTACGTGCTGGGCTTGTACGAGACGTCCTGTGCCTCCAGCAGGTCGGCGAACTCCTCGAACAGGCTCGCGATCTCGTCGTTTCGGCTCATCGTCGGTTGGGTTTGTTCTTGTCCTCTCGTCCCAGCGCCTGCTTGAGGAACTTCATCCAGCGCTTCTGATCGGCCGCGTGCTGGGCCTTCGCCTCGCGTTCGAGGTCGGCCGGCCGGAGCTGTTCGAGGGCGTTCAGCGCCCGGTCGATGCCGATGACGCTCTCGACGAGTTCCACTCCTTCCTCGTAGCTGACCTCGTTTCGCTCGATCCGCTGGACGCGCTGGAGTCGTTCGCGGCGGAGGTTCTTCTTCGCGCGCTCGACCCGGTCATGCTCGCCGGGCGGGATGGTGTCGCGGCGTTTGATCTCGAAGACGAACTCCCGGAGGTTCACCTCCTCCCCCTGGACGGTGATGCGGTCGGGGATGTCCGCGCCGACGGTCGCGCCCTCCCGGTTGACGCGTTCCAACAGCTGCTTCTGCTGGTACTCTTTCACACCTGTTCTACTTGCGGGTCGGACTTTGCTCCTTCGACGCTCGTCGTGTACGATGCCGGGGATTCCGGCGGTCGTCTCGTGAGTACTCCGAGAGAAACGGTGCGGTGACGACAGGCACAGACAGCACCGAGACCGCGCGGTCCCTAGGGCGGTAAGGCCACGTCCTCCCCAGCCGATTCGCTCACTCGCTCATCCCTCGCGCGTGAGTCGCG
>JBEPYA010000079.1:0-4744 GCA_041641615.1 Salinigranum sp. | reverse complement strand
ACGCCACGCGCCACCGCATCCTGTCGGCGGTCGGCGCGCGCTGAACGAGCGATCGATCGTGAGCGAGTGAGCGCGCGAGGGACCTGCTCGCGGCTCCGTCCGCGAGCGAATCGGCTGGGGAGGTCTGAGGGTGCGGGTCACCGTGTCCGTGCCCCGCGCGGTCTCTCGCCGTCTCACCGGACAGAGACTCGACCCGTCTCACCGGACAGAGACTCGACCCGTCTCACCGGACAGAGACTCGACCCGTCTCACCGGACAGAGACTCGACCCGTCTCACCGGACAGGGAATCGGACTTTACGTCTCACGCCTTCTCCTCCGCGTCCGTTCCCTGCGCGGTCCTCGCGTCGTTCGACTCCATCTATCCTGTCGCTCGGGCAGTTCGTCGCCCTCCGTTCGGAAAACCCGGCGCTCTCCACCGTCTCTCCGAGGTCTCCGCAAGCACGTCACGGGAAAAGAAGCTTCTTGGGGCCCCCCTCGGAATAGACGGGTATGGGATTGTTCGACCGACTGCGCGGAACCGACAACCCGCGCGTCGCCTTCATCGGAATCGACGGGGTTCCGTTCACGCTCCTCTCGGAGCACCCCGACGAGTTCCCCAACGTCGCCTCGCTCATCAACGAGGGGAGTGCCGGCCCGATCGACAGCATCGTCCCGCCCGAATCCAGCGCCTGCTGGCCCGCACTCACCACCGGCGTGAACCCCGGCGAGACCGGCGTCTACGGCTTTCAGGACAGAGAGGTCGGCTCGTACGACACGTACGTCCCGATGGGGCGTGACGTCCAGGCCACCCGACTGTGGGACCGCGTCAGCCAGGACGGCCGCGACGCCACCGTGTTCAACGTCCCGGTCACGTTCCCGCCCCAGCGGAACGTCCAGCGGATGGTCTCGGGCTTCCTCTCGCCCTCCGTCGACAAGGCGGCGTACCCCGACGACTTCGCCAGCTACCTCCAGTCCATCGACTACGCCATCGACGTCAACGCCAAACTCGGCCACCAGGAGGACAAAAGCGAGTTCATGGACGACGCCCACCGCACCATCGACGCGCGGTTCGAGGCGTTCAGCCACTACATCCAGGAGGACGACTGGGACCTCTTTTTCGGAGTCTTCATGACGACGGACCGAGTGAACCACTTCCTGTTCAAGGACTACGAGCGCCTCTCACCCGGTGCGGCCGGCGACACCGAGGGGCTGAAGGAGGAGAACCGCGAACTCTTCCTCGAATTCTACCGCAAGGTCGACGAGTACATCGGGAAGATCCGCTCGATGCTCCCCGACGACGTGACGCTCGTCGTCGCCTCCGACCACGGCTTCACCTCGCTCGACCACGAGGTCAACTGCAACGCCTGGCTCGAAGAGAACGGCTGGCTCTCGTACGACGACGACCACGAGGAACTCGACGACATCTCCGACGACACCCGGGCGTACTCGCTCATCCCCGGGCGCTTCTATGTCAACCTCGAAGGGCGCGAGCCGCGGGGCTCCGTCCCCCGGGAGGAGTACGAGGCCGTCCGCGACGAACTCAAAACCGAACTGGAAGCGTGGGAAGGCCCGGACGGGAAGAAGGTCGCCGCGCAGGTCGTCGAGAAGGAAGAGGCCTTCCGCGGCGACCACGACGATATCGCCCCGGACCTCGTCGTCGTCCCGAACCACGGCTTCGACCTCAAGTCCGGCTTCAAGGACAAGGAGTCGGTGTTCGCACAGGGTCCGCGCAACGGGATGCATTCGTTCGACAACGCGACGCTCATCGTCGACGACCGCGACGTCGCCATCGAGGACGCGGACCTGTTCGACATCGCGCCCACCATCCTCGACCTGATGGAGCTCGACTACACCCGAACCGACTTCGACGGCGCGAGCCTCGTCCGACAGTAGCGGCTCCTCCGGACGGCCCGCCGTCGAGAGCGGGTCAGTCAGGTCAGGTCGTCGAGTTCGTCGACGGCCCACCGGTCGGCCGCCGACTCTTTCCGGTCCGACGCTGCCCCCGACGCGTCGGAGTCGCGCCCACCCCCGCTCGCCGCCTCGCGCGCGCGCTCGAAGAACGACTCCACCCGCGCCGTCCGCTCGATGCCACTCAACAGGACGAGCGACGCGACCTTCTCCGAGGCGACCGGGAAGTCGCCGCCGCGGACCTGCATGCACCCGGTCTCCTCTTCGACCCAGCGTCGCGCATGCTCGACGCCCTTCCGCGGAATGGCTTCTGGCCGCCCCGCCACGACGACGAGCGCCGCGTCGGCGCTGTCAACCTCGATGGCCGTCCCGGTCAAAAGCGCCTGGCGGGTCGTACTCGTCACGACGTTGACGTTCTCGTCGGCGTCGCGCGCGGCCGACGCGTCCGCGTAGCCGACCGTCGCGAGCGTTCCCTCCCGGAGAGTGTTGATGAGTTCCGACGCGTCGACGACCGACTCGGCGACGCCGTACCCGGTGTCGACCTCGCCCGCCGCGAGCAGGAGTCCGAGTCGGCGCGCGATGGCCTCGTTGATGCGTCCGTAGCCCGACCCGAGGCTGTCGCCCGCTCGACGGAAGGCGTCGTTGTCCACGAGGAGGACCGAGTCGGCCTCGCGCGCGAGCGTCTTCAGCGACCGACCCGCGTTCAGCTGGTACAGCGCTCCCTCGTCCCGCCCGGGGAGGACGCCGATGGCGTAGACCGGGGAATCGTAGACGCGTTTCAGCTCCTGGACGAGGACCGGCGCACCCCCCGACCCGGTGCCGCCGCCGAGCCCGGCGACGACGAAGACGGCCTCCGTCGCCGAGTCCACGGTGACGGCGTCGAGTACCTCCTCTCGGTCCTCGCGCATCACCTGCGCGCCGAGTTCGTTGTCGCCGCCGACGCCGTGGCCGGAGACGCGGGACTGTCCGACGAGGAGCGACTCTACTGACGCGGGGAGCGCGCGGAGGTCGGCCGAGGCGGTATTGATCGCGACCGCGCGGCGGACGGAACCGTGGTCCTCGTCAGCATCGAACGCCTGGAGGGCGCTGACGAGCTTTCCGCCCGCCTGACCGACGCCGATCAGGACGGACTGCATGCGTCAGTGGAAAACCTATCAGTGTATGGTATTTTCGGTGTTTCACGACTCACTGTGCGTCCGCCCCCCCACCGAGTCTTTTTATCCGAGGAGGCGGCCACCGGCTCGCATGACCGACGACCTCCGAACCAGGCTCGAAGCGGTCGAACGGGCGGTCACCGACGGGGAGACCGACCTCGCGAACCTCGCCGACGCCGCCAGTGTCGAGAGACGACTCACCACCGTCGAGGAACGGCTCGACGCGGTCGAAACGCGACTCGACACCCTCGACGCGACGACGCAGGCGGTACGTGGCTATCTCAGCGGCGTCGACAGCGTCACCGAGGACGTCGAACGCCAGGCGACGCTGGCGCTCGCGAAGGCCGAGGCGGTCGAGGCCCACGTGTTCGACGCTGACGACGGGCTCGTCGTCGAGCGGGCCCCACCGACGGACGACCGGGTCCCCGACCGACCGCACGACGAGGGCCCGGTTGATCAGGGACGAGACACGGAGTCGGACGGCCCGACCGCCGATCGCAACAGGAACGGCGGTGTCGATGCCGACGTCGGTCAGCCGCCCTCGGGCGTTTTCGACGACGCTCGAACCGAGCCCCGCGAGTCGTCGCTCGTCACGCGACTCCGGGACGCGCTGTGACGGCGGTCCGAACCCTCCTCACGGTCGTCGTCGCGACAGCGCTACTCGGTGCGTCACTGCCGGCCGTCGAGGACGCTCGAACCGACCGAACCGCCGCGCGGCTCGATGCGACGGCCACTCGACTGTCGGACGTCTCGGCCGCTCTCGTTGCGGCCGACGACCCGGTTCCGTCGGGCGAACGGGGTGCGAGCCGGACGGTGGTGGTTACGCTCCCGTCGGGCGGGTTCGCGGACGCCCGCGCCAGGTATCTCTCGGTCGGGGGGCTCCCGAACGACTCCCGACAGCCGGCGACGACGGTCGGCTACCGCGTCGCCGACCGTCCTCCACGACGGCTCGACGCGCGCGTTCGGTTCTTCGTCGGCGAGCGCCCGCTCGTCCTCCCGCCCGGACGACACACGCTTCGACTGACGCTCGTTCGACGGGGCGGTGAGGTCGGCGTCCGCGTCCGTGTGGCCGGCCACGCCGAACCGGAGGAGGAGACGACCCGACCGGGAACGCCATCTGCCGCGGGGACCCCGACCGACGCCGAGCGTCGCTCCGTCGCCCTCTGAGCGTCTCGCTCCGACGCCCTCGTGTCTGAACTTTCTCTCTCGTGTCCTGCGAACGTTCAAATACGAAGACGGGTCCACCCCGGCCTATGACGCTCCTCACCGCGCTCGTCGACCGCTCGCGGGCGCTCTTCGGAACCGAGTCCGAGGCGGCGTGTTCGTGTGACGTCTCCTTCGAGACGCCGGCCGGCACCCACACCGCTCCCGACACCGAACTCCACGTCGACGCGGACGGCTGTCCGGGAGGGGGCGACCTGGCCGCGTCGGCCGACTGCCGCGCGACGGTTGTCGGAGCGCTGACCGAACGCGACGCCGATGTCGTTCGAACCCGCGCTGGCGGCGTCGTTCGCACCTACGCTGGCGACGCCTGCGCGTTCCTCCTCGCCGCGGGCCGGTTCGCCGAGCGCGCCGCCCACTACGACGAACGCCTCGCCGCGCGGGCGTTGTGTGATCCGCTCGGTGCCGCGCACGAGGCGACCGGACGGGCCGGTCCCGTCGCGCGACTCGCAGCCGAGACGGGCCTCACGCTGGGGGCCGA